>CAMCUM010000004.1 GCA_945878975.1 Legionella genomosp. 1
ACCTAAAGCATTTTTCATACGGCGACTGCCATAGGTGTAACCGCTGTCATCAGCGATTCTTTTGACCCATTCCAACATTTCTTGATGCAGAGGATCTTCTGGTTTATTTCGACTACGCTTGTGATAACTGTAATAACCACTACGTGTACAGCCCAAAAGTCGACACATTACGTCGACAGGCCAGGTCTTCTTGTGCTGGGCAGTAAACAAATATTTTACTTTGTTTCCTTGGCAAAGAAGACCATATAAAAATTGACGCATCATGACCTTGTACGAAATAAGCGAACGCGAATTATACTAACAACAGCGCAGTTTGAAAATTTTTAAAGCACAAATCCCAGCCACATCACGAGTCCATAGACAGCATTCGACAAAAAGGCACGCATGGCAACATGGGTGGTTGAGGCAGCTAGCAAACGATATTGATAGATAAAAATCCCCAATCCCACGAGCCAAGCCACCATAAACCAAATTGAAACAGGATACACATACCCAATAAGCAACCACAATCCATGGGTCATGCACAATAAAATAGCTAAAATAGGTCGCAGATTTCTGCCAAATAAAATGGCCGTTGAGCGCACACCGATCAGCCGATCATCCGCCATATCGACCACAGCGTACATGGTATCGTACGCCACAATCCAACAAAAATTTAAGAGCATCAGTAACACCATGCCTAGATCTGGAGATTGTCCGGATGCCGCATACGCCATGGGGATCCCCATGGAAAAGGCAACGCCTAAAACCAATTGAGGTGCCTGAATAAACCGTTTTCCAAAAGGATACACAATGGTAATCAGCAACGCAAAACAGGCTTCATACCAACATAAAATAGGTAAGTTCAAAGCAATCCCAGCTGCGCATATCAGGAGCAGAACAAGAACCATCAAAGCCTGAGGGATACTGATCTCACCCTGAGTCAATGGACGTAAGCGGGTTCTTTGCACATGGCAATCAATATTACGATCCGCCAAATCATTGACGATACATCCGGCAGCACGCATGCAAACGGTTCCCACCAAAAAATAAACCACCAACCATCCCGCAGGATGACCCTGATTCGCAAGCCATAACGCCCAAGCTGTCGGCGCCCACAACAGTGCGATGCCTGCGGGTTTGTCAAAACGCATCAAACGGAGATAGGGATTCACGAATACTGCTCCAAAGCTGGAAGTAAAATTTCAACCAAATAGAATAATTCTGCATCTTGAACTTGAAACGTCGATAAGCGCACCCATAATACCTGTTGATGGGTATCAATCGTTTTAGGAAGCCATGCGTATTCAGGAGACTCTGCTGTGATGGGGTAATGGCACAAATTTAAACGTTTGATCGATTCCGTATGAAAAATCAGATTGCCCAACGGCTCATGATCTAAGCGATGAAACAGATCTAAATGTGTTTGATAAGTGGTTTGGGGGAAAATAGTTCGCGCAAACCAACAGGGTTGCTCCCAAGCCAGCGTCACAATATCCCGATGCAAAACTTGCTCTTCAGGCAAAGATAAGACTTGATGATCCCAAGTGTTAGTAGGTTCCCAGGTTTGCTGGATCACTTGTAAAACAGCCTCCCCAGATTTGTCGCGCAATCGCTCACTCATATACCCTGTATAAGTTAACCAGGAAAGTAAATATTGTGGCGGGTGCGTCATACTTTGATCCGATTCCGAGTTCGATGGCATAACATCGAGCAGTTCTTGACTGAATGCCATTTTTGGCGAAGAGAGTATAAATGTCAAGAACACGATACCAACGAGATTCATGATATGAAACCGAGCTTATGAATATAAATGATCACCGCTCACTCTCCATCGTCTTGCGAGCGTAGCGAAGCTAAATTTGTCGTCATTGCGAACGTAGTGAAGCAACCCAGTACAGCTATTCAACGAACTGGGTTGCTTCGCTGACGCTCGCAATGACGGATTTTTGTACCAAATTATAAAAACGGCTAAGTCGAGAAAAAATCGCTGAGACATAGTTGATCCAGTGGCCTTACTCAGCACTACATAAAGTCACTGGATTGCTTTTGCTAACGCTCGCAAAGACTGAAATTTTCTCTTAAGAGACGAGCCAAGGCCAACCTACCTCAACCTAGTTATCAGCTCGCCCCATACCAAACCCAGTGCCAGATGACAGCATGATCGGCATAGTGGCTTGATTCCCCCCGCCTATATTAAATAGGAGATTCGGGTTACCAGCAAACCAAGATTTTTGCAGATCCATTAGGAAAAATTGGGCTGCTGTAGGATTCTCCTTCATAGAATCTGCCGACTCAAGAAAAGCCGCACCGATCTCTTTTACGGCATCCGCTTGTCCTTTTGCACGGGCACGCATCGCAATCGCTTCTGCCTCCGCTTCAATTTGTTTCACTTTTTTTGCTTGTTCTGCTGCCAGCATTGTAGAACGTGCTTTCGCTTGAATCACCGCTACCTGGCCTAGTTCATGAGCCAAATCTGGATCATCAATCGTCCGCCCAGTCGTACTGATACTTAATAATTTAATACCCATTTTCTTAAGTTGCTCAGTGATCTTGCGCGTTAACTCTGCTAATACAGAGCCATCTCCTCTATCATCCCCCAGCTCCACACTAGAATCACCAGTACAACTATCCATCTCATCCTGGTTAACACACCTTTCCTCACCATGTGCGCTCGGATCCGCCATAACCGGTACAAACTCTGACAAATCATGATGACTAACCACTTGAGAAATATTAATTTTTGCTATTTCAAAAATCGTATTTTCAATATCATCTACTAAGGTAATCGCCAATTGCGGATCTTCAATTTGATAACGCACATCCGCTTGAATCTTCAAAGGCACATTATTTTTAGTCAATGCAGAAACCGCCGGTAAAGTTTTGGTTTCCTCTTGAACAGAAATAAACGCATCTTCTCTATTCACCACATGTGCCGCATCTTCTAAACGATATTGCCCAGCCGGAAAAACAACCAGCTCACCATTACGGTAGGTTTTCGCTATATAACCGGTTTTAACCGTAAAAATAGTATTCGGGCCAAACCGAATAAAGTTTTCGGATACAGGAACGGTATACCGTCCCAAAATAAAATTTTGGAGTGATTGTTCCATATACAAATCACGTTGCACCCGCACAGTCCCAGCTGCAGTAGAATTGACAGAGCGAAAAGAAGGCGCCGAATTCTCACGCACATAAGCTTCCCACGGGAAATTAGAATGTCGGCCAGGAGGAAGCAAAATCATTTCACCCCGCGCATTGCGTCGCATGGCGACTTCCCCTTCTTTCACCACGAGCGTGGTTGCCCATAAATACAAAGCACCCAAACCAAAGGTGGCAGTAGAGAAGGCATATTTGAATGCTTCGCGGCGCCAGGTAGAATGATTAGTTTTATAATTTGTTTTAAGATCTGCTAAGTTGAATCGATATGCTTCCAGAGGATCTGGTCCAGGCTGTTGGTTTAATGATGATGATGTATCGAATAACTCTTGTTGCTGTGCTGTACTTAGTAAATCTGTTTCTCTATGTTGGGTTGCGTTCATAACAATCTCCAAAACTTCGATAAAAATATTCCATCTGACAGTAACGGCGACATCCGCATCGAGCGCATTCTAACATACATAAAAAAAATATCAAACTTACCATTTTTAGAAATAAATAATACGACATTTCACTACTGAGTCTGGTTTTGTACAAATTAACCTTGTGGACTAACCGCATTATCATCAAGTGTAATCGCACCATTCAATGCCCAAGCCCTACCATTTAATGTAGCGCCGGTATTTAATGTTATGCTCGCATTGGCATCGATAATACCAAAGAGCGTACTATTGGTTCCCAGCGTAGCGGAACTACCGATAGCCCAGCTTATGTTGTCATTAAGTATCCCACCAGACGTTGACATGACGGCTCCGTTTGAAACGGTGAGGGTTGAACCTATCAAAAAGGTACAGGTGCTTCCTGCCGCGCCGTTCAGTATTACTGGACCCGTCATTAAAGCACTTGAGGTGAAACAATTGACAGGGCTGGTTGCACAGTTGAGGGGGGATAACGTACTGATATCTGTAGCCGCACCATAGGTATTACTACAAGGTAATGCATTAAGCGCCGTATAATAATTTTGAGCTGCGATTTTCACATTAGTGGCAGCGGTATTATTAATATTCTGTACGCCATTCACAATAGTACCCGGAGCAAAGCCTGTAACTGAGGTTCCAGGTGTCAGATCTAGATCACCGCTAATCACGGTTAGTCCTGTATTCGTCACCGTTGAGGCACCAAGAATAGAAGACTGGAAAAGAAAGGAAGGCGTTCCAGCGATCGTGGACGTAAAACCACCCGGCGGTGTTGGCGGGGGTGTTGTACAGGCTTCCACCACCACAGTGATGGCCGGTGCATCTATCTGGACTTGGCGACTATCCATCCCAACCTGGAGCACGCGGTTAAAAGTACCCAGTGTTGTGGTTGAACTTAGTTGCACACTAATTTCGCAGCTAGCGCCAGAAGATAAAGAGCTACCACAGTTATTAAGAGGTGCTGTAACAATCGTTGCAGCGCTAGTAGGAAATGAATCATTATTTTGAATTCGAATATAATTTATCGCCTCAGTAACGGGTGTGTTATTTTGAATTGTATAGGTGGCCGTTACGGTTGAGTTTTCACAAAGTGCTCCAAAACTAGGAGGATTAATAAAACTCACGTCACAAGATGGTACGGCATGAACGGAACAAGAAAGTAAAAAACCTAAGGATAGCGCTCCATATTTCACATGATTGAACATCTTGTATCTCCTTAAAAATCCATAAGCTTCATAGCGTGACATGTAGCCCAGCCAATATCGCTTGTGAATTCAGATTAAACTGAGCAGGGATGACATGTGGTGTGGTGATAGTACCTGTATTACCACTTGCAGACGTTTCTGCCCTACCTAGATCCGCATACAAGTATTCCAGTGAAAGTAAGATGCGCGGATTGTATGTATAAGTGATACCACCACCTACTTCCCAGGCAAAACTTGAATGCATATTTTTGCCTAAATTCAAACCCTGATCGGGGCAGGGAGCCGCATTAGCCTTATCCGTATCACTGTAATTTAAATAGTTCCAGGAATGACCCATACCACCTATTGCATACAGAGAAAACTGTTTCTTCGACATAATGGTTAAGGCCCCATCAGCCATAAGACGTACACTTTGAATAGACATTGTGTAAGTCATTTCATTAAAAGCTGAGCTGTTAAATCGCCAAACATCCCCTGAAAAAGTTTCTTGGCCTAAGTAATAAGCGTTCAACTCTGGCTCTATAGACGGGAACCACTGTAAGTTTTCGGAATATTGCAAAGCACCAGGAAAATAATGAATATATCCAATACCAGCTTGAGCCCCGAATACACTCCAATTATTTCCATTGGGTTGAACCAAAAAATCAGTTTCACTGTTCGTGACACCTAATTGACCACTACCAGGCATGAGATCCCCGAGTCCAAGCGCACCAATGATCTCAAGATGATCGTGAAGTTTCTCAGAGATATTAGCGCCAGGATCAACAGAATCAGCGCCTCCCGCTAAGGAAGTTGCGCTGACAAGCATACCAATAGATAGAATCGTTATCCTTTGAAAAGGTCCATGCACAGGAAATCTCCCTATATAATTTTTGCACCACTTAACACTGGTTTTCCTGATTTTTAGGATCTGTTGACAATTCATCGCGCGAAGCCTACGTCCCGAGGCTTGCCCGCGGGATCCAGGAATCTTGAACAATACAAAAAACTAATTGCACTGATAAAGATCGAACTGGATCCTGCTGACAAGCGGCGGGACGAAGGGTTTTGCATTGTCAACAGACCCTAGTATCAATTCCATCTAGAAAAATCAGATTTTTTTATTAAATTAATATCTGGTTAAAACTTAAATTCCAAAGGTGTTTTCTATCTGAAACTCGAGTAAAACATCTCTGTTGAGAAGTTTTACACCCCTCAAATATACGTTGAAAATTCAGGATAGCTTATAAGAAACTTGGCACCAATTAAGGATTTCCTTTATTTTCTAAGGAAACCACATATGCGGCCCAAGTATTAGGATTCTTTTACACGCTTGTTTTCATATCTTGCGCAGATCTACTTTTTACGGATGAGTCTTAGTGATTTTAGGCGAGCTAATACACATAAGAACACCGGATTGCTTTGCTAACGGTCGCAAAGACGGTCATGATACGCCCGCTCACTACAAAGCGGTTTTTATTTCACGCACTCTTCCCACTCGATTCACCATCATTTTTACACGCAGCGTCGAACTTTCAATTAAGAAATAGCCATTCAAACTTGCCTGACTCATATCGGGCGTAAAACGGAGATAAGTATCTGATAGAAATCCGTGCCACAACACATGGTAAGCGGTGGTGCGCCATGGCCAGGCGTATAAAATAGGATGGTGCGGATCCGTCAAATCGCTTTCGCGTACCAACGCCATGCCATTTAACCAATCTTTATCACGCAGTGGCACCAAACGCAGCGGCTCTCCTAAGATCTCGGATTCTTGGATCCCATGTTCAATGGCTTGTTCGATATCTTTTTGCATCACCCAAGCTATTTTGTCTTGATACCAATGCGACGTCCATGGCAAACCAAATGTCGCAATCAGGGACACCAATAGCATGACCACTAATAATTCCAGCAATGATAAGCCGCTATCCTTGTACATACACTTGTAAACGCTGCACGACAGCAGCAGGATCAGCAGCTTGCGTAATGGAACGACCCATCACTAAATAATCACTGCCCGCTGCAATGGCTTCTTGTGGCGTCATCACTCGCGCTTGATCATGCAGAGCGTCACCAGGCAAACGAAGACCCGGTGTCACCGCTAAAAAGCCTGCGCCACATCGCGCCTTCAAATGCAAGAGATCTTGTCCAGAGCAGACCACGCCATCCACTCCCGCGGCTTGTGCCAAGACAGCCAATCGTTCGACGTGCTGTGGCAACGAACTCTGCACACCCACAGCAGGCAAATCTTGCTCTGCCAAGCTGGTCAATACGGTCACAGCCACCAATTTAGGACGCGCTACCCCATAAGGGGCCAGCGCATCAGAGGCAGCTTGTAACATTGCCGCCCCACCCCCCGCATGCACGGTTAACATCCACACACCTAGGTCTGCTGCAGCTTGGCAAGCATGTGCCACCGTATTCGGAATATCATGAAATTTCAAATCAAGAAACACTCGAAAACCACGCTGCACCAGATCTTGCACCAAAGCAGAGCCAGAACGCGTAAAAAGTTCCGAGCCTATTTTCAAAGCACAATCTTGGGGCGTTAGTTTTTCAACAAAAGACAATGCTTGGGAAGATTGCGCGAAATCCAACGCGACAATGAGTTTGGACACTTAATCACCTTCTAAACCATGAATGGGTTTTGTTTTGCCCCATAGCTTACAACCCGGACACTGCCAATGCAAAAGTTTACCGCTAAACCCACAATGACCACAGCGGTAAATAGGTTTATTCTCTAAGAATTTAGAAGTGATATCATACAACATTTGTAATTTATCACGTACTTTGCCGCTAGCAGATTCTAAATGCCATTGAATCAATTGATTCAAGCCACGAATAGAAGGATGTCGCGCCACATGCCCTGATACAAAATCAATAGCAAAATCCACCGATTTTTCTTGTGTTAAATAATCCCCTATCACGAAAATCACCGATGCTCTAGGATGCGTTGCCATCGTTTGTTCTAAATAACCGATGCATTCATCCATGCTGTCTAATTCCCGATGACAAAACACAAATGGCTCAATAATTTCATTCAAAAATTCGGGATCTTGTTCTGGTACTTGTTGTAAAGCTTCGACAGCCTGCTTATAACGCCCAGCTTGCATTTCCATTTTTGCTAACATCAAACTAGCACGGACCGAATTAGCATCGACCATAAGCGCTTGCTGAACAGACTGATACGCTTTTTCTATGGTGTTTTGTTTCAACTCCTGGACCGCAATTTCGCAATAATAATGCGCTGTTTCACAATGCATCGAAGCACCGGTACATCCTTCGATTTTATGAATCACATTTAATGCTTTTTCCCAAGCTTTCTCTTGCTGATAAATAGCAAGTAATCCACGTAAGCTACTTATTTCTCGGTCACCTGCCATATCGACCACTTCAAGAAAAATACGCTCCGCTCGATCAAACAAGCCGGCGCTCATATAATCTTGTCCAAGTGCCATCAACGCTTCTTTACGTTCAAAATCACTTAACTGTGGACGTGCAATCAAATTTTGATGAATTCGAATCGCGCGATCAACTTCTCCACGGCGCCGAAACAAGCTGCCCAATGCCAAATGCGTTTCTACAGTTTCACTATCTACTTCCAATAATTTGATAAAAACATCAACAGCTTTATCGGGTTGTTCATTCAATAGATAGTTCAGACCTACGACATATTCGCGAGACAATTGATTCTCAGATTTTTTCACGTTCCCATCAGAGCCACGCTTGGCAATCCACCAGCCTGACCACGCCGCCGTCGGTAGTAATAGAGGCCATAAATTAATCATCACAGTCCCTAATGTTGATCCTGTATCGGAATTGACCTTAAATTTTTAATTTCACGTTCAGTTAACTTCAATTGGTTACTGACTCTACGGAGCTCCGCTTTCACACGCCAATACCGCGCCAAAAACAAGCAAAATCCCAAACACACCCCAAGCGCCAACATACCTGTCATCAAAACCGAAATAGGCATGGTCAATTTGGTCACATACAAATTAACTGGCACGGAGGCCGCATTCAAAGCAGCAAAACTGATACCGAACAAGATCAATAACAAATAAAAAACTACGAGAATAATCTGCATATGTTCATCCCTTTACTCGTTAAGACCATTGTATCCAGATTTCAAAATTATGCCATACTTGATGCATACAAAAAAGCCGCAAACACTTGTTAGTGTTTGCGGCCTAATATTTAAGGGTCATTAACAATTCATCTCTAAAAGCCCTAAGTCCCGAGGCTTATACACAGGACTTAGGCATCTGAATGATCAACAGCCTCAACATAACAAACGAAAGCGTTTCTACTCGTTGTTATCTTTATTCATTTGTTCTTTCAGCAAATCGCCGAAGGTTGTCGATACTACATCCGAACCTTTAGCACCTTTTGCGTATTTTTTCATAGCTTCGTCTTGATCTTCCACATCTTTCGCTTTGACCGACAACATCACAACGCCATTCTTTTTATCCACAGAAACCACCTTGGCTTCCAGTTGCTCACCAACTGTCACCACGGTTGTCGCATCATTTACTTTTTCAGTCGACAATTCTGTGTTTTTGATTTTACCCACCACAGTATCTGTCAAAGCAACCGTCACAAATTTCGGTTCCACTGCAGTAACAGTACCCGTTACCACTGTACCTTTTGCATAGGTTGTTGACATATCTTCAGGTTGCTCACCTTCTTCTAACTGTTTGAGTCCTAAAGAAATTCTTTCTCGATCTGGATCAATCGCTAAAATCACAGCTTCCAATTCTTGACCTTTTTTGTACTGTTTCACAGCTTCTTCACCGGAAAGCGTCCAAGAAATATCAGACGAATGGACCAAACCATCAATATCACCGTCTAAACCAATGAAAATTCCGAAGTCAGTAATAGAACGGATTTTTCCAGAAACTTTTTGACCCTTACTATGTGTTTGTGAGAAGTTTTGCCAAGGATTGCCAACGCATTGTTTCATACCTAAAGAAACGCGACGACGTTCTTCGTCAATTTCTAATACCATCACATCCACAAGGTCACCTAAAGAAACGACTTTACTTGGATGGACATTTTTGTTGGTCCAGTCCATTTCGGACATGTGAACCAATCCTTCAACACCTTCTTCAATTTCAACAAAACAACCGTAATCAGTAATGTTCGTTACTTTACCTTGCAGGCGTTTGCCAATTGGATAACGATCTACCAAATCAACCCAAGGATCATTACCTAATTGTTTCATACCTAAAGAAACACGATTACGCTCACTGTCAAAGCTCAATACCTTCACTTTCACATCTTGGCCAACTGTTAAGAGTTCACTAGGATGCTTCACACGCTTCCAAGAAATATCTGTAATATGCAACAGACCATCGATACCACCTAAATCAATGAAAGCACCATAATCAGTCAGATTTTTAACAACCCCTGGCAGAACTTGGCCGTCATGCAATGATGCCAACAACGTTTGTCTATCTGCTGAGCTTTCTTCTTCGACGACAGCACGGCGCGATACAACAATATTATTCCGCTTGATGTCCATCTTAATAACTTTGAATTCTAATTCTTTCCCTTCTAGATAAGAAGAGTCGCGTACAGGGCGAACATCTACCAACGATCCTGGTAAAAATGCACGAATGGTGCCAATTTCAACTGTGAAGCCACCTTTGACTTTACCAGAAATCAAACCAGTAACTGTCTCGCTATTTTCATAACTTTTCGACAATTTACGCCAAGATTCTTGTCGCTTGGCTTTCTCACGTGACAACAACGTCTCACCATGGCCATCTTCCAAAGAATCCAACGCCACTTCGACCGTATCGCCAACTTCAATTTCTAAAAGACCATCTTTGTCTTTAAATTCTTCAATTGCAACTATCGCTTCGGATTTTAGGCCGGCATGTAAAGTAACAAAATCATCGTCAATCTCAATGACTTTGGCATTGATAATCGCGCCTTGGTAAAAATTTGTGCCGACAATGCTTTCCTCGAAAAGCTCTTTGAAACTCTTTGACATAGTAGGGAACTCGTAAAATTGTTATCTAATTAGGTCTTTGCTACGTCATCCCAAGCACAGCCAAGGAAAACAGGGACCTTAAATCAATAACAAATAAGTGAATGGAACAAATGAAATCCGATCTAATCGTGATTTCGCCTAAAGAGGAGGATGGTACAATCCTCGCTCCGCGGCCAATTGTAATATAATTTCTAAGACTTGTACAATGGTTAAACCTGTTGTATCTAGCTGAATAGCATGAACGGCTGGCATAAGCGGGGCATACTTGCGCGCCATATCCCGCGCGTCACGCTCTGCCAATTCCGCAATCACGCTTTGCAAATCACTCTCCACGCCCCGCCCTATTAATTGCAAATAACGCCGCTTGGCACGCTCTTCTGCGCTAGCATACAAATATATTTTTAAATGGGCATTGGGGAAAACCACCGTGCCCATATCACGCCCATCGGTCACTAATCCTGGCCATTGCGCAAATTCACGTTGCCGATCTAACAAAGCAGCACGCACATGTGGCAAGGCAGCCAATCGCGATGCTTCTTGCCCAACCTGTTCAGAACGAATCAAATCAGTAATATTATGCCCATCCAAATAAACCAACTGATGATCCGGATCATCCAAAGTAAATTGCAAGGGTAACGCACGCGCCAATTCAATCAACCGCTCTAATGGATGAGGATAATGCGCTAAATCTTGGAGCACAGACACCGCAAGCGCACGATAAATGGCCCCGCTATCCAAAACATGCCAATTCAATACTTTGGCTAATTGATGACACAACGTCCCTTTGCCTGTCCCACTCGGGCCATCTAAAGTAATCACTGGAGGATTGATCAATTGTGTTATCACTGATGCACCTTAGAAAAATCTGTCATAAAGTCTAATAAAGCATCTACGCCAGCCATTGGCATTGCATTGTAGATGCTGGCACGAATACCCCCTACTAATTTATGACCTTTGAGCGCATACAAGCCAGCTTGTTCAGCTTCGGCTACAAAGGTTACCTCTAATTCTGTACTTGGCAAAGAAAAGCAGACATTCATGAGGGATCGATTCGCTTTCTCTACTTTACAACGGTAGAAAGATGACGCGTCGATATAATCATAGAGTTTGGCTGCTTTTTGTAAATTTTTCTGCTCCATCACCGCGATGCCGCCTTCAGATTGAAGCCATTGGAACATTTTATATGCCATATAACAACAGAAGGTAGGCGGCGTCGCATACAGCGAATGGTGCTGAGCATGCACTCGATAATCTAACATAGTTGGAATCGGTAATTCAGGGAGATGCTGTAACAAATCAGCACGAACAATCACCACCGTCATCCCTGCGGGGGCAATATTCTTTTGCGACCCAGCAAAAATCAAGCCATAATCACTCACCGTCAATGTTTCCGATAACAAACTTGAGGTCATATCCACTACCAATGGTAAATTTTGACCAAGTTTGGGAGGTTCTGGAAAGCGCACCCCATTGACTGTTTCATTTTCCGCATAATACACATAGGCTGTATCATCTTGGATCTGCCAAAGCAACGGATCGGGGACACGAACAAATCCCTCTGCTTCTGCACTCGCAATACAGTACGCAGAGCGCAACCGTTTGGCCTCTTCCAACGCCATTTTTGACCATACACCCGTCACAAAATAACCACCTGACTGACCTTGCGACAATAAATTGAGGGGTACCATAGCAAAATGCGTGCGCGCTGCACCACCAACAAACAAAACATGGTAGGTTTCTGGAATATTGAGCAACTGGCGCAACAAAGATTCAGCATCTGCCATCATCTTCATAAACATGGGCGTACGATGACCAAGTTCTACGACAGACATACCTTGATGCTGCCAATCAAACCATTCATCATGCGCCGCTCGCATGACAGGTTCCGGCATCATTGCCGGACCTGCGCCAAAATTATAAATCGGTGCTTTCCTGAAGTTCTGGGAATTCTGGGACATCTTGGATATCCTCTATACGTTGCATACCGACCACGCGCTCACCCGGTGTCACATTGATCAAGCGCACCCCTTGCGTATTGCGACCAATGATCGACAATTCGCTGACTTTAAAACGAACCAACGTACCTTGATCTGTGATCAACATCGCCTCGTCTTCATCATTCACTTGGACTGCTCGCACAACAGCGCCATTGCGTTCACTCACTTGAATAGAAATCACGCCCTGTCCGCCACGTCCGGTAATACGATACTCGTCAATACTTGTGCGCTTGCCATAGCCCATTTCAGTCGCTGTTAAGATCGTACCGTCTGGTTTCGCTACCACCAATGAAATAACCGATTGGCCTTCACTTAAGCGAATACCACGCACACCGCGCGCCGTACGTCCCATAGGCCGAATCAAAGTCTCAGCAAACCGGATGACTTTACCGGCATCCGAAAACAACATAATGTCTTTCGTTCCATCGGTAATATCGACCCCAACCAATCGATCATTTTCATCCAAATCAATTGCGATAATACCCGAGCTTCTGGGCCGTGAGAATGCCGCCAAAGGCACTTTTTTGACCGTACCTTGTTTGGTGACCATGAACACAAATTTGTCTTCATCATAAGTTCTCACCGGCAACATAGCATTGATCGATTCCTGTTCCGCCAATGGCAAAATATTAATGATCGGTTTACCCCGCGCGACTCTACTTGCCAAAGGTAATTCATACGTCTTTAACCAGTATAATTTACCATGGTTAGAAAAACACAGCAGCGTATCATGCGTGCTAGAAATCACTAATCTCTCAATGAAATCTTCCTCTTTGACATTAGTAGCTGACTTGCCCTTCCCACCACGATGCTGTGCTTGATACATGGAAATAGGTTGATATTTCACATATCCTTGATGCGATAAGGTCACCACCACATCCTCTTCTGTGATCAAATCCTCGATAGTCAAATCTTCTTTCGAAGCAATAATTTCGGTGCGACGCGCATCGCCAAATTGAGCTTTGACCTCTTGAATTTCTGTGCAAATCACATCCATTAAACGCTCCGGTGACCCGAGGATATCTAATAGGTCAGCGATCGCAACCAGCAAGCCTTCATACTCGCTCAAAATTTTATCTTGTTCTAAAGCAGTCAAGCGGTGCAAGCGCAATTCTAGGATCGCTTGCGCTTGTTCAGGAGACAAACGATACCCTTCGTCCGACAAACCAAAATGTTCTGGTAAGTCATTGACACGACAGATATCATCCCCAACCCTCTCCAACATGCTTTTTACCAACCCTGGCTGCCAAATTTGCGCCATCAATTGATCTTTCGCAATTTGCGGGGTACTCGCTTGTTTGATCAGCGTAATCATCTCGTCAATATTAGCCAAAGCGATGCCTAAGCCTTCTAAAAGATGTGCTCGACTACGCGCTTTTTTCAATTCAAAAATACAGCGACGTGTCACGACTTCGCGTCGGTGCTTCAGAAAATACTCTAAAATCTGTTTGAGATTGAGCGTCCTCGGTTGCCTATCCACCAAGGCCACCATATTGATCCCAAACACCACCTGCATTTGCGTATGCGCATACAGATTATTTAAAATAACTTCAGCAATTTCGCCACGTTTTAATTCAATCACGACCCGCATGCCTTGTCGATCCGATTCATCACGCAAACCGGAAATACCTTCCAGTTTCTTGTCACGAACCAATTCTGCAATACGCTCTACCAAACGTGCTTTATTCACTTGATACGGCAATTCGTTGATGATGATGGCATGTCGCTGCTGAGCATCCGTTTCAATTTCAGTTTTTGCTCGGATCGAAATACGCCCACGTCCAGTACGATAAGCTTCGACAATACCCGCACGGCCATTGATGATACCCGCTGTAGGGAAGTCGGGACCTGGCACAAAATTCATTAATTCGTCAATGGTGATCTCAGGGTTGGCAATAACCGCCAAGGTCGCATCTAAAATTTCGGTCAAATTATGCGGAGGGATATTGGTGGCCATCCCAACTGCAATCCCAGAAGAACCATTGATCAACAAATTTGGAATGCGTGCTGGCATCACATTTGGTGCAAATTCTGTTTCATCATAATTAGGACTAAAATCAACCGTTTCCTTATCCAAATCGGCTAATAATGTATGCGCCAATTTAGACATTCTAATTTCGGTATACCGCATGGCCGCAGGCGAATCACCATCTACAGAACCAAAGTTTCCTTGACCATCGACCAACATGTAACGCATCGAAAAATTCTGCGCCATCCGTACGATGGTATCGTACACCGCCGTATCACCGTGCGGATGATACTTACCGATCACATCCCCGACGACCCGCGCCGATTTTTTATAAGGTTTAGACCAGTCATTCCCCAATTCACTCATAGCAAACAAGACACGACGATGTACAGGTTTCAAACCATCTCGCACATCCGGCAAAGCACGACCGACGATAACGCTCATCGCGTAATCTAAATAAGATTGTTTTAACTCATCTTCAATATTGACCGGTATGACTTCTTTTGCTGAATAAACCATATGCGATTCGCCTCTTAAAATAATAACGAAGTGTACCATATCTCCAAAAAAGAGGACAGATTATCATTGTGTTTTGAAGTGGATTCAACGCGTAAATTTATGTATGATACTTTAATGCTTTAAAGTAAGGATATTTTATGAAACCAGACGTGGCCACATTATCTATCGCAGGACATGATAATATTGAACTTCCTATCCTCATTCCTACGCTAGGTACGAATGTGCTAGATATTAACAAATTAGGTGACAGTGATCTGTTTACTTTCGATCCCGGATTCATGTCTACCGCATCATGTGAGTCAAAAATCACTTATATTGATGGCGACAAAGGTATTCTCTTGTATCGAGGCTATCCGATTGATCAATTAGCTGAGAAAAAAACGTTTTTGGATATCTGTTATCTCCTACTCAATGGAGAACTACCCAGCAACACAGAACAAACTGCTTTTCGCCAACTCGTCAACAAACATACGATGGTGCATCAGCAAATGTATCAATTTTTGAATGGGTTTCGACGTGATGCGCATCCAATGGCCATCATGGTCGGTATCGTCGGTGCTTTGTCTGCGTTTTATCATGACTCAATGGATCTCACCAACCAACAAGACCGCTATACATCCGCCATTCGCTTGATTGCTAAAATGCCCACGCTCGCTGCGATGAGTTATAAATATTCCATCGGCTTTCCTTACATTTATCCACAAAATAGAATGTCGTATGCCGAAAATTTCCTACACATGATGTTTGGCACCCCAACTGAAAGTACGGTTCCCAACCCAGTGCTGGTCAAAGCCATGGATACCATCTTCATTCTCCATGCGGATCATGAACAAAATGCCTCCACCTCAACCGTACGTTTAGCTGGCTCTACGGGTGCAAACCCATTTGCCTGTATTTCTGCTGGCATCGGTGCTCTATGGGGTCCTGCACATGGCGGCGCCAACGAAGCTTGCTTGAACATGCTCAAAGAAATTGGCGATATCAACAAAATCAATGAATACATCAAACGCGCCAAAGATAAAAATGATCCCTTCCGGTTGATGGGTTTCGGACATCGTGTGTATAAAAGCTATGATCCACGCGCAAAAGTCATGCGCCAAACCTGTCATGAGGTTTTAAATGCGGTCGGAGCAAAAGATGAGCCCCTTTTCAAACTGGCCATGGAATTGGAACGGATTGCCCTAGAAGATGATTATTTTATTGAGAAAAAACTCTATCCTAATGTGGACTTTTACTCAGGCTTAACCCTAAGCGCGATCGGGATACCAACCAATATGTTCACTGTGATCTTCGCGTTAGCCAGAACCGTAGGCTGGATGTCACATTGGCTAGAAATGACCGCAGGCTCCGCCAAAATTGGACGCCCCCGCCAATTTTATACAGGGGAAAAACAACGAGATGTCAAATAGTCAGGCATCGACGTGTGAACAAATGCAGCCCGGGTGAAACGGTAGTGTCATCCGGGATTGAAACCAATACCCACCCAGTTGTTTTACGACACAGTACCGGTTACCCCGAGCTACGCCTCTTAAACATACATGCCGTATTGTTTATCGTCATCTTTTTTGGCGGCGGCTGTATCATCAGGCTGTCTCCACATCAAACTCCCTAGAGCCCCAGCCACACTCCCCAAAATACCCCAACCACCGCGTGCTGAATCTACTGGCCTCTTTACAGAATAAGGGGTCACCAATAATGGCTTCCTTTTTTCTTGTACCACCCCATTTTCCAAATCAGCACCTGGTTGGGCATAAGAGCTCGACTGTAGAGGCGTAGTCATCGTATTGCCGTTTGAAATATTTCGGTGCCTCAACCCGCTACCGTCACTCGCGGTAGAAGAAGTATCATCCGAGTGATGAACTGGTGAGATTTTGTGCTGTGGTTGCGGATTAATGTGCACCACCAAAGAGCGCAAAAATCCTACTGATATCTCATTTTTCTGAACTGCTAAACGCTTCCACAACTCATCAGGCTTCGCACATTGTTGGATAATCATTATAATCTCTCCAGCATTTTCCGCTGTAACAAAATCAGCCCTACTAGCCAACGCTGTGCACAATTCCATATAAACAAAGAAATGAGACCCAGTGATATCCAATTTTAAAAAATCTACAAACACTTGTCCCCACGGGCGGCTCAACGCATCTGTACGAATGAATGCACTCCATTTTTGCACCAGAGATGCTCTCTGATCTGGCTTTAGGCGAGCATAACAGTCGTCGTACATATCGCGCGATGGCTGGGAAACAGGGAATGGATGGGATGCACTCAATAAATCAATCAAAGTTTGACAATAATCCACATCTAATCGTTGCGCTGCCGATATCACAATATGGTTACTCATAGACATGTCTGCCAAATTTCTCCGATGCTGCTCAAGGCGACTCCAAATTCGCTGGTCTAAAAGTCCAGAAAATTCTCCTATCAATTTCGCCAAGTCCACAGGTGCTGCACTGACTTTCACTTGCTCAAACGCGAGCTCTTCAAGTTGACCATTTTTTCGCAATGCCACCACTGCTTCGGCTATTTCGCTAGGAAGAGGATGCGTCTCAAGCGCCATCACAATCGTCTGTTTCATTCGCGCTTCTTGCTGTTCGATGACACGCGCTGTTTGCACCATTTCTGGCAACAGATTCTCTTGTGCAAGTATCATGATAGCCTTTCTATAATCCGAAATATTTTGGACAGATACTAATTTATGCACATAAGGATAACAGGCCTTCACAGCTATCATGGCCCTGATCTCAGTTGCATAATCTCGCAGTGCAGGTTGCGCTGCTATTGCTTTGTAAAACTGTGCGCTCAAATCAGGTACCAGTTTAAGTTGTGTCACCCGCATCATTTGCGCCAGTCTCTCGTAATGTTTGTCTACCGGCTTCAGACCCGATTTCTGCAATAATTGCAAGCCTTCTAGGCCCGTAGTCAATGGGTCGTAACTCGCCATGAACGCAATATTATCTTGGGAAAATAAATCGTTGTTCGCTAATTCCTTCACATTGTGCATGAATGCGCCACTCGCAAAACGCCCCAAACCAGAGAAACAAAATAGGATAAACCGTGCATACAAACCAGGACGTACAAACGACGCGCACAATAATCCCAGTATCGATTTAATACGATCTTCATTCGTAACCTCTAGATCAATCGTTTCTAAAGTTCTTAATTGCACTTTCATCGCTGAAGGAATGAAAAACCGTAAAAAATACAATTTTTTAAAATAAAACTGAAGATTTTTCAGTTCATCTCGTACTGTTATTGATAAAGCCATAAGATAAGTCCATGTCTAATATTTGAACATAAAACAATCGTTATTTTAACACAAATAAAAATCAAAACAAACTATTTTTAAACATTGTGGTTGATATAAGGAAATTCCAAATTCTCCACAATATGCTACACTTCTTATAGTAAATAAGTCACAAGAGATAATCACTATGGATAGTAACCCCTCCGACACACCTGCAATAGATGACGTCCCACAGACCTTGGAACCAACTTTACAAGACTCGCGAGAGACTATGGCTCATTACAAAGAAGCGATGACGACACTTCGTACCGAGATGCGTGCAAAGGACAGAGAATACCCTGGACAATTAAAAAAAAACCAGTAACAATGCGGTGATTTTCTCCAACATATCATCCAACAACCTATATGAAACAAGCTACTTCCAATACATTAAAAACCTGGTACCCCTTATGGGCATTTATGAGCGCGTTGCTGCTCATGCTCATCTTAAACCCCTTGTTACGCCAGGGTATGTTTTTAGATGGCGTGATTTATGCGGCAATTGCTAAAAATTTAAGTTTAAATCATGGGACGCTTTGGCAACCTTTTTACTCAGAAACCTTATTTCCATACTTTTATGAGCATCCCCCCCTCGCAATCTATACCGAATCACTTCTTTTTAGAGCATTTGGAGAGCATAGCCGAGTCGAAAACCTCTACTCCTTTTTTATGATATTAGGCCAGCTATCAC
Organism: Legionella genomosp. 1; assembly: GCA_945878975.1. Classification (GTDB taxonomy): domain Bacteria; phylum Pseudomonadota; class Gammaproteobacteria; order Legionellales; family Legionellaceae. The sequence goes on from CAMCUM010000004.1 coordinate 19,199, forward strand.
TCATCTCGTGGTATTGGTTGAAAAAAGAAAAACTATCTTTTTATCATTTAGGGATTCTCCTGCTCATCTGGCTCATGGTCCCTCTGAATACGCGCGTATTGACGAGTAACATGCTCGAATCCACTTTAACACTTTTTACGACAGCAGCCAGCCTATTATTGTTATGGGATACCAAGCATAAATGGACGGATGCCATTTGCCTATTCTTAGCATCTATTGCCATCCTCTTGGGCGTCTTATCCAACGGACCAACTGCTTTTTTTCCCGTGGGCATTCCTTTGCTTAAAGCTATCACCCTTGGCAACCCACGTGACAGAATGCCTGGTCTCAAAAAAACAGGAGTGGTTATCTTCATGACGATGCTGGTATTAACAGCTTTTTATCTTTGCGTACCTGCAGCATGGCAAAATATGAAGCAATACCTTAGCACGCAGCTTTTACCATCCGTGGTAGGAGCCAGAATACCCACTCATACTGGACTGAAACATCTACATATTATCTTTTTGTATATGCGCGCCATAAGCATCGTCAGCCTCTTCAGCTTCATCTGCCTCATCACTGCGGCAATTCTACAAAAACAACCCATTTGGCAATATATAAAACAGCGTGTTTCCAATAAAACGTTTTTATTATTTTGTGGGATATCGCTCATCGCTTCATTACCAGTCGGTATCAGTCATCGTCAGGCTTTCTCTTATATCACCCAATGTGCACCATTCATCACGCTAGCATGCACTTATCTATGCTATCAACCCTGCCTCATCATCATCAATCACTGCGCGACACGGCGCATTTGCATGCAAGTATTGCAGATAGGTTCTACACTGCTCTTCATAGGTGCTGTTGTCATCAGTACTCGTAGTACTACGCAATTCAATCGTGATGAAATACTTCTCAAAGACATCCAGGTCTTGATCCCATTTTTGCACCAGCACCATACTTCGGTTGTTTCTTCCAGTAAACAGGTCTATGATCAAGACATTACAGCTGCTTATTTAGCCAGATTTTCTATGATTGCCATAGCACCTAGTCAAACGAACCCTTACTATCTAGCGCTAAAAAATGAACCCATTCCGGCAGGATATCAACCTATCAACCTACCGTTGGCCTATTACTCACTATCCTTGCGTTCTTAAATGCATCATCTGTGCGTCCAGATCTTGTAAATCTTTTTGCAAAGCTTGAATGCTCTTTTCATCATGGCTCAAACGCATTCTTTCTAATGTCGCAGCCAGTGCCGTGCGTTGTTGCGATAATTGACTAAGTTTGATTTGAGTTTGCTCCAACCACTGCACTCGCGTCCCCATTTTATCTAGCTTATTATTTACATGCTGCTTAGGCTGGTGCGTACGGCAAATATGAACCAACACATGGATTTTTTGACTGAGTCGCGTGCTCCAATATTCCATCACACAATCAGGGGTTTCGCAGGTGATCGCGTGCAGATCCTGAGCAATTTCTTTCACACAATCAGCACCAGAAGATACGTCTCGGAACAAACCTTTGGGCAATAAACTCAGCGGAAAAAATATCCCAAACTTCAACACTTGGCGTTCCAATTCTGGTAAACGCTCCTGTAATCGCGATATAGAGTATTGCCAATCCATCTTCTATACCTCTCACAAACCTATCGCAAGCGTTGATTCGTCGCTGCATCAAAAATCGCACTGGGTTGTTGCTCAGCACCCAACTCTCCTAACACCACACCATCCAAGCCTTTAGGAAATAGCCGCTCTAATTCTGTTAAAGAACGCGCGGATGCTTGGCCATGTGGATTGGCGCTGGTTGAGACAATGGGACCTAATTGGCATAATTTTTGCGCTACAGGATGAGCAGTCATACGCACTGCGACCGTATTATGGGCGCCAGAGATCCACGTGGGCACACAATCTGATTTAGGAAACACCCATGTCACCGGCCCAGGCCAGGTTTCTTTGATCTCTGCAAGTCGCGCGACTGGAAACGTTCCAATCAACTCAAACAGTTGTGGCCAATCTGCAATTAACACAAGCAAACCCTGTTCCGGCGAGCGACCTTTTAGCGTCAAAATTCTCTCTACTGCCTTTTGATTAAAAGGATCACATCCCAAACCGTAGACCGCTTCAGTAGGATAAGCAAGCACCTGCCCGGCTTGGATTGCCAGCAGGGCTTGATTCAGATCGCTGATACAAGCAATCATGCCACTTCAGTGACCGATTTAATCACAATGTCTTCGTGAGGAACATCTGAGTGTCCTCCCTTCTGACCGGTTTTGACTTTTGCAATAGCATCTACCACATCCATGCCATCTATCACTTCCCCAAACACACAATATCCATAGCCCTGTGCATTTTCAGCAGTAAAATTTAAAAAGGTATTATCTACCAAATTAATAAAAAATTGCGCAGATGCAGAATGAGGATCAGACGTCCTAGCCATCGCAATCGTACCGCGTTTATTCTGTTTACCTGTCTTCGCTTCATTTTTCACTGTCTCTGGCGCTGACTTGGTTTGCATATCAGACGTCAAACCGCCCCCTTGCACCATAAACCCTTTGATAACACGATGAAAAATAGTATCGTTATAAAACCCTTTACGCGCATAGTTTAAAAAATTTTCCGCCGTTTTCGGGGTGTTTTCTGTATCTAATTGCAAGGAGATGTCTCCCAGCGATGTTTTAATTAAAATCATAGTTTCTCCTCATTAATGTGCTCGCGCATTCTATCACAAACTGCATGCAAAACATGGATATTATGAATACAAGCTAACGCCGTAAACAGAGCGTGTTTTTGTTTAAACAAATGATGCAAATATGCGCGTGAATACTGTTGGCAGGTACTACAACTGCAATCTTGCATAATAGGCTGCAAATCCTGAGCATAACAGGCTTTCTTAATTTGCAAGCGTCCTTGTTCGTGATCAGACTCAAATCGCAACCAATGACCATCCGGGACGATGCGACCACAATATAATGCCCCATGTCGCGCATTGCGCGTCGGCGCGACGCAATCGAAAATATCGACACCCTGCTCCACTACATCTAACAAATCCTGCGGTGACATGCCCACACCCATGGTATAACGGATCTTCGCTTCAGGCAGCGCTTGGCGCACCCATTCTACTACTTTCACGGTAGCAGTCATGTCAAAACCAATCGTCTCACCCCCAATTGCTAAACCATCTACTGCTTGGGCCGCAACAAATTCCGCCGATTGCAAACGCAAATCCGGGTAAACACCCCCTTGGATGATCCCGAACAAAGCTTGTTGCATGCCATACCGCGAAGTTGGATGACTTTGATGATAGGCAATCGATTCTAGTAACCAACGATGCGTACGCTGCATAATCTCCTGCGCTTGCATATGCGTCGCCGTATCAGGCGTACATTGATCAAAAGCCATAATAATATCAGCACCAATGATTTTCTGCGTCTCCAACGACATAGCTGGCGTCATGTGAATGAGACGTTGGCTATCCGGCAAGGTAAAATGTGCCCCCCTTTCATCCACAGTACAAATTTTCTTAGACAAAGAAAACACTTGAAACCCGCCACTATCAGTCAGCATGGGTCCGTGCCAACCCATAAAATGATGCATCCCACCCGCACGCTCAATCACCTCCATGCCTGGTGCGCACAGCATATGGTAAGTATTCCCCCCCAAAATAATCTGACTACCACTAGCACGCAATTCACTAGGCGTCATATTATTGACCCCAGCCCGCGTACCAACCGGCATGAAAGTCGGGGTCGTAAACACGCCATGCGGCGTTTGAACTTGCATCACGCGCGCAGCAGAGTGGGCATGGCGTTGCAAAACATTGCAAGAAAATTGATTAGATGACATATAAGTTTCTTAGATTACTCAAAAACGTTGGTACCGTAGCCTTGATGTAGCGCAGCGTAATCAAGGTTTGTGCCAAATGACCCTTGATTACGCTGCGCTACATCAAGGCTAAGGTATTTTAACTTACTTAAAACTTAGCACGCGGCTTCACACTCATGTATACAAATAAATTAACCACAAACACCGCGGCAAAATAAATCGCTGACCACAATGGAATAGACAGTCCATACCATTGCCAATCAACATGCGAACAATCACTGGTTCCCCAGAAGAAGGATTTGAGAATCATATCCCAAGAAAAATAATGCATCATTGCTTTCAATCCAGGGAGACACTGTCCGGCATATTCTACAGGCATCGATTGCAACCATAATTGCCGGCTAGCAAAATACAAACCCAAACCCGTCACAATGCACTGCAAAAGAGACAGCGTTTTCGCATGCCGCGCATGCCTCAAAACAACACCTACGAGACACAAAACCCCAAACAAACAAGCGCAAGAACGTTGCATAAAACACAAAGGACAGGGCCTAAGCTGATTTAAAAATTCGATGTAAAAAGAAAAGCCCAAAACAAGTATTGTCAAAAACAACACAATACCCTGAAATCTTCGATAATTTGTTTTTTGCATATGCATATGTCGTCCTTAGTAAATAGTGGGATGCCTCAAATGATTATAATCTCGCCTCTTCCATCCCGCAATCCTATACGCCAAATACTACCGATATCTTCACAACTCCGACCGCATCGGTTTTACTCATCTCCATGTTTTTAATGGTCATAGTATATCGTGCTGTCTGTATTTGTAACCATGCCATAAAAGCATTATAAGGTACAGCCTCAAAACTTAATTGGATCTCCCCAGTTGCTGTTTGCGCCAATTGATAGGGAAACCGATGAAAGCTCGTGTGGCCCAACACCTTGGTCAGGATAGACAACAAATTACCTGCCGCTACAGCCTGGGGTGGTTTTTTTTCATCTGCGTAAGTTTGTTGTACATGTTGCATCCACGTCAATGTGGTTTGTTTTTCCAATAATTGATTACGTCCATTCCGTACTGCCGAGGTCAAAGGTGCATATACCAACGCATACAACAGATAAAAGCCCAGACACACGCCAGCTAGCAACACCGCTCTTTGTTCGCGCTCATTTAACTGCTGCCAATAAGCCTTCATAACGATAGCTCCAATTTCGCAACAATTTTCTCATTTTCTGTTGCAGCAGACACTTGATGGACATGCACCTGTTTTTTTTGTAAAAACGCTTCAATTGCTTCCAAAGTCGCAAAATCATCACAATGAAACATCACTGTTAACACTTGATTTTGAAATTGTAAAGTCTGAACAGCAGACGTAAGTTTGAGAGTAGATGGGTGTGCTAATCCAGGTTTCGTTTGAACTAATGCCAAAGAAAATTTTTCAATCAATGACCAAAAAGCAGCATTATTACCCAGTTGATTTTTTTTGAGTAATTGCATAATCCTAATTTTAGGGCTAATCACTTGTTGCGCACCAGGAAAAAATACGCGATAAGATTTGGCAATTTGCTGATCGAGTTTCTGTGATTGATGCGTCGTTAACAAGTAAAGTCCAAGATGAATACCTATGAAACTCACAAACCAGACCACAGCCAAGATCCCTGCCCATTGATACCAATGCTTCACTTGAGTTTGGCTAGTCGTATGTTGGAATGCTCCTTGGCAAAGATTTAAGTTTTTGGTTTGATATAAGCGCTCTGCAAGCCAGGTATGCCTTGTTGTGGCACGCCTTAAAGCCTCAGCCCATGCCGGACGTGTTGGGCTCTCAGCAAAAACTTGCCAACGCACATCCGCAGCCCACACTGGGGTATCATTTTCCCAGATATCCAAACTGATCGCACCTTGAAATGCGGGAGCATCAACAACCACTGATTGCTCCGCAACCCACCCTTCCCCTTGATTTAACGCAAACCAATCAATCGTGATGAGATCATAATCCACATTCAAACTAAACAAACGGGCCATCCATTCCGTCATGAGCTGTTTATCAATCACCACCACCAAATATTTCCCATTTTGGTAATGCACTTTGTCAAACGCAATATGAACTTGGCTAACCTCTTGCGCCAAATGATCTTCCAAAGCATAAGGGATGGCTTCCCGCGCTTTATGATCCGGTAATAATGGCAATTCTACTCGATATAAACCACACCATTCACTTGGAAATACGATGATGGTCCGTGCGTTCTCTTGCAGCGCCCGAATTTCTTCAATGGTACGAACTTGCAAAGGATACTCAACTTGTCCATGCATATCCATGCGCATACTCAAGATCGCAGCGAGATCTTCATTCTGAATAAACAAAAAGCAAGTCAACATAGTTTGAAGAGCCCTTTTCTAAGTAACTTAACTCGTCATGCCAACATAGTGTTCCCGCAACGATTGCGCGAGCAAATGCACGACTAATGCGTATTGTGGGCTGGTATTATAACGTGTGATCACATAAAAATTGGGATAAGCCATCCAATATTCAGCACCCTTATCTGTCATCAATTCTAATAATCCGGCTTCTCGAGGATGCCCGCCGGCAGCATATCGCAAGGGAGGTCGTACGCCAGCTTGTCTCAACTGTGGGAGTGTATAATTCGGCTTTTTACTATTCAGCACCAAACGACGCAAATGCTCGGGTGCAACACTCACTTTTTCTGCAATGTCTGTTTGCTGCGTTTGCCAGCCATGTTGCTTAAAATAATTGGCAACCGAGATAATCACATCCCGATCTTTGCTCATCAAATCGGGCCGGCCATGTCCATAATAATCAACAGCATAAGTACGGTAACTGCTCGGCATAAACTGAGGTTTGCCCATAGCGCCCGCATAAGAACCCTTATACACTGTAGGAGATACGTGATGTTCACGACACAATAATAAAAACTCGCGCAATTCTTTCTTAAAATAAGGCGCACGTGCCGGATAGTAAAAAGCCAATGTCGTCAGAGCATCCAAGACACGATAATCCCCTTGGCGCTTACCATACAAAGTTTCAACACCTAAAATCGCGACAATCATTTCAGGCGGGACACCATATTCTTTTGCTACTCGTTGCAACACTTGTTGATTATTACGCCAAAACACCAACCCTGATTGCAGCCGTTCTGGCGTTAAAAACAAATCCCGATACACGTCCCAATTTTTCTTTTCATAAGGACGATCCATCGATTCAATAATATGCGGCTGAAACACGGCATTGGCTAAAATTTTTCGTACCTGCCAAGGCGAAAAATGATCATGCGCCACCATCTCTTGGATAAAAGCTTGCGCATCTTTTCTATGCAACAATGCCGGATCAGCATACGTATTTTGTATACTTAGCACCGCGATCACAAGCATGAGCATATACCGCATTCTTTCTCCTTAGTGTTATTTATAAACAAAATGGTTAGTATTGATGAAAAAAAGAAGCGTAATCACCAAAAATACGCCCTGCCACAAAGATAACATTTGCTGACTTCCTGAACAAGAAAAAAACTTATTTTAATCTCAGACCACTTCTTTATAATATAATCGCCCAACAGCTGTTGTTAGAAATGTTTTAAATCCTGGGTTACACTGCGTTTCATCTGAGCCAAGATGCTGAACAAGCACCCTCCCTATTTTAATCTGATGCAACATCAGATAGAATCTAGTGTTTTACTGAACACCATTGGTATCCATTTGAGCGACTTATCCCTAATTCGAAATTTTTCTATTATTGCCCATATTGATCATGGCAAATCAACCTTAGCTGATCGATTTATTCAGATTTGTGGGGGCCTCTCTGATCGCGAAATGGGGGCACAAGTCCTGGATTCCATGGACATTGAACGTGAACGCGGGATCACCATCAAAGCGCAAAGCGTTGCCTTACATTACAAAGCCCTCGATGGCAAAACCTATCTTTTGAACTTTATTGACACCCCAGGACACGTTGATTTTTCCTATGAAGTATCACGTTCACTGGCTGCTTGCGACGGTGCCATTTTGGTCGTAGATGCCGCCCAAGGTGTTGAGGCGCAAACAGTCGCTGTCTGTTATACCGCAATTGATCAGGCGCTAGATGTATTACCCGTACTGAATAAAATTGACCTCCCCCAAGCGGAACCAGATCGCGTCATTGCTGAAATAGAAGATATCATTGGTGTGGACGCACATGATGCCATTCGCGCTTCTGCCAAAACTGGCTTGGGTGTGACAGATATTTTAGAAGCCATTGTGAAACGCATTCGCCCGCCTGTCGGTGAGATAGATGCCCCCTTGCAAGCCTTGATCATCGACTCTTGGTTTGATCCCTATCTGGGCGTCGTATCACTCGTACGGATTATGAATGGTAAATTATGTCCCGGACAGAAAATGCAGATCATGTCCACTGGCAAAGTCTATATCGTCGACCAAGTCGGTATTTTTACACCGAAACGCACCCCCAGTTCGGAACTCAAAGCTGGCGAAGTGGGATACGTGGTAGCGGGCATCAAAGATATTCACGGAGCGCCCGTTGGGGATACGCTGACATTAGAAAAAAACCCAGCCAGTAACGCCTTACCCGGATTTCTGCGTGTCAAGCCGCAAGTATATGCCGGATTGTTTCCCATCAGTTCTGACGATTTCGAAACATTTCGAGAAGCATTAGCCAAATTAAGTTTGAATGATGCGTCCTTATTCTACGAACCAGAATCCTCAGAAGCCTTAGGATTTGGTTTCCGGTGTGGCTTTTTGGGCATGCTGCATATGGAAATTATTCAAGAACGTCTGGAACGTGAATATAATTTAGAATTGATTTCCACCGCACCCACGGTTATTTATCAAATCATCGACACCAAAGGGCAGACCGTCTTAATCGATAATCCCTCTCATTTGCCTCCGGTACAACAAATCAAACAAATGTTTGAACCCATCGTCCGAGCCAATATTTTGGTGCCGCAAGATTACCTGGGTTCCATCATTACTCTATGTATTGAGCGCAGAGGTGTGCAAATTTCGATGCTCTATAGTGGCCGCCAAGTATCGGTTACCTATGATTTGCCGATGAGTGAAGTGGTTTCAGATTTTTTCGACCGCTTAAAATCGATCAGTCGTGGATATGCGTCGTTGGACTATAATTTTGTCCGCTTCCAAGAAGCAGATTTGGTAAAAATGGATATCTTGATCAATAATGAAAAGGTAGATGCTCTGGCATCGATTGTCCACCGCTCTTCCGTACAGTATCGTGGACGTGCTTTGACTGAGAAAATGCGCGAATTGATCCCAAGGCAAATGTTTGACGTTGCCATTCAAGCCGCCATTGGAGCTCATATTATTGCACGGCAATCGGTCAAGGCATTGCGCAAAAATGTCACAGCAAAATGTTATGGCGGAGATGTGTCGCGTAAACGAAAGTTACTGGAAAAACAAAAAGCAGGGAAAAAACGCATGAAACAAGTGGGTCATGTTGAAATTCCCCAAGAAGCCTTTATGGCTGTATTTCAAACTGAACGTAAAAAATGAGGAAAGAAGCATGAATCTTGCACTAGGCCTTCTGGTTTTATCGGTAGTATCCGGGGTGATTTGGCTATTAGATATTTGGTTTTGGTCTAAAAAAAGAACTGCGCGGCAAAAACTCCCTAAAATCATCGAGTACTCACGCTCTTTCTTCCCCATTTTTTTGGGCGTTTTATTAATCCGCTCTTTTGTATTTGAACCCTTTCGTATTCCCTCAGGCTCCCTAGAACCCACTTTATTAGTCGGTGATTTTTTGGTCGTGAATAAATTTGCTTATGGCTTACGTTTACCGGTTTGGGATAAGAAAGTCATCGCTATTTCCTCGCCCAAAAGAGGCGATATCGTGGTATTTCGCTGGCCACCCAATCCCAAATTCGATTTCATTAAACGCATCATTGGTGTCCCAGGTGATGTGATTTCCTACCATAATAAAATTTTGACAATCAATGGTAAAAAAGCCAAACAAAAATTTGTAGAATACACTGTCGATGAAAGCTCTAATATGCCCGTAGCGGAATACCAAGAAAAATTGGGACCTGTGACACACAAAATATTCCGACGTTCTGATGTCGCTGGTACTGATTTTGAAGTAACGGTTCCTGCCGATCAGTATTTCGTGATGGGTGATAACCGTGACGATTCTGCAGACAGTCGCTATTGGGGATTTGTGCACGATGATTATTTGCGTGGCAAAGCCATCTTTACATGGATGAGTTGGGACAAAAAAGAATGGAATATTCGCTGGTCGCGTTTAGGGCGTATTATTAATTAATTTTGGCGCGGTCTTATGCATCCTCATATCAAACGATTGTATCAACATTTGGGTTATGAATTTCATCATAAGCCCTATTTACGCCAAGCGCTGACACATTGTAGTGTCGGCGAAAAAAACTATGAGCGCTTAGAGTTTCTTGGGGACTCCATCTTAAATTTGGTCATTTCCAATGCCTTGTATCATCAGTACCCGCAACTTTCTGAAGGACAATTGAGTCGCTTACGTGCTTTTTTGGTCAACGGCGACATGCTGGCTGACATTGCCTTAGAAATTGATCTAGGTGAATATTTATTACTGGGACAAGGAGAGCTCAAAAGTGGCGGGTTTCGGCGGCGCTCTATTTTAGCCGACGCATTAGAAGCAATATTTGCCGCCATCTTATTGGACAGCGACTTTGCACACGCTCAGCAAGTCATTCTATTTTTATACAAAGACCGCTTAAATGATGAAACTTTAGATGCCAATTCGAAGGATGCCAAAACGCAGCTTCAAGAGTTCTTGCAAGCACAGAAACACCCTTTGCCCAAATACAGCGTCAAAAAAATCATTGGCGAAGAGCATGATCAAATTTTCCATATCATTTGTCATCAAACGACCTTGAACCTCTCAACAGAAGGCAACGGAGAAACACGCAGAAAGGCAGAACAAGTCGCAGCAAAATTAATGTTAGAGCAATTAAAATCGGCTTAAAAAATAGCGATGCTCGTTTCACTCAAGTGTAGGTTAGGACTTGGCCCAAACTACATTTGATATTTGCCCACCAAGAATTGTCAGATCATCACTCGCACAAATCTTTCCCAACAAGTCTCGATAGGCTGGCCAAGTGGCTCAATATCTATCGTAAATTCCATCTCAGCATGTGCTTTCAACGCCTGCATACCAAGATAGATACCATATCCCACTATTCCAGCACCGGCAACCACCAAACCCAACCCTGTCATGGTCGCACCTGCAAGGAGCGCCAAACAAACGCCTAAAGTTATCAAACCCAAACCTGACAAAATACAAGGGCCACTTGCTCTTTCAAAAACAGTGTAAGAAGGAAGCTCGGCGCGCGCCATCTCATCATACATACGTGAACGCGCTGAATGATCTGGAAAAAATTTATTTTTAATAGTCATACACCCACCTCAAAATGCTTAAATATTAAACAATAAATTTATATAAAAGTCAATAAATTACGCAAAACATTCCGCGACTTTAGCCATTTTATCCCAAAGGGCGAACGGCTCTAAGAAAATGGCTAAAGTCGAGCATTCTATTTTTGCTTGCTTATTCGTTAAGGCTTGTCAACAACACATCTTCAGAAGCCCTGCATTCCATGGGACATAGAAATATGAGTTGTCAACGACCCCTAGAGACTGGGCGAACAACCAAGATAGACGCTCAAAATCAAGTCCAGACTGTTACTTAATATGCTATAATGATTAAATGATAGTCAAATTAAATGGAGAATAATCATGGATGAAAAAAGAACATATGTAGGAGCAGCTGTAGAAACAGTTGCAGAAGTGATTCAAGCGCCTCTCAAAATAGTTGGAGGTCTCATAAAAGAAACAGCTAATTTAGTACTAGCAACTGGTGTATTAGTCGATAATGCTGCTACCCTAGTTGGTAACGTGAGTCGTGTTGCGTCAAATATAATAGGACTTGCTTTGCCTGGACAGGGTTTACTACGCACCATCACTGACCCAATAAACAAAGTCGCTACGGCTGGGGCTGTCGCATTATCTAGTGTTGGGAGTACTGCTTCAAATAGTAGTGTATTTTCGCCCAAAAACAAGTCAGTTCAGAGCGCTATTAAAGGTACAACCCACCCTGAGCATCGAGAACACAAAGGCCCCACAAACACCTAGTTCTATCGGCACAAACAACGCAACCTTATTCCCACAACACATCACAATGTTTATCGACTGCTGCTTGTAACAAAGCCAATAATGGCAAAGCACGATGTTTCAAGCTGATGTCTGATTCTGTATCTCGCTTCTCTTGCTCCGCAGGTAACTGAGGCTGCTGCTGCTCGCTTTCTACCGCTTTGGACAATAATGCCAAAGCTTGGGCCACATCTTCGGCCAAGATAGCCCCTGGTATGCGCCCAGATTGCCCCATCATGGTTAATAAACGCTGGGCTATATGCCCAAAAAAGGTAAGCGATTCATATGCCTCTGTTTTGAATGTGACTAACATCTTAGTCTCCGTAATTTATATTTCTCAGGGGGACAGTTATCGTTTCATCTCGGTTACACTGTCTAATCTATCCAACACACGTTGTTTACCAATTAACTCTAGCGTCGCATCAATGGACGGCGACATCGTGGAGCCCGTTACTGCTACGCGCAAAGGCTGCGCTAATTGGCCAAAACCTATTTTCTGCTCTTTCACCACATCTTTTAGGCAATGGTGGATACCTTCTCGTTGCCATTGCGGTAAAACTTGTAAATATGTTTTGAGCATACGTAATATATCCAACGCGGCAGGTGTCAAATGAGCAGTAACTGCTTCCGCATCATACACGACGTCATCCCCATAAAAATAACGACTTTTATCTCGCAACTCTATCAAAGTTTTAGACCGATCGGCTTGCAATGCCACCACATCTGCCAAAGGAGGGCCTTGACTCAGATCAATCCCTGCTTTCACAAAATATCCTTCCAACGTCTTAGCAAGATCCGCGGGCGAATCGTGCTTGATATAATGCTGATTCAACCATAATAATTTATCATAATTAAACCCTGATACGCCGCGACTGACCGCGGACAAATCAAAAGCCTCTATCATTTGCTGCAAAGAAAAGATCTCCTGATCTCCATGCGACCAACCCAAACGCACTAAATAATTGAGGAGCGCATGAGGTAAAAACCCCTCTTCTTTAAATTCTAAGACCGATACTGCACCATGCCGTTTCGATAAGCGCTTACCATCCTCACCTAAAATCATCGGCAAATGAGCAAACTCTGGGATAGGTGCTTCCAATGCTTGATATAAATTAATTTGGCGGGGCGTGTTATTCAAATGGTCATCCCCACGAATCACATGCGTGATCTGCATATCCCAGTCATCTACGACCACTGCAAAATTGTAAGTAGGATGCCCATCCGAACGTAAAATAATCAAATCATCTAATTCTTGATTATCCACACTGATTGATCCGTATACTTTGTCTTGAAAATGCACCACTCCTTGTGCAGGATTCCGAAACCGAACCACACAAGGTCCATCCTTTTCTTGTAGATCACGTTCGCGACAATGTCCATCATAACGAGGTTTCAATTTTGCCGACAATTGCTGTTCCCGTAATGCTTCCAAACGTTCATGAGAACAAGAACAACGATAGGCTTGCCCTTTTTGCAGCAATTGCTCAACAACGTCTAAATAGCGCGGATACCGCTGGGTTTGAAAAACCAGTTCGCCATCATAATCCAAGCCAAGCCAAGCCATCCCGTCCAAAATAGTGGCTACCGAAGCTTGCGTCGACCGTTCTTGGTCCGTATCTTCAATTCGCAACATAAATTTGCCATGATGATGCCGCGCAAACAACCAAGAATACAGGGCCGTCCTAACACCACCAACGTGCAACATGCCGGTTGGACTGGGCGCAAATCGTGTTCGTACTTGCATTCACATCCTCTCATTTTCAATCGTGTAATCGTCAGGTATACTAGCACAAATTTCGGGTCTGTTGACAATTCTACTAGCTTGACCAGATTGCCCCCCCACGTCAATCTGGTCAAACTAGCGATTTACAAACAACCCCTAGGGTCTATAGAAACTGCCCTCGGCTACTAACTATAAGAATAAGCCTGTGAAAAAACTTAGCATTCGCAATCAACTTAGATTAATAGCCTTGGCGCCAGTGCTCTGTCTTGCACTATTATATGCACTGTTCTATGAGCATCAGTATCAATTGAATGTCAAACAACAAGTAACCCGTTTGGGCAAAGCATATATCAGTCAATTGCTCACCATAGAGCAGCTCCATCATCAACCTGGCAGTAAATCATTACAAGCTTCTCTGGATTTGGTGCATTTCAATTCAGAAATTAATGAGGTTGCCTTCTACGACACCCAAGGTCAACTGATCGCATCACACGGCGGCCATCCTTGGCATTATCTCACCAAAAAGCAAAGACACATGGGCACTAGTCCTCACCAGACGTTGTATTCGATCCAATTTATCGTTCCAATTCCACAAACCTATTGCGCCAATCACGCTGTGAATCCGGACCCTAAATCACCGGAGTTGCAACAGTATCATGGTTGGATTTATTTGGATTTAGACAAAAAGTTCCTCTTGATAAAACATTATCAAATGGTGTTTTCGACATTGGCCATTGTCATGCTATGTATGATTATTGGCTTGATTGGTCATTATTTTTTAGCAAAAAATATTTATGCACCTATCTTACGCTTATATCGCAATATGGAACGAATTTTACGTCAAGAGTATGATGTCACATTTGATACCAACAAAAACGATGAATTAGGTATCATTGAGCAAGGATGCGCGCAACTACAACAAAATTATTTAAGCGCGACCCAAGAGTATAACCAACAACTTGAAACGACCACCCATGATTTACAACAAAGCCTCGAACTCTTGGAAGTCAGAAACATAGAACTGAGTTTAGAGAAAAAAAAGATGGAAGAAAAAACTCGCAATAAATCAGAATTTTTAGCAAGCATGAGTCATGAAATCCGCACACCGATGAATGGCGTCATCGGTTTTACGAATGTGTTGCTCGATACTCAACTTGATAATTTGCAGTTGGATTATGTCAAAACCATTCAATCTTCGGCCCATGATCTCTTAGTCATTATCAATGATATTTTGGATTACTCTAAAATTGATGCAGGGAAACTCCATCTGGACCACATTCCTGTCAATTTGCGCGGGTGTATTGACGAAGTGGTTGCCATGATAGCGCAAACTGCGCACAAAAAAAATATTGATTTGATTCCTATCACCGCGGTCTCAGTGCCCAAAACCGTATTAGGCGATCCTTGGCGTATCAAGCAAATCATCAGTAATTTGATATCAAATGCGGTAAAATTTACCGATGTCGGTCATGTATTAATCCGCACGCACATAGCAGAAGAAACACGTCAGCATTACACCATTGTATTTTCTATTTCTGATACAGGCGTTGGCATTGCAGAGCAAGACCAAACCACCCTATTTCAAGCATTTCATCAAGTAGATAGCATGCCCAACCGGCGGCACGGCGGCTCAGGTTTGGGCTTGGTTATTTGTAAAAAATTAGTGGATCATATGCAAGGTCAAATTACGATCCAATCCGAATCCAATAAAGGCGCAGTATTCACCGTACGTCTCAAATTGGAAAAATTACTGCCCTATGAAAATGAAAAGCAACAAACACCGCTGGCACCAAGCATCAAAGCCTTATGTTTCGATGAACACGCCTTACATCTAGAAGCATTGTGCGCGGGACTGAATTATCTAGGTGTGACATCTGAAGCAGTCTCTGATTATCATCAATTATCTACGCTACTCAACACACAAACTCACTATGACTTAGCATTCATAGCCATGCAGCCCCATCAGCAAGAAACCATTGCAGCGTTGATGCAAGATCGGATGATTCCTTGGGTACTGATATCCAAAACATATATTAAAGACTACACACTCCTGGGTGCCAAAGCGTTATTATTCAAACCCCACAATATTCACAAACTCAATGAAATCTTAGACGCTATTGTGCTGAAAGGCATGCAGAATCAATACTCAGCCTTCACACCTGTTACCGGACAAGAACTAGGCAAGCTTGGCTCAAAACCACATTTCGAGACAGATCTCCCTCATTTGCGCCAATTATTAAGAGAAAAACAAGCGCGCATTCTTATTGCGGAAGACAATCCAATTAGCCGGCGATTACTCAATTCTATCTTAAAAGATAGCGCGACCATTGATACCGCCCATGATGGTGAAGAAGCCATCTTAGCTTGTCAAAATCAAGTCTATTCTGTCATTTTATTAGATTTACATATGCCAAAATTTAATGGCTTGGAAACTGCCGCGCATATACGTCAACAATCAAGTTTGAATGCACAAATACCCATTATCCTTATCTCAGCCAATGGTCTTGATTTGCAACAAACGGATCTCCAAAAAGCTGGCATCAAACTCGCGATTCAAAAGCCGATAGATGAGCAATATTTACTACGCCATCTACTTCACATGATCGCTTCTCCTCAAAAAACAGCGATAGATTGGTCTGCATGTGTTGCAAAATTATCCGGAAACATTCCCTTGGCAACAGAGTTTTTGGCGGAATTCGTTAAGGAACTCCATAAAAATAGGATAGAGTTAGTCACCATATTTCATACCAATGACTGTGAAACGCTGGAAAAAGTAGTGCACCAAATTCATGGTGCATGTTGTTTTTGCGGCGTCTCAGCTTTGCAAAAACAAGCAGCCCATCTTGAGCGCAAATTACGCCAAGCTAAATCAACGGCTGAAGTAGAACAAGATTTTTTACAGTTGCTAGAAGAAATGGAAGCTGTTATTACTGAGTATGCCGCGTCCTATCAAATGTCCGTTCCCTAACTGTCTCAGCTCGATGACAGTGAAGAAGCAGACATTTGATGGGTATCCAAACTGCGGCCGTTAGAGAGCGGAAAATGCAGAGTAGCACAACGCAGTTTCCACAAAATACTAGGGTCTTTGGCAATTCATCTGCAGAAGCCCCGCGTCCCGGGGCTTGTCGGCGGGACGTAGGGCCCTGAATTGTCAACAGACCCTGATGAATTTTATTTATTAAGGACTGATTTATGCCAATTCAAAACGCTCTTTATGCCCAATCTGGTGGGGTCACTGCTGTTATCAATGCGTCTGCCTGTGCTGTCATTCAAGCAGCACGCCTCAATCCTGATAAAATTGGGACAGTTTATGCTGCTCATAATGGCATTATCGGAGCATTACATGAAGAACTCATTGATACCGCACAAGAAACCGATGCTAATATTGCTAAATTGATGCACACGCCTGCAGGTGCATTTGGTTCCTGTCGGCATAAATTAGCTGCCGACGGACCAGAATTAACACGCCTAATGGACGTATTTCGTGCCCACAATATCGGTTATTTTTTCTATAATGGGGGGGGCGATTCACAGGACACAGCCGCTAAAATTGCCGAGTACAGTCAATCCATTGGCTTTCCAATCACTTGTATTGGCATCCCGAAGACCGTTGACAATGATTTACCCTTGACCGATGCGTGTCCTGGCTTTGGCTCGGTCGCAAAATATGTGGCGATTTCTACGCGCGAAGCCAGTTTGGATGTGGCATCGATGTGCGAATCCTCTACGAAAGTATTTATTTTAGAAGTCATGGGACGCCACGCTGGCTGGATTGCCGCCGCTGCTGGTTTGGCTGGAAAACAGGCAAATGAAGCCCCCCACATCATCTTATTTCCAGAAGTTCCTTTTGATGAAGCCAAATTTTTAAAAAAAGTATCTGAATGCACACGCGATTACGGATATTGTGTGGTGGTTGCAGCAGAAGGCATCAAAAATCTACAAGGCAAATTTGTAGCAGAAGCAGGTCTGCGTGACGCGTTTGGGCATGCGCAACTTGGCGGTGTTGCTCCCATTTTGGCACAATTAATCAAAAAAGAATTACGCTTCAAATATCATTGGGCTGTTGCAGATTATTTACAGCGCGCCGCACGACACATTGCGTCTGGAGTGGATCTAGAGCAAGCATACGCCTTAGGTAGAAAAGCTGTTGATCTTGCACTGAACGGTACTTCCGGTGTCATGCCAATCATCGTGCGCGAACAAGACACCCCCTATCGTTGGTCAGTCGGACAGGTCCCCTTATCGGAAGTTGCCAACCAAGAAAAGAAAATGCCCGCAGAATTCATTCGTGAGGATGGCATGGGCATCACAGAGGCTTGCCGTAAATATTTGCTTCCCTTGATCCAAGGAGAAGCTTATCCTCCTTATCTTGAAGGGATCCCAGACTATATTCAAATCAAACCGAACCTGATCCCACAACGTTTGCCGAAATGGGAGCGGTAATAACCACTCCCATCAAATATATGTTATAATTAAAGCATATTGTACCTATTTAAACAGGAAATATTATGACTGCAGGGCCTCATGATAACAAAGCTAAGACAAAAGCCAAGAACATCAAACAACAATCGAGTACTTGGCGATCCCCGATTGAAACGGCTTTAAGCCCTGTCTATTTACTAAAGAATTATGGTTTATCGCTCATAGGATATGATTTGAGTTCATTGGTCGCAGCTCAATCGTCTCGGTCTATTGATGCGTTTTTCGGCCCAGCAGCGCGCGCCAAAATTTTAAAAGACAATATTGCTGGAATCAAAACATCTTTTTTGAATGAGCACATCAAAAAAGCCAATCAATCGATTAAAACGAATTTCGAAGATGTCTTAACACGCACGACTACCGGATTTGAATCAATAAGAGGCACACTTGAAAAGCTGCTCCCTGATCAAAACGCCGAGCGAAAACTTGCTTTTCTTGCAACCATAGAAGATGCAGCAGGCACGCAAGGAGAAGATAGTCTATACAAAACCCGGCACATCAATCTTGAAATAGAGCAATTCCAACTCCGCATGGAAGTGTTACAGGAAATGTTAGAAAGCAATGATGTAGATAATCCACGTGTCATCACTGCCTATGTAAAAGAACAATATGACAAAGTCTTAGAACAATTAAAATTAAAAAGAACCGCAGATTTAAACAAAATAGCCGCCAAAATGGCCATCATTAGAGCCAGCCGTGAACTTACCTCTTCTGAATGCACCGAACTGGAGGCCACCTTAAAAAAAGAGGCCAATGAAGCCTACGACAAAGCTGAAAAAGGCCTAGATAAAGACTTTAAAACCGGCGTTCCCCCAGAAAAGAAAGATGACAAGGAAGTTAGTAAGGGCACCTCTAGTCTTTTTGCTGATCTAGACCGAGCAACGGATCAAGCTGAGGCAGAATTACATAATTTTGTATTATTTGCTGAAAAATCCAAATCCAAATCACTCGTTGAATCTGGACTGCACGGTGGCTTAGGGGCTGGCGCACTCAGCAACGGTAGAATATATCGTGACGTGTCTTTTGATGACTACGCTTCGTCAATACCCGAACGTGAAAGCTCATGGGTCTCTCCCACAGCCTGGTACCAATATGCTCAGTATTTGAGGAACAATAACGGAGACCTCACCACCCCCACTGGCTTACGCCTAAAAAACGAAGGCGGCACACTCAGTTTTACTTTTCCATCTGGCTTTGCATTCTATCATCATTACCAAGATCGATTATTGGGTGCAGACATGATGTCGATGGTGAACGAAATGGTCAGACAAGGCGCAGAAAATGGCATCGTTTTTGAACTCAATAACTGTTCTGATCCCAAATTAAGAAAAGTGCTCATGCAAGAGTTCTATTACGCCGCGCATTTAGCCGGCTTACCAGACGATAAAATATTTTTTAAAATTTCCGGCTGCCCACGTGCTAAAGATGAAGAAGAAAAAAAACCGATTGATAAATCGGCCGCGGAATGTATGCACATGTTAGGAAATGCGCCAACTCGCGCGGGGTTGAAAAAAAAGGAATGGGAGCAAGAGAAAAGAGTATTAGATACCTCAGCAAAAGTAGATTTCCATCGTGACGTGGCAGACTTAAGTAATATTATCGAAGATAAAATAAACCTAAATGCCGGAGCATTTCATGGCATGGGACGACCTTGATTCTGACCCCAGTGAAACATAACGCTCCCACATCTTTTAGGGCTCGATTACTTTATTCTCGACTTTAGCGATTTACTCCCCAAGAGCGTTTGCCCTGAGGAGCCAGCATAGCTGGCGTCTCGAAAGATACGTGGGAATTTTTTCTTGCCCTAGTATATAAAGTTTGATAGATATCATCGATTGGTGACAGTTGGTAGCATGACTTCAATATCAGTGGTCGCTGGACCTCTGTCTTTTGATTGAGCGCGTAATTGCTTTACTGCATAATCCTTGCTTTTTAAGTGCCGAAACAGGGTCAAGCGTTGCGCCGGATCGTTGAAATGATTGGCTGTTATCACCCTTGTTCCTGGCAAAGAATTATATGGCTTTTGCAAAATTATCGGCTTATCTGGAATACAATCTTCTATATGTTTCAGCATTATAGGTACCGCTTCTTCATCTGTTTGTTCACCCTCACCTGCGGTGAGGACTGAAATATCCCCTCATAATTTTTTATTGGAAAAATATGAGCAAGTAAAATGTAAAAGAACAGTCCACCCACCGGTTCAAAGACAAAATATACAACATGATAAGTTTAGCTAGTTATTGCTTCGAACCGGTGGGCACGTCGCTCTGCGTCTTTGCCCACCCTACCTAAATTATGAGCATTTTTTCATAATACCACGGATTATGAGGGGATCACTCAGACCTGAGGACCCACCATAGCAGGCCTCTCGAAGGGTAAGTGAGTATTTCAACTTATAGCACACGGCCCTTCGAGGCGCGTGCTACGCACGCCCCTCAGGACGAACGGAACATTAAAAAATGGTTAAGTCGAGTATTTAAGATTCTTGCCATTTTCAAGAGTGTACCTTAGACATAAGCTCTCTGATTTATAAATGGCCTACGATTACCACGGTGTACCTGAGTTCTTAACTAAAAAAAGTGATTGGTTTGCACCGCAGAATACAGTTACTCCAAACGAATGGACTGGTGCGGTTAAGATTTTTAATCCCAAAGCAATGAACGCTATTTGTTCCTATAATGAAAAAAATATACAATTGACTGGCTCCTCTCCTAACTTAGAAAGGAAATATCAGTAAAGATGTATATAGGAAGGTAGCCTCCAACCTCAAAAAATCCTGATTAGTGCTTTACTCGAGCACTAAAGAAAATAAAAATTGCGCTAAATGAAGGCAGAAACATGCAAAAAAATTTAAGGACATTAGGGTCTGTTGACATTTGGTGACACAATCAAAAACCAAGCTAGTTTGCGCGGATATTAGCTTGAGTTCGTTAAATAGAGCTGGCTACTCGCCTCACTCAAGTTAAAATTTGCGATAAATTATCTCGATTTTTGACTCGCGCCACCAAATGTCAACAGACCCTACTTAGTTAGCTACCATATGGACGTGTAATGATCTCTAGGAAATGTCCATTTGGGTCTAGAAAATAACAACCACGTCCACCATCATTATGATTAATCTGTTGTGGCTTTGTCCGACCAGGATCGGCCCAACACATTAATCGTCTTTGAGTTATTCTATCAAAAATCCCATCAAATTCAGCTTCACTGACAATAAAAGCAAAATGCCGCGACTTGATCTCATTTGAAGTTGTTCTAAAGTCTAAACTCACTTCATTTTCTGTTTTAACGACGATAAAAGGGCCAAATGAAGTTGGGGAAGCAAGACCTAGGATCTCGGCTAAAAATTTTGCAGATTCCTCAGCATTCTTTGCTTGAATAATTGTGTGATTTAATTTTATCGCCATAAATTTCACCTCTTCTCTACATTGTCATCACAAAATCATTTGACTCAGCTTCTATTTCATCCGCTGATGAAATAAATATCATGTCATTTCTTCGGTAAGATACGCCATAGTGAGAAAAACAGAGTTTCTGTGCTTTTTTTGTAAGAAGGTAAGATATTGATTAATTTACATTATCAATCAGACCGTAGCCTGGATGGAGCGCAAGGTAAACCGTGAAATCGATGGCGACTGCTCCCGGATTAGGCTGCACTCCATCCAGGCTACCATTTTTAACTTACGCCATCGATGCTACACACACCCGGGCAGTACGCTACAATTTAACAATATGCGCTTGTGACATCAATTGAGAAATATACAAATCGTAATCCATCAAACCATAGCTCGCCTCTAATTGCTGCGTAAGATTGCGGGTTTGCTCAGTATCGGTCATATCCAATTGACCATCGGTCGTTTTTTCCAATCTCACCAAAGCAAAATCACCATTTTGCAATATGTGCCCTTCATAACCACCCGTATCAACGATGGCAAAAGCTAATTCATTGATTTGCGCATCACCGTGCTCAGAATCTCTCGTAGCGCCAGTGACTCGCTGCCAACGCAGGGCTTTAGGCAAGTTCTTGTGTGAAGATATGACTAATTTTTTCCCATAAGTTTGCGCTGCAAGACTAGATTTTTGCTTCAATATAACGGATTCAATTACAGATCTGACTTGTGCAATATCTTGAAGTGCTGCAGGAATATGATCTTTGACACGTAACACTATTAAAGTATCCGCATCGAGTTGAATAGGATCACTATTGTTACCATATGCCAAAACATCGTGAGAGAAAGCAGCCTGCATGACAGCTGGATTCTTCGTAATGGCTTCTTTGCTAGGATGTCCGCGCATAAAGAAGGCACTGTGCTCCAATGGAACCTTTAAACTTTCTGCAACCGGTGCCAATGAATCAGGATTCTGATAACTCAATTCCGACAGGCGCTCTTCTAGCTCTGAATATTGCTGTTGCGCCGCTTCTTGACGCAATTGTTCTGTAATCAAAGTCTTTACTTCAGAAAAAGGTTGAATTGCAGCAGGTTTATAAGATTTCAATTCTACGACTTCATAACCCTGTTTCGTACGAATAGGCTCAGCAATTTGACCCGGTTCGGTTAAATTTACCAAGTAGTGATCCAAATCCGATTGCCCAGCAATCACCACTGGCAACAAGCCTGATTGCGCTTGCTTCTGTTGCACAGCCTTTTTCACTAAAAGCGCAAATTGAGCTGGTGTCTCTTGCGCAGCATCGTACAAGTCCTTAGCAGCCTGCTTGGCATGCTCTTCTTCGGCATCATCATGATCTGATTTAACAGAAAAACGCACATAGTCCAATTGCCATTGTGCAGGGGTCAAATAATTGCTTTTATTATCTTCATAATAACGAGCCACTTGTTCTGTTGGAATCGTAATTTTATCTTTCAGAGACTGTAAAGATAAGCGAATATAATCGATACTGACCTGTTCTTTGGTCATAAATTGTTTTTGATGCGTTTTATAATACTGCTGCAATTCGTCTGTTGTGACCTGCGCTTTTGCGACAAAATCAGCAGCATTAACCAGCGCATATTGATAATCTCGTTTTTGCATGGACGACGTCACAAACTGCGCCAGCTCAGTCGGCAAAACAAATTCTGTGCCTATCAAAGCAAAACGTTGTTGGTTTAGCAACATCCCTTGCTGAACTTCTTGTTGGAAAGTTTGGGGAGTAAAGAAGGCGTTGCTCAAAGCTTGGGTATATCGTGAAGTGGAAAAATGACCATCTTCTTGAAACTGAGGAATTTGCATGATTGCTGCAAGCGTTTGTTTATTATCAACTTCAAAACCATGTCTGCGCGCGACTTCAACACTGACAGCATTGACCATCATTTCTGACAAGACTTGTTGCTTAAGAACACGCTCTTGACCTGGCGTCAAAGCATCTTGCCCTTGCCGCTGACTCAATCGTCGATAACTGAGATCATACGCTTCTTTCGTAATATCGTGACCATTGATTTTTACTTTCACATTCTCAGTGCGGTGGTTTTGTAAATAATAATCCAAACCAAACAACGTGAATGTTAAAGTCACCAGGCTAACAATAATCCAGGCCACCGCACCCTGGATGCGTTCATTCAACTTCTGTAGCATCAGTTCGTATCTCTATAAAATAATGAATTCACAAAATAAATATTTGCCGAGCAGTGTATAAATTACCACAGAATTCAATAAAAATGTAGTGTCTATTGACAATTCTCTCATATGGGGCAATTTTAAATTTTATCAAATGTAACAACAGCTGGTATTGATTGACTCATTGAAGGTAACTTTAGCCGGCTATGAGCCTAAGCCTAGCATTCCTTCCGAGCTACTCTGCAAAAAAAATGCGCCCTTAGGCGCATTTTATATGATGGCGGAGTGGACGGGGCTCGAACCCGCGACCCCCGGCGTGACAGGCCGGTATTCTAACCAACTGAACTACCACTCCAATTTGGTGGGTGCTGCAGGGATCGAACCTGCGACCCTCGCCTTGTAAGGGCGATGCTCTCCCAGCTGAGCTAAGCACCCGGTATACTATTTTCCAGCAACCGTTTCTTTTAATTTCTTGCCAGGTTTGAATCTCACAACATGTGACGCGGCAATTTTAATCTCAGCGCCAGTTTGTGGATTACGTCCTGTACGTGCAGCACGTGGTCTTACCTCTAATGTACCGAAACCAGGTAAAGCGACTGATTCCCCTTTTTTCAAAGCACTAATAATATTTTCAACAAACGAGTCAATAAAATTTGCCGTGGCGGCCTTAGTGGCTCCGGTTTCACCGGCTATTGCATCTACTAAGTCAGATTTATTCATTTTTTCCCCTTTGTGGTTAGTCATTTTTTATCAGTTTACCAAATCGTTTTTGTTTAGGTTTTACAAAAGCGACTTAAAAAACATCTTGACCTGAGTTGATTAAATCAGATATCGCCACTCTCGTCAAACCACAATACTATCGTCACCTGACTTCTCAATGAACGATATTGCAACTGCATGACGGTCGGAAATATACCGCTTATTAACCAGCCTGTAAACCATTATTTGATAAAAAAAAAATTATTGCCAATTCCTTGTTTATAATGATCAAATATAAGACAGGGCGAGGCATCACGCTACACTTATATGAGCGGATTTTTAGCCACCAAAGGACTGCGCTGTAAGGCAAGTTCTAATACTTGTTCTATCGTGTTCACAGGATGAATCGTAAGTTTTTTCAAGATATTTTGCGGAATTTCCGCCAGATCTTTCCGATTTTCTTCTGGGATAATCACATGTTTGATGCCACCACGATGCGCTGCTAATAGCTTTTCTTTCAACCCACCGATCGGCAATACTTGACCACGCAACGTTATCTCACCGGTCATTGCTACGTCCGCACGTACCGGAATATGAGTAATAACCGATACCAACGCTGTACACATACCAATCCCTGCACTAGGGCCATCTTTAGGCGTCGCGCCTTCCGGTACATGAATATGGAAATCAGAGTGCTCGTGAAAATCATCCGCTATACCAAATTGCTTATTATGACCACGCACAACTGTCATAGCTGCATGAATAGACTCTTGCATGACTTCACCTAATTGCCCTGTATGGAGGGTTTTACCCTTACCAGGCATCATAGAAGCTTCTATCGTCAACAATTCTCCGCCAACGCTGGTCCATGCCAAACCGGTTACTTGACCTATCTGATCAAAGGCTTCTGCCAATCCGTAACGATATTTACGTACCCCTAAATATTTTTCTATATTTTTAGAGGTCACGACAATTTTTTTCGGTTTTTTAGTGGTTAAAATATCTTTGACTACCTTGCGGCAAACATGAGCAATATCTCGTTCCAGTGAACGGACACCGGCTTCTCTAGTGAAATAACGAATCATTTCCATAGTCGCACTATCACTTAGCTCAATTTCGTCGGTTTTTAAACCATTCAATTTAATTTGCTTAGGAACCAAATAATTTTTAGCAATATTCAGTTTTTCATCTTCGGTATAACCAGCCAATCTAATCACTTCCATTCTATCTAATAAAGGCGCTGGTATTTCCAAAGAATTAGCTGTAGCAATAAACATCACATCGCTGAGATCATAATTTACTTCTAAATAATGATCGTTAAACGTATGATTTTGTTCTGGATCCAAGACTTCCAATAAAGCCGAAGCCGGATCACCGCGAAAATCCATCGCCATTTTATCCACTTCATCCAACATAATCAGAGGATTTTTAACGCCTGCTTTACATAGCTTTTGAATGATCTTACCGGGCATAGAGCCAATATAAGTCCGTCTGTGTCCACGAATTTCTGCTTCATCTCGCACGCCTCCTAAAGCAATACGAATAAAGGTACGGCCTGTGGCATTTGCTATCGACTGACCCAAAGACGTTTTTCCCACACCAGGTGGTCCTACTAAACAAATAATTGGGCCCTTTAAGCGCTTCACGCGTTGTTGAACTGCCAAATACTCAATAATACGTTCTTTAACTTTTTCTAAACCATAATGGTCTTTATCCAACATTTTTTCGGCTTTACTTAGGTCGAATTGAATTCTATTTCTTTTCTTCCAGGGTACCGACAACATCCAATCCAGATAACCGCGAATAACCGTTGCTTCTGCAGACATGGGTGGCATTAGTTTGAGTTTTTTCAATTCTGACTGCGCTTTATCGTGAGCTTCTTTGGGCATCCCGGCTTTTTGAATGGCGTGCTCTAATTGCTCCAACTCACTGCCTTCTTCCCCCATTTCCCCAAGCTCTTTTTGGATCGCTTTGATTTGTTCATTCAAATAGTATTCACGCTGACTTTTTTCCATCTGTCTTTTGACACGACCCCGCACGCGCTTTTCTACTTGCAATAAATCAATTTCATTTTCAATAAAAGCCATCAAACGTTCCAAACGCACGCCAACATCCAATGTTTCTAATAACGCTTGCTTATCCTCAACCTTGAGCGTCAAATGAGCAGCAATGTTATCTGTTAAGCGCCCAGGCTCCTCAATACTTGATAAGGAAGTCAGCACTTCAGGCGGTATTTTTTTATTCAGCTTGATATAATGTTCGAACTGAGACATCAAAGAGCGCTTCATAATTTGCACTTCTTGCTCTTTAAAAGCCTCATTGGATTCATGCGGCAGTTCCAGAGCAGCCGCAATGTACTCTTGCTCACCAGATTCTAAAAATTGGGAAATTTTAACGCGTTGCTCCCCTTCTACTAATACCTTCACAGTACCATCTGGTAATTTGAGCAATTGCAATAAACTGGAAATAGTACCAAATTCAAACAAACCACTCGGACTTGGATCATCATCCACTGATTTACGCTGTGCAACCAAAACAATGCGCTTGTTTTCTAACATCGCTGCTTCTAAAGCTTTGATGGATTTTTGACGACCTACAAACAATGGAATCACCATGTGCGGATAAACCACGACATCGCGCAATGGCAACACCGGCACATGGGCAAGATTCATTTCTTCTTTGACTGGTACTGGTTCGATTTCAACAGACATATGAATTACCCCCTACACCGCTTTTTTTGCTTCGTCTGCATAGACCAAAATCGGTGATTGAATACCATTGACAACAGATTCATCCACTATGACACTCTGTACACCTTCTATCGAAGGTAATTCGTACATCGTATCCAATAAAATATTTTCCATGGTTGCACGCAAACCACGTGCTCCAATTTTGCGGGCGATGGCTTTTTTGGCAATCAATTTCAATGCGGC
Organism: Legionella genomosp. 1; assembly: GCA_945878975.1. Lineage (GTDB taxonomy): Bacteria > Pseudomonadota > Gammaproteobacteria > Legionellales > Legionellaceae. Next base: position 46,550 of record CAMCUM010000004.1, read on the forward strand.
ATCATGAAACTGCAAATCAGCGTTTTCCATTTTAAACAAGGCATGAAATTGTTTGACCAATGCATTCTTTGGTTTGGTCAAAATATCGATTAAAGCAGCCTCATCTAGCTCATGCAATGTTGTCACCACAGGCAAACGACCAACAAACTCAGGAATCAATCCATATTTCACGAGATCATCTGACTCTAAAGTTGCTAAAACTTCTTCAATATCATTGCCGTTTTTACTATTTAATTTCGCTGAAAATCCAATACCCGCTTTTTCAGAGCGTGCACGAATCACTTTGTCTAAGCCTGCAAAAGCGCCACCACAAATAAACAAAATGTTAGAAGTATCTACTTGTAAAAACTCTTGCTGAGGATGTTTTCTACCCCCTTGCGGCGGAACAGAAGCAACTGTGCCTTCAATCAATTTCAACAAAGCTTGCTGCACGCCCTCTCCGGACACATCGCGGGTAATAGAAGGGTTATCTGATTTGCGTGAGATCTTATCAATTTCGTCAATGTAAACGATACCCTGTTGTGCTTTGGCAATATCGTAATCGCATTTTTGCAAAAGTTTTTGAATAATATTTTCTACATCTTCTCCCACATATCCTGCTTCGGTAAGAGTCGTCGCATCTGCCATTGTGAATGGCACATTCAATAATTTGGCTAGAGTTTGTGCCAGCAAAGTTTTGCCAGACCCAGTAGGGCCAATCAGCAAAATGTTAGATTTGCCTAACTCAATCCCATCTTCGGTCTTATGATATAAACGCTTGTAATGATTGTACACTGCAACGGACAATACTTTTTTAGCATGCAATTGACCAACAACATACTCATCCAGAAATGCCGCGATTTCTTTAGGCTTAGGAAGTTTTACTTCCGCAGATTCTGGTTTTTCATGCGTTTCTTCTTTGATGATGTCATTGCATAATTCAACACATTCATCACAAACAAAAACAGAAGGGCCAGCAATAAGCTTTTTTACTTCGGTTTGACTCTTTCCACAAAATGAGCAATATAAGGTTTTGCCCGTGGAACCACTATTTTTAGCCATCTATGCACCCCTCTCAGAAACGATTGCTACTGTTTTCAAATGGGGATGAAATCCCTAATTTCAAGGCCGCGCCTCAAATATCTATGCCAAAGTCTCTCGATTATTTAGCACTTTATCAACCAAACCGTATTCTACGGCTTGCGTCGCACTCATAAAATTATCACGCTCCGTATCGCGCATAATCTGTTCTGGGGTTTTTTTGGTATGTTTTGCCATGATAGCATTCAAACGCTCACGAACAACCATCGTTTCCCGCGCATGAATTTCTATGTCGGTCGCTTGACCTTGGTACCCACCTAAAGGCTGATGAATCATGACGCGTGAATTCGGCAATGCAAAACGTTTGCCTTCCGCGCCAGCACACAGTAATAACGCAGCAGCGCTAGCAGCTTGACCAAGACATAGGGTGCTCACATCTGGTTTGATAAATTGCATCGTATCATAAATTGCAAGCCCAGACGTTACAACCCCGCCTGGAGAATTGATGTACATAAAGATATCTTTCTCTGGGTTTTCAGATTCAAGATATAACAGTTGCGCTACGACCAAATTGGCCATGTGATCTTCTACTTGACCCAACAAAAAAATAATTCGTTCTTTTAGTAATCTTGAATAAATATCGTAAGCGCGTTCGCCACGCGAGGTTTGTTCGACAACCATTGGAACTAGGCCACTAGCCGCTTTGATGATGCTATTTGTCGTCCCTATCATCCTTTATTCTCCTCAATATTTGGTCTCATAATGCCAACGTAGCACGGCTTGTTGGCGGTATCCATAGAACATATGGATCCCGCGAACAAGCCGTGGTACGTCAGAATTTTTAGATAACCGACACAATGAATTGCCAACAATCCCTATTTTTTCTCTTCTGTATCTTGATCTTTCGGTGGATTCATAACAAGTTCGTATGAAAGTGATTTTGAATTCACTGTTGCAGTCAAAACTATCTGATCTCCAACCAATTCTTCCATCACCAAAGCCTCAATCTCAGCCAACCGATCTTTATTACTACGATACCAGGCACGTACCTCTTCTGGATGCTCGTATGCACTAGCAAACATTTCAATCATAGCATCGACACGTGACGCATCAACCACTATATTATGTTTTTTCACATATTCTGAAAACAACAATCCTAAGTGTACGCGACGTGTGGCCTTGGTTTCAAATAATGATCGAGGAAAATCTGGGATTTTTTCATCATCTTTATGTTCATGTCCAAAAACTTGATGATACATCTCATGTTTAAGATGCTCAATTTCCTGGTCTATCAACGCTTCTGGAATATCAAATTGATTAATCGCCAGCAATTCATCAAAAATTGTTTCACGATTCAACGAACTGACACGCCGTGTTAATTCACGTGTCATATTTTCTTTAATATCAGCACGTAACGCATCGACGCCACCTTCTTTGACATTGAATAATTTAGCAAAATCATCATTAACTTCCGGCAAGGAACCTTCCATCACTTTCTGCACTGTGACATGAAAGCGAGCGTCTTTTCCGGCCAAGTCAGCGTGGCCATATTCTGCTGGGAACGACAATTCCAAATCTTTTTCTTTACCGGCTTTTAATCCGATCAGGCCTTCTTCAAAGCCTGGAATCATAGCTGCAGCGCCAATAGTGACCTCAAAACCTTCTGCTTTACCACCTTCGAAAGGCACATCATTCAAAAAGCCTTCGAAATCAAGAATGACTTTATCGCCTTTCTTTGCTGCGCGAGCAACATCATGCCATTCTTTGTGTTTTTCACGCAAAGTTTCAATCGTTTTATCTACGTCCTCATCTTGTACCTCAGAGGAAACCAATTCTACTTTCTGTCCGTCTAATTCTTTTATTTCAAAAGTAGGAAATACTTCAAAAATCGCATGGTACTCAAAGGCTTCACCTGGTGCCATTTGCTGAGGTTCGATAGCAGGTGGCGCAACAGGCGTCAACTCATGCTCACGTAAAGCTTCATATAAACTTGTTTGGATCAACTCTTGAGCTACTTCATTCATCACGGAATATGCATAGCGTTGCTTCACAACATTCATAGGTACTTTTCCGGGACGGAAGCCATCTATTTTTACTTTGCTAGCCAGTTTTTTGAGTCTCGAGTCAAATTCAGTGTTCACAGATTCAGCAGGCACTGAAATTGTCATTTTACGCTTCAAACTACTCAAAGATTCAATTGCAACTGCCATTTCATCACCTCTTTAGCAAAAAATTATAAATTGACCCACTCATTATGGAGTATGGTGCGAAAGGAGAGACTCGAACTCTCACAGGTTGCCCCGCTGGAACCTAAATCCAGTGCGTCTACCAATTCCGCCACTTTCGCAAACAGGGAGATTATCAAACACTTAAACAACATTGTCAAAAATATTGTAACTACTTACTCTGATTCACACACGTCTAGAAAATCCTCCGAGCAGTTACAAAACAGCTACCCCTTGATTTCATTCAGACGTGCATCGTAAGGAAAGGAAAAATATGGGGTGAACGATGGGACTCGAACCCACGACAACCGGGATCACAACCCGGGGCTCTACCAACTGAGCTACGCCCACCATACCTTACGGCGCAGTTAAAATTCTGCTTGGCGACTGGTACGCCCGGCAGGACTCGAACCTGCTACCCTCGGCTTAGAAGGCCGATGCTCTATCCAAATGAGCTACGGGCGCAATATTGGTCGGGGTGGAGAGATTCGAACTCCCGACATCCTGCTCCCAAAGCAGGCGCGCTACCAGACTGCGCTACACCCCGTTACCCTGTAACCATGGCAGAGCGCAAATGATAACCTGAGTGAATTAGTAGGTCAAGAGGTGTTGTGAACAAAAACAGCGGCATCTCATGAAAATATATATTCATTTTATAGACACAGTCACGATATACTGCTTACTTGGCATTCTATGGCTAACATTATGTCTTCGCACCCGCTCCCGCTTTTCGATTCCATGCAACATCTGCATAAAAACGCGGAACATGTTGTATTACCTGATCCCAAATTTCAATCTGATTTTCAATATATATTACAGTTTCTTAAAAGTTATACCGGTAGTTTGGGCACTTTTAATAGTTATCGGCGCGAAGCGGAGCGCTTGCTACAATGGACGTGGTTGGTTCAAAAAAAGACACTGTCCGCTTTAAAACGCGCTGATATTGAAATGTTTATTCGTTTTTCGCAAAATCCCCCGCATGCTTGGATCAGCACGCAAAAATATCCGCGTTATCTGAGCGAGGGAGAACGTCGCATTCCTAATCCTGCGTGGCGTCCGTTTGTCGCAACCGTTTCTAAAACAGCAAGACAACAAGGTGCCACACCCCAGATTGAAAATTTCGCATTATCGCAAGGCGCTATCCAAGAAGTATTTGCTATTTTAAGCACTTTGTTTAATTTTCTGATTGCTGAAGAGTATGTGGTCGCGAATCCCGTCGCACTGATTCGCCAAAAAAGCAAATTTGTTCGAAAACGCCAGCACGCAGCCCCTATTCGCCGCCTCAGTCTGCATCAATGGCAAGCTGTCCTAAACGCCGCCGATGCCTTGGCTATACAAGATCCTGACATGCATGAGCGCACGCGCTTCATTTTGCATATTTTGTTTGGCATGTATTTACGGATCTCTGAGGTGACTGCAAGTGAGCGTTGGATCCCCACTATGCGTGATTTTGCGAAAGACTCAAATGGATATTGGTGGTTTACCACTGTTGGCAAAGGCAATAAAGAGCGCCAAATCGCTGTCTCTGATGCCATGCTGGCGTGTTTAGTGCGTTGGCGCAAAAGCTTGGGCTTAACGCCTTTGCCGAATGCCGCAGACAATACGCCATTAATCCCCAAAATTCGCGGTCACGGTCCTATGAGTGATCCAGCCCCTATTCGCCGTCTCATCCAAAAATGTTTTGATTTGGCCGCCGCCACATTACGCGCCGCAAATCAGATGGAAGATGCCGATCAATTGACCGCCGCCACTGTGCATTGGCTACGCCACACTGGTATTTCAGAGGATGTCAAAATCAGACCCAGAGAGCACGTCCGAGACGATGCAGGACACAGTTCCAGTGCCACCACAGACCGTTATATCGATGTCGAATTGGCCGAGCGTTACTTATCGGCACAGAATAAAACGATTGATCCGAAAAAATAGTTTTTTAGGATCTGCTTTTTACTTTCAGATGCCTACCCAGCCAAATCCGACCCCGGCAGACCTAGTACGAATAATAGTAGCGTGGAGACCGACAAAATCAAAGCAACCCAGTAAGCACGGTTTTTAGCCTTGCCTTTATTGTAAAAAATATTTTCGCGCTTATACCAATTCAGTCCTAACGCCACGAATATAGGTAGAATTGGCAACAAAACTACAAGCACCCATTTCGCAAGAAATTGCTCCGCAGCATTCCCTAAGAGATGATCCGCCAACCATTGCACGACCAGCAGCAGACCAATCCACCACGTGATCAACAGCCACAGCGCGGCCGTGATATTTACATTGATTAATGCAGAAAGCGTCAGCAAACCAAAGACCAAAAACATATAGGGCTTCTCTACCAACGCTTTGGCGTAAGCCATTAATTCATCTACAAAAAAAACTAGTATCGCAGACAACACTGTTACAATTGCGATCGTTCCTAACATGGTTATTTATCCTCCAATGTCTCCCACCGCACATACATTTTGGCCAAATCCGCTTCTTTTTTAGCAAGTTCTTGCTGCAAAAAACTGATTTCATCAGCAGGTCGTTGATAAAAATCAGACGCTCCAAATTTTTGCTGTAATTCATCAATTTTTTGCTCTAATACTTCAATCTGCTTCGGCAATTTGCTCAATTCTCGTTGCTCTTGACTTGACAGTTTTTGCGCAGGTTTGCTGGGTGGCGCGACTTGTGCTTTTTTCACTTTTTCTATCACACCAGCCGCTTGTGCTCGATGCAATTGATATTGCTGATACGAGTCGTAGCCACCAACGTATTCATGAAAACGCCGATCATTTTCATACACCAAAACAGAGGTCACCACTTGATTGATAAAAGCTCGATCATGACTGATCAAGATCACTGTTCCAGTAAAATCGACCAAAAGCGTTTCTAATAGTTCTAATGTTTCAATATCCAAATCATTGGTTGGTTCATCTAATACCAATAAATTAGCCGGTTTGGCAAATAATTTTGCCAATAGCAACCGGTTACATTCTCCACCTGACAATGCGGATACTGGCTGATTAAAGCACTCCGGTGAAAATAAAAAATCTTGCAAATACGCAGCAACATGTTTGGTCTGCCCTTGCACCGTGACGTGGTCTGCGCCATCCGCTACATTAGCCATGACCGTTTGCTTGGGATTCAGTTGCCGGCGCAATTGATCAAAATAGGCAATATTTAAACTAGTTCCACGTCGAATCTGACCGGAATCCTGGGCGAGATCGCCTAAGAGCAGGCGTACTAAAGTCGTTTTGCCACAACCATTAGGACCGATGATACCTAGTTTTTCACCACGATGCAGCACCAAAGAAAAATCTTGAATCAGCGGTTTATCTTGCATGGCATAGTTGATATGTTGCGCCTCGATAACCAACGATCCAGAGCGTTTGACATCCCATTGCCAATCCGCGACTCGTCCTTGCTCTTGACGTCTTTCCTGGTAGGTTTCCCGCATCGCTTTCAGAGCGCGAACGCGCCCTTCATTGCGCGTACGTCGGGCTTTAACACCAGTTCGAATCCATCGCTCTTCGTCTGCTAAGCGCTTATCAAACAACGCGTTTTGTTTGTGCTCTGCTTCTCGAAATGCCTCGCGTCTTTCCAAAAAAGTCGTATAAGAACAATCATATGATCGTAATTGCCCTCGATCCAAATCCATAATACGTTGTGCGACCTTCGTCAAAAATTCGCGATCATGTGTCACCAAAATCACCACGCCTGGATAAGTACTCAGAAACGTTTCTAACCATTCAATAGTGGGTAAGTCTAAATGGTTTGTTGGCTCATCCAATAACAATAAATCCGGTTGCACGACCAAGGCAGCAGCTAGCAAAACTCGACGCTTCATACCACCAGACAGGGTGTTCATATTGGCATCTAAAGGGATACTCAAATGCGATGCAATCGTCTCAATACGTGGCAAACAATCCCATGCATGTAAATCATCCAAGCGCTGATGACTTTGAGCGATGCCAGCATAGTCATCCTTTTGCGTTTGTTGGCGTAAATTCAACAGGACTTGACCTAATTCCCCTAAATCTTGCACCAACACCGCAAACACGGAAGCTTGCTCTTGATAAGGCACATCTTGTGCCAAACCAGCTACGCGCAGCCCCTGTTGTCTCTGGATCTCACCTTTATCTGGCACCAAAAAGCCTTGCAGCAATTTTAAGACGGTCGACTTACCGGCACCATTACGCCCCACTAATCCAATCCGTTCTTTGGGTGCAATCTGCCAATCCACGCCATCTAAAATAACGGTATTAGCGATGCTTAAAGTAACGCGGTGGCAAGACAATAGGCTCATCGGAGTACCATAATGGCGTCCATTTCTACCTGAGAACCACGCGGTAAGCCTGCCACTTGAATCATCGCTCGCGCCGGATAAGATGTCACAAAATGAGCAGCCATGATCTCATTCACCAACGTGCTGTGAGTCAAATCCATCAAATACACTGTCACTTTAACCACGTCCGCTAAACTGCCACCGGCGGCGACAGAGATCGCTTCCATATTTTTGATCACTTGCTTGATTTGTGCAGCAATGTCTTCACTGCAGAGTATTTGCGTATCATGGCCGAGAGGAATCTGCCCAGAAATATAAACCGTGTCCCCTACTTTGATTGCTTGGCTATAAGTGCCGATCGGAGCCGGTGCTTCCGAACTAGAAATTACTCGCATTATTCCCCCTGTCTTTTTCGATATAAACGCATGACCAATTTGTTCGTCCGCAATCGCCGTATCACTCTTGCCAGATGTTTGCGGTCCGTCACTGAAATAGCAAACGTCACCGAATTATGTTGCCCGTCTCGCGGTTCTACGGTGATATTACCAATATTGGAATCCGCTTCAGAAATCACTGTCGCTAATTTAGCTAAAACACCATGTTGATTCGTCACATCGACGGTGACATCTACCCAAAACTCACCAGCGACCTGATCATCCCAACGCATCGAGACAAACTGCTCCGGGTTACGCGATTTTTTTATCTGAGTACAATCGCTTGCATGCACCAAAATACCACGACCTTGTTGAAAACAACCCACAATATTATCACCAGGAATCGGCTGGCAACATGCGGCAAACGCCACAACCATTCCTTCCGTACCTTTGATAGCAATCGGTCCGTACGCACGCTCAATGGTAACCCCATCATATTCAGGATCCACCACCAAACGTTTCGCAATCACCATCGGCATTTGATTCCCTGTCCCTAAATCATATAATAAATCATCTAAGGTCTTATAATCCAAGTCGCGTAGCAACACCTCTAGTGTTTCAGGCGGAATTTTATCAGATTGACTCGCCAACTCTGCCAAAGCTTGGTCCAATAAGCGCTGTCCTAATGCAATAGACTCGGTATGATGCTGTGTTTTCAAAAAGTTACGGATATTAGAGCGCGCTTTACTCGTGACAACAAAATTTAACCAAGTTGGATTCGGATGCGCATTCTCTGAAATAGTCACTTCCACTGTCTGACCATTGGTTAACGGCATACTCAATGGTACTAAGCGCCGATTCACTTTGGCCGACACACAATGATTGCCAATATCAGAATGCACTGCATAAGCAAAATCAACTGCAGTAGCCCCTTTAGGCAATTCCATAATATGCCCTTTAGGGGTAAAAACGTATACTTCATCAGGAAACAAATCAATTTTCACATTTTCGATAAATTCTAAAGAATTGTGGGTACTGCGCTGCATTTCTAGTAAACGTTGCACCCATTCGCGTGCACGCAATTGTGCTTCGTTCACCTCTAGACCAGCTGATTTATAAATCCAATGCGCCGCAACCCCATTTTCCGCAACCCGATCCATTTCACGCGTCCGGATTTGTACCTCCAAGGGCACACCAAAAGGTCCAAATAAAAGAGTATGCAACGATTGATAACCATTCACTTTGGGAATACCAATATAATCTTTAAATCGCAATGGCACAGGCCGATACGTCTGATGTAATGCGCCTAATACGCGATAACAGGAGTCAATGTCTTCGGTGATCACCCGAAACGCAAACATATCAGAAATTTCAGTAAAAGAAGCCTTTTTATGCCGCATTTTTCGGTAAAGGCTATATAAATGCTTTTGTCTCCCAAACACATGCTCATAGGGAATGTCCAAATCGTCCAGAGCTTCTTGTAAATCATGTTCGATTTTATGGGTTAACTCTTTACGATTACCTCGAGATTTCTCAACAGCAGACTTCAAAGCACGGTAGCGCATAGGATACAGCGCTTTAAATCCCAAGTCTTCCAACCCAATATAGACCCCATGCATCCCTAGTCTATTAGCAATTGGCGCATAAATCTCTAAGGTTTCAATGGCAATACGCCGCCGCTTTGCACTTGGCATCGCTCCCAATGTGCACATATTGTGTAAACGATCGGCTAATTTGACGATGATAACGCGTATATCTTTCACCATCGCTAAAATCATTTTGCGGAAATTCTCGGCCTGAGCTTCCGCACGTGATTCAAATTTGATTTTGGTTAATTTGGTGACACCATCAACCAATGCAGCCACTTCATCCCCAAACAACTGCCGTAGGTCTTCCAGACTCAACAAAGTATCTTCAATCACATCATGCAATAAAGTCGCCATGATGGTTTGATAATCCAAACGCATTCCGGCCAGAATCAAAGCAGCTGCTACAGGGTGAGTAATATAAGGCTCTCCCGAACGCCGCATCTGTCCTTCATGAGCCTGGTGCGCAATCTGGTAAGCATCCTTGCAGAGCTCAACTTGCTCAGGCTCTAAATACTCATCTAGAGCCGTTCTTAGTTCAGCAAAATGGTCCACGCATTTAGTCTTCTAGCAAAATATCAGGTTTGACGAATCCCTCTGCGATTTCACGTAATGCGACCACAGTAGGTTTATCATTTTCCCATTCCACCATGGGTTGCGCACCGCGCACTGCAATTTGACGTGCGCGCTTAGCTGCCACCATGACCAACTCAAAACGATTTGCCACATTTTCCAAACAATCTTCTACAGTTACTCGCGCCATTTTTATCTCCAAAAATAAACATTTTGTCCTATTTTACTGTGATGTCAGCAGGAATGATAGTAATTTTCGTTGTTGAACTGCTTGACGCACTGTACGCAAGCGTTCTGTTTTGACAATCGTCAGCAAATCATCCGCCGCTTGCGAGAAATCATCGTTGACAATTAAATAATCAAATTCGGCATAATGACGCATCTCATCTTGCGCGCTGCGCATTCGTAGTGCAATCACTTGATCATCATCTTGCTGCCTTTGAATCAAACGAGCTTGTAAGACAGATAACGAGGGTGGCACAATAAAAATACTTACTGCCGAAGAAAAATGGCGTTTGATTTGTTGTGCACCTTGCCAGTCTATATCCAAAATGATATCAATGCCTTGTTGCAAACGTTCGGTTATTTGCGCATAAGATGTCCCATAAAAATGCTCAAATACGCGGGCATGTTCCACAAATGCCTGTTGATCAATCATCTCTTGAAATGCATCAGGCTGAATAAAAAAATAATCCACGCCATGCTTTTCACCTGGACGCATAGACCTTGTCGTATGAGAAACAGACACTGCAATATTATCAATAGTTGCAACCAAACGGCGTACCAAACTGGTTTTACCGCCTCCAGAAGGCGCTGCTACGATAAACAAGCAACCAACAGGATGATCAGTGTTGGTATTGAACGTCATGAACACTCCAAAACAAAATTAATAATACCTGGCTACGATGCTGCGCTCGCAATGACAGTGCTTCTAAATTGTACCGTACAAAGACCTGAAAACGCAAAGGAATGTTATTCTGTTTACGAGCCTGCTATAATCGCCTTTTTTTTAGGAAGTGAAGTGATTATGCGACCCAGCCAACGCGAGACCAACCAATTACGCCCCATTACCATCACAAAGTCTTATACGAACTATGCAGAAGGTTCTGTTTTGATTGAATTTGGCCAAACCAAAGTGCTGTGCACAGCATCTATTGTCGACGGTGTACCACGTTTCTTAAAAGGGAAAGGTCAAGGCTGGATCACTGCGGAATATGGGATGCTCCCACGAGCCACACATAGCCGAAATGAACGAGAAGCAAGCAAAGGCAAACAAGGCGGGCGTACCCTCGAGATCCAACGTTTGATTGGACGTTCTTTACGCCGCTGTATCGATTTAAAAACGTTAGGTGAATTCACAATTACCTTAGACTGCGATGTCATCCAAGCAGACGGCGGCACACGAACTGCAGCCATTACAGGGGCATGCATAGCACTCAAAGATGCTGTGGACTGGTTGTATGCCAATGAAAAAATTCGGAAAAAACCTGCTTTTCATTATGTCGCAGCCGTTTCCGTTGGTATCTACCGCGGCCAATCAGTCCTAGACTTAGATTACGCAGAAGATGTATTAGCTGACACTGACATGAATGTGGTAATGAATGAAGCTGGAGAATTTATTGAAATCCAAGGTACCGCCGAAGACGCTAGTTTCAGTCGTACCCAACTGAATGAGATGTTATCCTTAGCAGAACACGGCATTCAACAATTGATTCAATTACAGAAATAGAGAGCGTGGTGCGGTGTTCGTCTCCCGGATGAAACACGGTGTCACCGGGGTATCTGATAATGCATTTCAATCCCTGGTTACGCTATCGCTTCATCCGGGCTACGAACCATCCAAATTATAAAACGGTATAAACTATGAAAATTAGTATGATTGGTTACGGTAGCATGGGCAAAGCACTCTGTCAGGGTCTACTCAAAAACCCACATTACCATTTGCACGTTGCTGCGCCTTCTTTAATGGCTGGCCAACTCCAACCAAATTTGCGTACTTCTTCTGACAATTTAGCATTACTTCAAAATACAGATGTCTTAATTTTAGCAGTCAAACCTGCACAAATGGCAGATGTATTAGCAAAAATACACGCACATCTTCCGGCTAAGCTCCCAATTATTTCTATTGCAGCCGGTTTAGATATGAGTTGGTATGCCAAGCGTTTACCTCAGCATACCCCAGTGGTACGCGCCATTCCAAATCTCGCAGCCGCTTGTCAACAATCAGCCACACCACTCCTAGCGAATACCTGGGTCACAACATCGCAGCATGCATTAGCAACTGATCTCTTTCTACAATGTGGTCAAATTACGTGGACTGAACATGAAAAAGATTTGGACACGATAACCGCTTTAGCAGGGAGTGGTTTGGCTTACCTATTTGCCTTTACCCAAGCCATGAGTGAAGGCGCCATAGCATTGGGATTATCGTCTGAAACAGCCAATCGATTTGCCATCCAAACTTTGGCAGGCGCAGCGAGCTTGGCCACATTATCCGAGCATAGTCTACTGGAATTGCAACAACAAGTGACCTCTAAAGCTGGCACCACCGCGGCGGCATTAGACGTTTTTGCCCAGTACCAACTCTCCAATATCGTGTTGACTGCCATGCGTGCGGCCGTAGCACGCTCACAAACTTTACGTAGCGAGGAATCATAAAATGTCTGGATTGGTTGCAGTAAGTTATTTCTTAATATCTGTCATCTTTGGTATGACCACTTTGGTGTTATGGCTACGCTTTGGCTTGCGTTATTTTCGGATCAGCCCATTGCATCCTGTTCGTCAAATCATTCAGCGCATGACTGACCCAATATTTCATCCCCTACAGCGTGCAGCACAATTTCGCTTAACCCCAGTACAACGCTACGATTGGCTATGTTTTGTCGTATTGGTCGGAGTCGAATGGCTCAAATCCATGATCATCAGCATCCTATATTTTGGCCATACTCGAGATTGGATATTGACAGGTGCCTACACAGTCGTCGCACTGATCACTCAGCCTTGCGACCTTTTGTTTTATGCCCTGTTGATTCGTGCCATCATGTCCTGGATCAACCCACATTGGCACCATCCTCTCGCCACACTCCTGTTTAGCGTCACCGAGCCTCTATTGCAACAGATCCGTCGCTATATTCCCATTATCGCAGGCTTAGACTTCTCTCCCTTCATCACCATGATCTTATTAAAAGCCATCGCGTTATTTGTCAGTGCATCATTGCCGTTTCATATTTAGCCGCGCAAGAATGCATTGTTATTTCAAGCACGATACACCATAAAAGCCACTTTTTATGGTGGCGCAAGTTGTGGTATCACTTCACCATGAAAATGACGCCATTTGACATTTTTTCATACCTGTTCTCTTTCCGCAAAACTGCGTGCTATCATATTCGTGATTTTTGAAACGGATCGATAATTATATTCTTTGCTACGATTTGATTTTTCTAAGTGACATGACTAAAAAATAAAGGAGTGAACATGGCAAGGAATGCTTTTCGATATCTAACATGGTGCGGATTACTATTCTCATCTATTGTATATGGGGTAAACACCGGGACCATCCTATTAATTTCCGACGCCCATTATGACACAGAATTAAATAACGCAACGTACCCCTCCACCTATGACGATGCAAACCAAGCATTTTTAAATAAAGTGATTGGCAGCGCGGCCTATTCAGCAACGAAAAACAACAATAAGCCTGACTTTATACTTATCACCGGGGATTTTGCTGCCTGTTCTAATGAGTCATCCATTTGTACGAAAGCCATTTTTGCGGGTCATTGGCACTATTATGACTCATCAGTTGCGACTGCATCTGACCCAAATCTTGTAAAAACCATACTTTTGCCCTCTATAACACCTCGAAAAGGGGCTGAGCCAGGTTACTTAATTATCACTTACGACCGAGATACGGGCGAAAAAATATCTGGAACACATTACTTTATTGCTGACTACAGCGGCACATTAGCTGATCAAAACATTGATAAAGAAATAATCTGGTCGAAGAAAGATTTTAATATTCATTTTAATGGAGCAACAAATGCGTAAAGGATATACAACATTGATTCTAGGTGCTGTTTTTTCTCAGGCAAATCCAGCCTATTCTATTGGCTCGATGTGCGACTATTTAGTTAATAGTGGCTATGGAAAATGCGTTGATAGTGAAGCGTTACTTGGAAGCAAATCAAATTTGGACACTTATTTTGAAAAATGGGATGGTTACCATTCTGGCAACAACGAGCAAGAAATTTATAAACCAGAACAAGTTACTTGGAATGATGCAGACCAAACGGTTTCTATTTTGACACAAGCTGAAACCGTGGAAGGACATCCCTTTGTCTCAGGTGCAATCAGAACTAAAGATAAATACACCATCACAAAAGATAGCTCCAATCATTCTATCTTGCGAGGTGGTGTTGAAGTTACAGCAAAAATTCCATATGGATATGGTCGTTGGCCAGCAATTTGGATGATGCCTTATTATGATACACGCCATACTTGGCCAAGTGGCATGGAAATTGATATTTTGGAATTCATGAGCCCGCCATTTGAAGTGCTTGGTACCATTCATTATGGACTTGAAATTCCAGGCACAACGAAAGCATCGTGGAATTACAATAACGATAGAAATGTCTATTCTGTTCCAGCAGAAGGTATTGATGATGGATGGCATACATATGGGTTAGAATGGAATGTTAGTAATGCCAGAGTCGCTTTGACTTGGTATTTCGATGGAAAACCGTACTATCAAATTGAAATGAATAAAAACAATGATAAGTATACGGCATTGACAAGAAACACTCAGAGTGGCCAAACAAAAAACTTGTTCTGCCAAACTCCGACAGAGGACTGTCCAACAACCTATGGTGTATCTTTAGAAGAAGCTGCTTACCAATCTTTCCAAAACGGATTTTTCGGTGACCAAGGCGATTCTGAGGGTTATTATCTTATCTTGAATATGGCTGTTGGCGGTCCTGTCAGTCCTGAACCTAATCCCAGTACTTTTCCAGTAACAGAAATGAAAATTTCCGATTCTCATCGTTACATTATTAACAGCCCCTAGATGGTGAGGTCATCATAAACTTATGTATGTGTGCTGCACTGCGGCACACTGCCCAAAGTCCGGTACAATGGCTCAAAGTTTTGCGTAAGCCCAATTAGACTGTCAGCAGATTCACATGTGCTTGATTGGCTGGGGAGGCCTCTTGACTAGCGTGAAACAAACTGATCCCATACCCAACAGCACCCGCAACCGCCATCGCAGATGAGCCGTAAAATAAAAACGTTCCATACGTTGCAAAAATCAGGCCTACCAACCCTAGAAACAAAACCAAAATACTCCATTGTCCCAATAAGGATTCACTTGCTATACTCCATAAACTTAAAGATTGAGATGCGTTTGCTTGCCTAACAAAACGAGCTGGATAAATAGGACCTTGCTCAAGTTTCTGCTCTAATGACTCGACTCCTTCAAGCTCTTCAGGGTTCGACTTCTCGAAATGCACCTTAAGATTGGAGCTGCTTCGATTAGGAGAAGAGCCTTTGAATGCGCCACCAATACGACTCGGACTAAGCTCATTTGGCCCGTTCAACAACGATTGACTGGATGAATACGGTCCCTTCAGAGCAAAATGACCCAGCTCGTCAGAATCGTTTGATTTACCTAATATGCCCGGAGGAGAATCATCCCCTTCATAATATTTTTCAGCATGATCCGAAATCCTCTTGGCATCAAGCTTCAGATATGAAAAACCCATGCCATGTGGTAATTTATGGTCTGGAGATAATTCAGAAATGGGCTCAAAATAGCCCTCTCTCTCATGAATCACCTCGCTTGAATCCGTGACTTCTGTTGATTCAATGTGTTTCGGAAATAGGATGCGAGATTGTTTCAGATCATTTGCTACTTTAGGTGTCTCAGTGATTGTTAAAGAATCTGCGTTGTAGAGAAGTGCCGTCAAAAAATAAGAGGCCTGCACGGATTGTTGTGTGTCAAAAAATAAATACGCATTCTCTGCTTGATGAAAGACGACTTTTTTACGGTAATAACATTCTTCCTGGGTGCGATATCTATACAAAGTAAACCTGGGATTAACACCAGTAAACAAGGACAAATCCCCTATCTCATCGATAGGGACTTTATTCGCCACTCCAATACGAGTAATACTGGACATTTTACAATCCGTTTCAACTTGTGCATAATTAACGCTTACTCGAAACCATTGCCGTGACTGATGATCAACACACCTACATATCTCATGAACTTCTAACACAAACCACTCCGCACAACCATTTCATATTCAAATCCATAGTAATATCAGCTCAAAAACAAATCAATATATTTTTGACTAAATGCACAATTTTAGGTATCTTATGCCCTCCTAAAAATTTTTATAAAGTTGATTATGAATCATCGAGTCGGTTTTGTCAGTTTAGGTTGTCCCAAAGCATTAGTGGACTCTGAGCGCATTATTACCCAATTACGAGCCCAAGGTTATGAACTAGTCTCTAGTTTCCAAGATGCCGGCGTGGTCGTGATCAACACCTGCGGGTTCATCGATGCTGCGATTGAAGAATCACTCGATACCATTCAGGAAGCCATGCAAAAAAATGGGCGCGTCATTGTCACCGGCTGTTTAGGTGCCAAAGCCGACCTGATTCGTCAAGCTTGCCCAGATGTGCTACATATCAGCGGACCGCATGCTTATGAAAGCGTGGTACAGGCCGTGCATGCGCATTTACCTCCGCCTGTGGATCCGTTCACATCGCTGATTCCGCCGCAAGGCATCAAACTCACCCCGCGACATTATGCTTATTTAAAAATCTCAGAAGGTTGTAATCAAAAATGCACCTTTTGTATCATTCCTAGTATGCGCGGACGTTTACAAAGCTATCCTATTACGCAAGTCCTGGCGGAGGCCAAGCGCCTACAAACGGCTGGCGTCCAGGAACTTTTGATCATTTCTCAAGACACCAGTGCGTATGGTGTCGATACGCAATACCAATCTGCCGTTTGGCAAGAAAAAACCATTCGTACACGCTTCTACGATTTGTGTGAACAATTAGGGGAATTAGGTATCTGGGTCCGCTTGCATTATGTGTATCCTTACCCACATGTCGATGAGATCATCCCAATGATGCGCGACCGTGTGATATTGCCGTATCTGGATATTCCTTTACAGCATGCCAATCGGCGTGTCCTCAAAGCGATGAAGCGTCCAGCAAGTAGTGAAAACACGTTGCAGCGCATCCAAAATTGGCGAGACATTTGCCCAGATCTCACCATTCGTTCGACCTTTATCGTTGGATTTCCTGGCGAAACAGAAGCAGAATTCGAGGAATTATTAGACTTTTTAACCGAAGCACAACTTGACCGTGTGGGATGCTTTCAATATTCTCCTGTGGAAGGAGCGAAAGCCAATCTTTTGGCCGATCCAGTGCCAGAAGATGTGAAAGAAGAACGCTATCACCGCTTTATGCAAGTACAAGCCAAGATCAGTCAGCAACGCCTACAAGCCAAAATTGGCCACTCACAAACTGTTTTGATTGATGCAATCACCCCAGAACATATCATCGCACGCAGCCAAGCCGATGCGCCTGAAATCGATGGTTTGGTGTATATTCAACCGTATGCTCATGCAGAAGTTGGGACCTTTGTTAAAGTGAATGTGACGGATGCAGATGATTATGATCTGTTCGCAACCGTTGCTTGTGAAGATACATCCCATAAGCACTGCTGAAGTTTTGAAGCGCCAAAAACACCAAGCGCTGCTAGCCCACTAGCAACAAGCCCATATTGGAAAGTTGCTAAGGGGCAAGTGGGTAGTACCGTTGCAATCAATGGCAACACAACATTCGGTGCGATCAGGCTGAGGATCAACAAAGTCAAAGAAATCACCCATACCGACATTAGAAATATCGTACGATAAGAAGGGAACCACGCAAATGAACTGTCCAGTTCGACATCATGTTCTTGACACCCCTTTGAGTTCATCCGTCCATCTCGCATAGCTGGATGATTCTGTAACTCGATTAATTTGATATAAAAGTTTCTTGGATTCACTTTCCGATCAAGAACGATACATTGCCTAATCCTACTATAAGCGCGTTGATGCGTAACACGATTCTCTAAATGGTATTGTCCAGGAAAAAGCTGTGTCATCAAAGCAGTGCAACGTTGATTAGCAGAGATACAACCCCGGCCAGGCGCAGCAAGACTCGGCTTCAAAATAATATGCCCAAGCGA
Source organism: Legionella genomosp. 1 (assembly GCA_945878975.1). Taxonomy (GTDB): domain Bacteria; phylum Pseudomonadota; class Gammaproteobacteria; order Legionellales; family Legionellaceae. Next base: position 64,831 of record CAMCUM010000004.1, read on the forward strand.
TTGAGGTTTTTTGGAAATATGCACCAACACATTCGCGTGTTCTCCCAAGTTTTCATTTAAAATAATTTGAATTTTTTCTTGGTAATATCGCAGATACAGATCCACACTCGATCGATCAAATCGAGAGTTTGACAGAAGGCCCTCAGATGCCAATTGATGAAAATGATGGTATCGAATAGACTCTTTTTGAAATGCTTCATAATCGATATGTTCTGTAGGCGCCAGGGCTAAGGCACCTGCAGGGACTAAAAAAATATTGGCCTGTTGATTGACCAAAGTAGATCCAATGGGAGTCAATGACGCCTGATCGTGAATACGATGCCCTAATTCTTGAAAGCCTTGCTCCCACACCGAGCGTTCTGCATCATAAAGATATTCAGCATTTCCGCCTGCTGTTGCAAACCCTGTTACCGCTTTTTTCTTCTGGTCTAATTTTCCAACCGAAATTTGACCCTCTTGATTTTCAAAAACCATCACGGTTTTCCTAACACCGAGATCCGTCATCATATGCCAAGCCAATTCTGCTAAACTGGTGTGCACACACAATTGTTGGCCATTATCCGCGACAGTCACCATTCTATCTCGTAAAGAAAAAATCCGTTTCAAGCGTTGACATATGTTTGCTGCATCAGCATCTCGCGGTAATGTCACAACCGTTGTACCGTGTTCGATAGACAATACAGGCTCAAATCCTTGCTCGCCAGAACCTTTGAATGCGCCATGGTGGTAAGTAGCATGATTTGCTCTTACATGACCAAACGAATAAAAGCAAGCCTGTAAACTGTTTGTAATAAATTTGGAATATATGGCGTTACACACTCTATCACGTGTGAATAATACGATACGATTTTTTTTACAAGAAACAACTTGCCCATCAAACCCTAATATTGTAAACAAACGCTCTATATCATTGCCTTCTATACAAATTTGATTATCCGGCAAGAAATTCACTTTGGGTTTCAAAGCATTTAAGAATTGTGCCGTATCACTCACGACAGCATCTGATCCATTCATTGGTTGTACTGGTAATTTAAAATCACCACATCGATGTAAAATTCGCTGTAATACTTGTGCAATTTTCTCTGCTTCTAGTAAGTCAGGATCATGATATTTTTTTTGAATCTCTGAAATTAATGCATCTCGGCGTTGCTTAAGCATAAGAATACGAGAAGCTTTTGCCTGTGACGTATGCCCAGTACTATTGACAATATCTTCTATATCTTGATCACTAAATTGTTGAACGATGATTGCACCACGAGCATGGTACTCGCGTTGATTGACAAAATATTCTTCCCCAAAAAAATCTTGAATTTGTTGAATATTATGCGCAAACTCTCTCCCACCCGATTGCCGATACATCCAACCATATTCAGAATTATCACTAGCTAACAAAAATAATGAAATCCTATCAGCTGCTAGATTAATCGTGTCTTCTTTTTGAAAACCCTGGGAACGGAAACCAATACAAAGTGTCCCACCCAAATCAACATAAAAAACACGTTTATCACGATCCATGACAAAATTTTCACCTAGCACATTGACTAGATCGCGATTACCTAACCAAGCATGCATCATCAAACTACAAAAAACGGGTTCTTTACTGGAGAAAGGCAAACGATGAAACGCTTCTTTTGTACAATTGCTCGTACCAGGTAGAATAGCTGATGCCAAATATACAAAACCGCGTTGATCTTCCACCGCGAAGATATCTGGGACTAAAACACCCGCATGTTTGCATAGTTTTGCTGCTAAAACCTCATCCCAAACCCGCCAATTGCCCTCAAGCGACGCACCCAGCGGTCTTTTAATGAGATAATCTTTTCCTGTGAAAGGATCTCTCCCAATAAAACCAGGACACATCCCTCCTTTTTTTGCTTTTTCAGTTTTTTTTATATACGATTCTAAGCGTTTAGGTGGCGTGCGTTCGCTTTGTATAGGTATGCATACAAGTCCCCCCCCCCATACAACCCTCATATTTTAACACGATGACTTTTTTTTATCCACAAAAGCATTCAACTACTTATATTTCTATAGAATTTTTATAGTAAGCCTGCTATACTATGCGCGGTTCCAACCCTCCAGTAATTGGGAGCAATTTTGGCACATCAGACTAGTACATCTTGCTCGTATTCTCTAGGAAAATCATGGCTGGTTTGTCTGACGGCCGGTTTATTTTTCTTTTATGAATTTTTTCAACTCAATATCTTTGATGTCATCAACCCTAGTTTGCAAGCTGACTTTCATGTCCATGCTGCAGAATTGAGTTGGATGTCCAGCTCATTCGTTTGGGCAAATGTGTTGTTTCTTTTGCCGGCCGGGTTTATTTTAGATCATTACCCAGTGCGCTCCGTTATCTTATCCGCAATGAGTATCTGTATTTTGGGAACGATTGGCTTCTCTATAAGCCATACCTTCATCTGGGCAGCTTTTTTTCACGCTTTAACGGGGATTGGCAATGCATTTTGTTTCCTGGCTTGTGTGGTATTAGTCGCCCGCTGGTTTCTCCCTGCGCAACAAGCATTGGTCATAGGGTGTATTGTGACAATGGCTTTTCTGGGTGGCATGATGGCGCATACCCCTTTTGCTTATTTGGCCATGCATTGGGGTTGGCGTGCGGCCATGGGATGGGATGTCCTTCTCGGGTTAGTATTCTTAATTTTAATTGCAAGAATTGTGCATAACCCACCCCAAATGACCACCAGCACAGCACGAACCCAATCCTGGTTCAAGGATCTCGCGTATGCCGCACTGAACCCACAAAATTGGTTAGCCGGACTTTACACCGCTTGCCTCAACCTACCCATCATGGTGCTCTGTGCTTTGTGGGGCAATACTTATCTGCAAACAGTGCATGGCTTACCTCATTTGACCGCTGCGAATATTGTCAGCTTGATATTCATTGGTAGTATCTTTGGCTGCCCATTGATGGGGTGGCTCTCCGATCAGCAAGGACTCCGTAAACCCATCATGATTGGCGGCGCACTTTGTACTGGGCTAACCCTGCTACCATTGTGCATTCATTTTGAACTATCTGTTTTTGAGCTTGCGGTGATCTTCTTTGCCTTGGGCTTGTTTACCAGTACCCAAGTGATTTCTTATCCTTTAATTGCAGAAAGCAATCCTCCGACTTACACCGGATCAGCAACAGGCCTAGCATCCGTGCTTATTATGGGCTCTGCGGGCTTAGCACAAGTTTTATTCGGCTGGTTGATGATGTATCACAGCCACCACGCACCTGTACAAATTGCCGATTTACGTTATGCATTTTGGATCTTCCCTTTTGCCACGGCAGTGGCTCTCACGGCAGGCCTCGCATTACGTGAAACACATTGTAAATCATTAAAAAATTGGAGTGGAAATGGATATGGCGCGTGACTATCGAAATGAGTCCTCCTCAAGTAAAAAAACTTGGTTACCTTGGTGTATTTGTTTTGCGGCCTCTTTATTTTTCTTTTATGAATTTATCCAGGGCAACATGTTTGCTTCCATTGCTGACGATATCATGCAAGATTTTCATATCCAAGCAGACAAATTGACCTATTTATCTAGTGTCTATTACTTATCAAATGTCTTATTCTTATTTGTAGCCAGCGTCATTCTCGATCGATACTCTGCGAAAAAAACCATTTTATTCGCCATGCTATCCTGTGTTGCGAGTACTTTTGTGTTGGCGTATGTCCACTCTTTCTTCCTAGCGTTGATATGTCGATTTATTACTGGGATTGGCAGCGCTTTTTGTTTCTTAGGCCCGATTCGGATTGCTTCCAATTGGTTTCCGCCGAAACGCATGGCCTTGATCACAGGGTTGATTGTTACTATTGCGATGACAGGTGGGATGTTGGCTCAATATCCTTTAACAAAATTGGTTCTCTACATAGGCTGGCGCGCTGCGATGGTGTGGTTGGGTTGGTTAGGATTATGTATTCTGGGTTTGATGATGGTCTTTATTCAAGACAAACCTCACACCGGTCCAACAGTTCCTAAGATTAGCATTTTAGACAGTGCTAAAATCGCTTATTTGAATCTACAAACTCTGCGTGCAGCCTGTTATGCAAGTTTGATGAACATGGCAGTTGCTGTATTTGGCGCCGTCATGGGCTCATTATATTTGATGCAACGTTTGGATATTCCCAAGGAAAAAGCCTCATTGATCAACTCTATGTTGTTTTTAGGAGCGATTGTAGGCGGACCATTGATGGGTTGGATCTCAGACAAATTGGGCTTACGTATTCTGCCTATGCGCGTCGGTGCCTGGGCATCTTTACTGACTGTCCTTGCTATTTTGTACCTGCCTGTCACATATAGCAGCATGCTAGTACTGTTCTTCATGCTGGGCTTGCTTACCGCTTCACAAGTCATTTCTTATGCATTGGTTGCCGAGTCTAATTCCTCTGCCATCACTGCGACAGCCGTCAGTATTGTCTCTATCCTCACTCAAAGCGGCTACATTGTCTTTCAAAAGATTTTTTCCGTCTTAATGCTACATCATGGCGAAATGACCATGCACAATGGCATTCCTGTTTATTCACTTCATGACTATCAATATGCCGCCATTATTTTGCCTATAGGCTTAGTCGGAGCCATTTGCATGATGTGGGGTCTTCGAGAAACGCATTGCCGCCGGACACAGCCATGACCTTACCCTCCGTCTGTATTTTAGTTTTAGACTCTTTGGGCATCGGCGCAAGTTTGGATGCCGAGTCTTATGGCGATACAAAAGCCAACACATTTGGACATATTGTTGAAGCTTGTCGCGCTGGTCGCGCTGACAAAGCAGGCTTGCGCTCTGGACCGTTACATATCCCTAATTTGGCCCGCCGCGGCTTATATCATGCTGCTATTGCTAGCTCGGGCGTCGATTTATATGATTTAGCCACATTGCCACAACCTCAAGGATATTTTGGCTATGCAGTAGAACAAAGTTTGGGGAAAGACACACCAAGCGGGCATTGGGAAATCGCTGGCGTACCAGCTTTGTTTCCCTGGGGTTATTTTCCACAAGAAACACCTTGTTTCCCTCCCGATTTGATCCAGGCTTTTATCCAACAAGGAAAGATTCCTGGTGTGCTCGGTCAAACCCATGCTTCCGGTACTGAAATCATTAACGAATACGGGGCAGAACATATTCAGACGGGTTGTCCTATTGTGTATACCTCTGCTGATAGTGTGTTTCAAATTGCGGCGCATGAGCAGCATTTTGGCTTAGAGCGATTGTATGCTTTATGCGAATTAGCCCGTACTTTGGTGGATCCTTTGCTTATCGGACGCGTCATAGCCAGACCATTTGTTGGCGAAGCGCCTCATTTCAAACGGACTGGGAACCGCAAGGATTACGCGACGCCTCCGCCCAAACCTACCCTATTGGATCACCTCTGTCATGCTGGTCGCGACGTCATCAGCATCGGTAAAATATCTGATATTTTTGCACATTGTGGTATCACACAAGCAATCAAAGCAGACGGTAATATGGCGCTATTCGATGCCACGCTTGCCGCGGTACGCACGGCCAAACCCGGCAGCCTGATATTTAGTAATTTTGTGGATTTTGACTCATCCTACGGACACCGTCGAGACACAACAGGCTATGCGCACGCATTAGAGGAATTTGACGCACGCTTGCCCGAACTAGACGCGGTACTAGGCCAGAATGATTGGCTGGTGATCACCGCTGATCATGGCTGCGATCCCACCCAACCCGGCTCGGATCATACACGAGAACACATCCCCGTATTAGTCTATGGCCCCAGCACGCCCAGTCAATTCGTAGGAAGACGCGACACATTTGCCGATATCGGTCAAAGCATTGCCGAGCATCTTGGTATTGCGCCGTTGGATTTTGGAAACTCATTTATCTAAAATGCTATAGCATAAAAATCTAAAACTCATTCGTGAAAGATATACTATACTAATAATATTATTATCCTCTGATCCTCTTAATGAAAAACCGAGTGCTATCAAGACTATTTCCGAAAGACCCACCATCTTATCCTCGTATGGCCGAGTTCATTGCAAACACGCATCGAGAATGGGAAGATTTATATGATAAGGACAAACCAAGATTTGCGCCATACGTCACAAATAAACTGGCGCACCACTTTGGCATATCCAAACTACTTGATGCAAAAATTTTAAAATTTGGTCAGCATTGTTTAGAATGGATTTATGATACACCTCCCATCAGTTCCAGACTGATCCTCTGCGGATCTAAAGCCTCCATCACCGATCCCCAACCTGGCGATACCATCCTCACACCAGAAGGCGTATGGCAGATTGATTCTGATTTCCAAGAGTTGCTCCTCAGCAAAAAAGACATGGCAAAATATATTCCAGAGGATCTACAACCCAAAGAAAATACGCCCTTAGAACAGCTACTTATCAACGATGATCAAACCACGGATGCTAGTGATTCGCCTGAAATAGAAAAGAGCAAACGATTAACCACAGCATTAAATCAAATGATTCTTGCAAAAGGCCATGGGTTATATCTTAGCTCGCAAGCCACCAAAGAAAGAACCGCAAGCATCATTCAGTCAGTCCTTAAAGATCAGATCACACCAACCATACAATATCGCGGCCTAACAAAACCTCTATTGCAGAAACTCCACCTAAAATCAGATATTCAATTCATGCATCTTGCTCATCAATACTCCGAAGATTGCATTCGATTCTTCGAATCCCGCAAAGTCAAGAGTATCGAGAATCCTGTAGATGCTGACGACATGATCGAATATCAAAATGCCTTGCTATCCAGAAGGCTAGAACTTCATCATTTGTCCGATGCTCAACTTAATGATCTAGCATATCTGAATCGCACATACGAGCCACTTTTCAGCTCAAGAATCATCTGCGGAGAATCAAGGAAGCAGGTAAGCAGTTCTGTCACACTCCAAAAAGGAGACACCATCCTCTTACCAGACGGTATTTTGCAAATCGATTATGCTGGCAATGTTACGTGTTTTCTCGATCAAAAAGCCATGGCAACACAAAGTTTGCTAACGCAGCATCTCGCGGACACCAACGCAACCGTAACAACCATGAACACAGGGGAAAATCCAAAATTAACGGAGGCACTCAATAGTGCGCTTGAAAACAAGATGCCTTCCGCAATGTACATAGGTTCAGAATTAAAAGAAGAAGCCAAAGAAAAAATGGATTTTCAGCAAACAGTCTCTTCTGTTATCCAAACTGAACTAGACCGACGCCAAACAAAAGATCTCCTCGTTTTAAAAACCTTAGGCTTAAAAAACGATGCTGAGTTTATGCATTATTCGGAACGCTTATATTCTGATTTTCTTGGTCCATGGATCATTCAGAATCCGAATGCCCCTCAGGATACGTTCCCCAGCGCGGCTTATGCTCATTACCTCACAAAACATATCCAACAATCGCTTGGTGAAAGTCTTACAGATTTATCGGATAAAAAACTCAGATTATTACGCAGACAATGTAAGGTATGGTCGCCCAAGATTTCACCCAGAATTCTGTGTTGCCATACCATTCCTGATGATTATCAGATTGGAGACACCCTAATTTTACCGAATGGGGTTTACCAAATGCGCATGAATTCGGCTGGCAAGATTATAAAAGAGACCCTTATTGATGCACAGAACATGAGCATGACCAAGCATCTCGGACTCTTGCGACATCTCCCTCCCGCCCAAACAGATGTCCTCATCTTAGATAGGCATAGTAAAAAACTTGAAAAAGAAGCACATACGACCTTACGTCAATCTTTAAATGCTATCATTCTCACAAAACCAAAAGGCATGTATCTGGTTAACATTGCAAATCATTCAGATAACTCTTATGGCGCTATCCCCATTGCTTTAAAGAAAATAGTAAAGGCAGAGTTACATACTAGGCTCTTACGTCAGTATCAAAACCAGCATAGGCAAACCACTTTTCTTAAGTTTTCAGGATTTTTTCAGTCTACCAACAAGGCGATACCCAGTGCATCCTCTCAGATGGATACCAAACAATTGCATGCTGCAACACAACGTTTGCGCGCTTTACAAAACCAAGATCCGCTTGATACCGACCTGGAAGCCCGCAAAACAACAGAAAATTCGCAAAAAATGGACACAAAAACCCTCCGAGCAGCGGCGGAACATTTAAAATATTTACAAAAAGCAGATCCTATTGTGCAAACAGTAACACCGTCTCCTGCTTCGATGTTGATCCACAGTCGCACGCCAGCAAAGCGCCCACGTATTTTAGAGCAGGTCGAAAGCGCTATCCAGGAAGTAGTCACCGAACTCCAAATCACAGCAGGCAAGGATTCTTACAAACCATTTAGAGATGAAAAAAAGCAAACCATTCAAGTTTTACGTGGTAAAAGCAATACCCTCTACATGGAAGCCAGCACCGAATCCGTTGTCATATACAAACCTCTGTTGAAAGCAAAAATGGACGACCGCAACAAAGCAGAATTATTTTTACAAGCATTAGGTGTCCCACCTGCACTCGGTAAACCTGATATTATCGTACGTGGCGGCAACCATGCTTTACGCAAAGCCATACGCCAATTATTTCAAGAGTACCAACAGACGGAACAATTACTTGAAATAGAAGGTTCAGAAAGAACTGAAAGTGATAGAGATTCGTTTTCCAGTCAAAAATAGGCGATTACAACACCGCCAAACGTGTTACCAAATGCGGCCCTTGATAAATCAAACCTGTGTATAATTGTATCAATTCTGCCCCAGCTGCTAATTTTTGTTGTGCTGCATCCGGGCTATCAATACCACCTACACCGATCAAAGCCACCTCGTTTCCAACAATTTCTTTCAATAGTCGTAAACATCCGGTCGCACGTTGTAACAATGGTTGACCACTCAAGCCACCCTTTTCTTGACCATATTCGCAATCCTGGACTCCTATGCGTGCACAAGTCGTATTCGTTGCAATCATACCATCGATATGATGTGTGACCATGATATCTGCCATCTCCTTTAACGTATCATCTGTCTCATCCGGTGAGATTTTAATGACCAATGGCACATACCGCGCATGTTGATCTGCTAAACGCAATTGCGCTTGCTTTAAGGTTTGAACCAAATGCGAAAAAAATTCTTTTTGTTGTAATTGACGTAAATCCGGGGTATTGGGAGATGAAATATTGATGGTAACGTATGACGCATAAGGATAAACCTGATCCAAACAATACAAATAATCTTCTGTAGCATGCGCCAACGTAGTGTCTTTGCCCTTACCAATATTGACCCCGATAATGCCTTTGTAATGACTGCGCTGTAAGTTTTCTACCAACACAGCAACACCAGGGTTATTAAATCCTAAACGATTAATCAAGGCTTTGGCCTTTGGTAAGCGAAAAAGACGCGGTTTGGGATTACCCTGTTGCGGCAACGGCGTCACGGTACCTACTTCGATAAAACCAAATCCTAATTTGGACAGTGCATCCACATATAGACCAGACTTATCAAACCCAGCCGCCAAACCCAGTGGATTAGGAAATGACAAGCCCATCACTGTGCGCATATGTTGTGTTCGAGGTTGTCTAAAACAAGCTTGCGGCACATAAGATAGTGTTTGCAATGCCAACGCATGGGCACGTTCTGGCTCGAGCAAGAACAAACCGGATCTCAGGAGAGAATATAACATGGCAATTACTTTAAAAATAAGTCCTGTGCTATAATCGCCACAATCCCTCTTTTTTGCAAGCAATGATGCGTATAAAATCTTTGTTTTTGTTCATTATTGTTTTCATCATAACCCCTGTTTATGCCACAGATATACAAAATCTGGAGCAAAAGTGGTCTGACACAATTATCACAACCAAAATCAAAACCAAATTCACTAAAAGCACGGACCTAAATCCTTTGAAAATTTCTGTGAAGACGAAAAATGGTGTTGTGAGTCTGCGCGGCCACGCCAAAAATAACACATCTTTTGTGACAGCATTACGAATGGTTGCTGATACGCAAGGTGTCAAAGCCGTCGATACCAGCCATTTTGACATCAAATCGGTCAATTCAAGCTTCACCGATGCATATATTACCGCTAAAGTAGAAGCCGCCATTTTGGAAGCCAAAGTATTTGATGATGAATCCATACCTTTGGTGGGCATCAATGCCTCTACCAATAATGGGATCGTGACGCTCACTGGCACGGTCAAGAGCGAACACGCCATCACAGTCATATTGCGTCGCACGCATCACGTTCGTGGTGTTAAAAAAATAAAATCATACGTAAAAATAGCTGAAACAACGAGTAGCAAACCATGAAACCTACCATTTTACTGATCAGTTGTGAGCATGGGAGCAATAAAGTCCCCAAAAAATATGCTCCTTTATTCCAGACCAAAGAATTAGTCTTAAAAACACCTCATGCCTACGACCTTGGGGCAAGTCATATCGTAAAACATCTGCACAAAGCATTGGATTGTGATTTGGTACAAACCAAAGTTACCCGTTTATTGATTGATAGTAACCACGGGCCGCATCATGCTCGTTGTTTTTCTAAATTTAGTAAAAAACTTTCCACTGTCGAAAAAAACAAACTAATCAAAACCTACTACGAACCATTTCATCACGAATTACAAGAGAAAATTGCTACGCATATTGCACAAGGTCAGCAAGTACTCCATCTGTCTCTTTACACCTTTACACCTATTTTAAAAGGATTATTTCTAAATACCGGTATCGGACTTCTATACAATGCACACCGACATGCAGAAAAAGAAGTCGCAAGAATCATTCATGGTTTACTGCAACACAGTACACCAGCCTACAAAGTTCGCCACAACTATCCGTTTTTAGGCACCAACGACTTCGTACTCAACACTTTCAGAAACCAATTCTCAGAAAAAGAATATTTAGGCATCAAATTAGGCATAAACCAAGTGTTAATCAGCAATTCGCATGAACTGCACAATGTGTGTGACGTGCTGGAGCACGCTTTGCGTGAATTATTAGTCTTATTGTAGGTTCCATTGTAGCGCTGCGCACGACTGTTCAGTCGAACCACCATGGCGAAAATTAAGAAAAAATCCGTCTTTGCGCGTGCTGCGAAGCAATTGTAAGTTTGAATAGTTGAATGAGCTGCGTAAGCACCCTCGCTTACAATCGTAAACAATAATTTCGACGCTGAAATGGAATTTTATAATAATTTTATAGGAATTGATATTAGACCTCTTTCTAAACTCTTTGTACACGACAAAAAATGATGTTGTCTTTCCCGCGAAGTCGGGAATCCATTTTGGGTGTGGCATGATACCGCTGCCAGCGTGGATCACCGCCTTCTCGGGGACTACAAATTTTAAGCACTTTATTTTTTGTCGTGTACAAAGAGTTTAGAAAGAGGTCTATTGGAGAGACAACAGCTAATCATTTACGGGTTTTACTACCGGAGTTGGGCTCTCTTAATCGCAAACAAATTGCCTCTTTAACTGGTTTGGCTCCTATTGCAAATGATAGCGGGTTATATCAAGGATACAGAGCAACAGGACATGGAAGAGCAGGTATGAAACCCACCTTGTTTATGGCCGCAATGGCGGTTAGAAATTCGAACGCTTGGTTAAAAAGTTTTTATAATCAGTTAGTTGAAGCCGGCAAGAAGAAGATAGTAGCATTAGCTGCGCTGATGCGTAAAATTATTGTTATTGCGAATGCTAGAGTTAGAGACTTTGAATCAGCGACTTTGTCAAACATTTAGCCAATAAAAAATGATTTAAAAAACTCGAGTTTAGCCATTTTTAAAAAGGAACTAAATTTATCGTCATTGCGAACGTAGTGAAGCAACCCAGTACAGCTATTCAACGAAGCATCGATCTGGGTTGCTTCGCTGACGCTCGAAATGACTGATTTTTGTACCAAATTATAAAAGCGGCTAAGTCGAAAAAAAATCGCTGAGACATAGTTGATCCAAAGCTCAAAGCACAGTAATCTGGATTGATTCGCGATGCTCGCAAAAACGGACTTTACGATCTGAAACAGGTTATTAAGCCAACGTCCAACCTACTAACATCTAGAACAAACACCATAAATATTCAGCGCATGACCTGTCATTTTAAATTGTGCTTTGCTGGCAATTTTCTGTTGACGATTTTCAATGATTTCATCTAAAAACTCTTCTACGTGACCGCATTTTACACAAACCAAATGATCATGATGCGCGCCTTGACGCAATTCAAATACAGAATAGCCGCCTTCAAAATTATGCCGTTCAATCAATCCCGCTGCTTCAAATTGCGTTAACACTCGGTATACGGTGGCCAAACTGACTTCTTCACCCATGGCGACTAACGCTTTATACACATTTTCAGCACTCAAATGATGTTGTTGAGAACATTCAAGAACCTGCAGTATTTTCAAACGCGGGTGCGTAATTTTTAATCCAACGGATTTTAATTGATTGCCATCTAGCACAATAATATCCTCTCTCAACATTTGCATGTTATACTTCGCGCGATCACAATCTGTGGTCCCGAATGACCCATACTATAAGGCAAAAAAATGCAAATGAAAACCATTCTTATTTTGATCGGTCTTGTTTTATCATTAACGCATTGCTCTTCTTATGATTTCTCGAGAAGCAAAGTACAACAAGGCAATATCTTATCCCCTTCTCGCATTGCGCGTTTGAAACTAGGGATGAGTAAATCTGATGCGTCGATTTTGATGGGAACAAGTTTGACCAGTACCATGTTTAATCTAGACCGCTGGGATTATGCTTACACCTGGCGCCGCGGCTCAGGCCCAAATTTGGTGCGGCATTTGTCGTTATATTTCTCAGGTGATCGTCTGGTCAAAATAGAGAAAGATATTAGTGCGAAGAAATCGTAGGTGAAATACCGAGCCGCGACTGCAAACTGTTTTGTGAATTCAATCTGATTTCGCTAACGTGAATGGACGCTAAGGTTTTAAATAAATATGGTAACTGCTCGCCCCATCTCCCAGCCACCGTCCCGTGGCTTGTCCACGGGATCCAGCGATGATGCCAAATTCATGGATCCCTCGCATAAAGCGTGCGAGGTCGTCAAGGGAGATGAGTCGTTACAAAAAAAATATCATTCTTTCGCCCTACGGCGCCGTTTTTCTTTCGGATCCACGAGCAAGGGTCGATACAATTCCACTCGATCGCCTGCTTTAACCAATGTATCCCAAGTCACACAATGGGCGAAAATTCCCACAGCTAAATCAGTCACTTCAGGATAATGCTGCGCAAACCCTGAGTCCTGCAGCAAGTCTCTGACGCTCATGTTTTCAACCCAGGGCTTAGAAAATACTAAGGGTACCGCGGCAGGCGGTACATACACTAACTCACAGTTTTTTATCGGCATAAATCTTATCCGCTCGGTCACAAAAAGCATCTACAAGGGTATCGGTCACTTGTTCAAAAATCGGAGCTAATAACAGAGAAAACATGCGACCAGCGAAATCAAACTCTAAATACAAAGACACCGTACAGCCGCCTATCTCAGATGTTTCATCAAAGCGCCAAAATCCCTCAAAATGACTAAAGGGACCATCTATCAGCCGCATTTCAATCATTTTATTGGCTTGTAATCGATTGCAAGTGGTGAAAGATTTACTCATCCCTGCCGCGGAGATCACCAACTTGGCTTGGACTTCATCCTCATCTTTATAATGGACAACTCCTGAAGAAAAATAAGGTAAAAAATCAGAATAGTGCTCAATATCATTAACCAATTGATACATTTGTTCACAAGTATAAGCGACTGAACGTGCTTTTTTGACAATCGTCATATCGTTTCCCCTTGCTTAATACCTTGCTGAATTTTAGTTTGCAACCATTGTGCCACATCCCTAATTTCTTCGATACAAATCGTGTGCTCCATGAGATAGTCTTTACAAATAGCATCTGAAAATCCCTGAGAACTAACAAAATCAAACGACAATTTGGTCCAAGCCGGCATCACAATGGGATCCGCCAAACCCTTTGCCATAAAAATAGGTAAGGTCAGATGCTGACTCCCCGAGCATTCTCGTTGCAAAGGTAAATAAGCAGACAACGCTACGATACCGCCCAAGGGACGTTGACTGCGCAAACCAACAAACAATGCCATGGCACCACCTTGTGAAAAACCGGCCAAGTATATTTGTTGTGGTTGAAACCCTTGATGTATTTGTGCAGCAATGATCTCATCCAAAGCACGCTCAGACTGCAAGATGCCAGCTTGATCATCTCGATCTTGAAGGGTTAATCCTGTCAAATCATACCAAGCGGGCATTGACATATGATTGTTCAAAGTCACCGGACGCACCGGCGCATCCACAAAAACATGACGAATAGCCACATCCATGGCTGGAAAAGCATCCACGACCCCACGCATGTCCGCGCCGTTCGCACCAAGACCATGCAACCAAATCACACAAGCTTTGGCTGGTTTTTGGGGCTCTATCGTACTAAAATTTAACACTACTCATTCCACCCGTAAAAAACCTGTAATTATCGCTAAAAGGCAGGTAAATGGCAATCACTACTCAGTTATACGTAAAAATACGAGTATTTATCGGACTTAAATAGAAATATGATGCGAAGCAAGGTAGATAGTGCCCATCGTGGAAAGTTGCTATGCTTCTTTACCCATTATTAAATGAGGCATTACAAAAATAGGTATCGATGTATTTTTTCAGGAGCATGATGTTAAATTTTAGTTGGCGCTTTAATGATGTCATCAGCTATTTTATCCGTTTCTATGACAGCTGTCTCATGCTTTGAACCCGCAGCTGGTCTTGTGCTTATTCCGAACTCAATTAAGTTTTCTACCAAAGAAGTTCCAGTTTTATATTTAAGGTAGGAAGTTTATTTGAGGCAATTGATAAATCTGGCCCAGCTCGGTACGAATCAACATTGGTTTGTTTGTTGGCTACTGCAAATAGTGAAAAAAAAGAGTGCTTACTCTCATGATCTAATTCCTTATAGATTTAAGCTTGGCGGAACAATACAAAACAAACTAAAAATTGTCAATTTTTTAATTATGACGCAATTAATTCACATTAAATACTCTCAAATTCTGCGAAACAATCACATTTTCAAGAAATAAATAGAACATCTAAATCGAAATCTAATAAATTTATCGTTAGGGCAAAGCGCAACCTACAGCAGGTTGATCCAATTTTAATGCGACAGCACTGCAAGAATGGTTGGCATAGGTTGATTGTAGCCAAACAGTTTCATATACTGTTCTGAAGTCACATTCTCAATTGAGTCCTATGCGTACTCGCATCAAATTCATACTGACCTGCCTTCTCATCCCACTCCTCATCAGTGCCTGTGGGCAACGAGGAGAATTATATCTCCCATCAACAACACCTCCTGCTTCACACGGCGCATCATGACCCTCGCATTCACCAAAATGCATGGATTAGGCAATGATTTTATGGTGATTGATGCCACAGAACGCCCATTGCAATTGAGTCCGCAACAGATTGCTCTTTTGAGCAATCGTCATACCGGAATTGGATTTGACCAATGTCTCGTAGTTGAAAAATCTCATACGCCAGAAGTAGATTTCATCTATCGAATTTTCAATGCTGACGGACAAGAAGTAGGTCAATGCGGAAATGGCGCACGGTGCTTAGCACGTTTTGTACATGCGCGCGGCTTAAGTACAAAGAAAAAACTCTGTATTCAAACATCCAAAACCATGCTCCAGGTGACGTTACATAACGATCACACAGTGACCGTCCATTTCTCACCCCCTAATTTGGCACCCCTTCTCATCCCACTCCAAACCACACAGCAAGCAGAATGGTACGAAGTAAGCCTCGGACCACAAAGGTATCGTTTGCATGCCATCAGTGTTGGCAATCCACATGCTATCCTCATGGTTGACGCTCATTTGTCTGATAAAGACATCGCCACCATTGGCCAACAATTGAGTACCCATCCTTTTTTTCCGGAACAAACTAATGTGGGATTTGTCCAAATCTTAAATCATCAGCACATTCAACTTCGCGTCTATGAGCGAGGCTGTGGTGAAACGCTTGCTTGTGGATCCGGCGCCGTGGCCGCTGCTGCCATTTGCAATTTGTATCACAAACTCGCCAAAAACATAACAGTCAGCCTGCCAGGCGGTGATTTACAAGTCTATTGGCCCGATCCTTCTGGACCCATTGATTTACGTGGTTCAGCAACCTTTGTGTATGAAGGAACGATTCTGGAGGATGCGCGATGCGGATTATGATTTTGGGAGCAGGTCAGGTAGGTACTACTTTGGCACGCAACCTTGTCAGTGAAAACAACGACATTGTTCTGGTTGATCTGAATGAAAATTGTTTGAATGATATCCGGTCTCATATAGACATCCAAACCGTCACAGGACATGCCGCCAACCCAAGTACCCTAGTAGAAGCCGGCATCGATCAAACTGATTTATTGGTCGCTGTCACCTCCAGTGACGAAACGAATATGATTGCTTGCTTGATTGCTAACAAAGTCTTCGAAATCACCAAAACCATCGCCAGAATTCGCACTGCGGATTATCACAAATATCCTGAGCTATTTAAGAAAAACTTGATACCAATTCAATCCATCATTTATCCAGCACAAGCCATTATTCACCACATTTTACGGATGATCCAATACCCTGATTTCAATCAAATTTTTAATTTCTGTGATGACACCATTTGTCTGGTATCCTTTGAGATCCAACCTCAGGATTGGGCCAACGGTAAAACAATTGCTGTACTGACAGAACAAATAAAAGAGGCCCATGCAGGCATGGTTACCCTCTTTCATAAAAGAAAAAACATCGCATTCGACGATACTTATACTTTAAAAGAGAACGATAAAATCATTTTCATTGCGCATGAAAAAAATCTCCACGCTCTCCTCACGCAGTTAAAGCGCCAAACTAAGCACAACCATCGCATTATGATTGCTGGTGGCGGAAAAATCGGAAGTGAACTTGCCCAAATCCTTGAAAAACATTACCAACTAAAATTAATAGAAAAATCACATGATTGTGTTGAAAAAAATGCGGCGCAACTGAATAGCACTTTGGTTATTGAAGGGGATGTCTGTGATCGCGAACTATTGCTGAGCGAAAACATTGGGGATATCGATGTATTTTGTGCGCTGACGGATCATGATGAATCCAATATTATGGCGAGCTTACAAGCTAAATATTTGGGTGCAAAATATGCCATGGCTTTGGTGAACCATGAAAATTATTTGGATTTGATTGAAGATAGTGTCATCGACACCGCGTTGTCTCCGCATATGATCACCATCGGCCATATTCTAAGTAAAATCAGACACGGTAATATGCTCAAAGTACATAGCTTGCAAGAAGAAGAAGTCGAAGCCGTTGAACTCATGATTGAGGGCACAGAGCAAACATCGCCCCTTATTGGCCGACCCATTTCTGAAATTGAGTTCCCACCGCACTGTATCATAGCAGGCGTCGTTCGCGGAAAAAAACTGCATCTTGTGAAATCTAATTTGGTATTAGCTGCACAAGATCGTATTATTTTACTATTACTAGACAAGCAATATCTCCACCAATTGGAAGATCTATTTGCCGTTAATTTAACCTTTATGAGTTAGGATCAGGTTATGGCATGATCCTTAGGGCCAACTATGCAATATAAAACCATCTGTCGTTTGCTTGGATTATTGCTCATGCTTTATAGTCTCAGCATGCTACCTCCCATCCTCATTAATTTTATTTTTGACGAAACCCTTTGGTTGCCTTTTGTGTTACCTTTTGCGATCTGTGCAACAACCGGCATCCTATTATGGGCATGCTATCGAGA
Organism: Legionella genomosp. 1; assembly: GCA_945878975.1. Classification (GTDB taxonomy): domain Bacteria; phylum Pseudomonadota; class Gammaproteobacteria; order Legionellales; family Legionellaceae. The sequence goes on from CAMCUM010000004.1 coordinate 82,575, forward strand.
TCATCGCAGTCTACTAAAAATCCGTGAGGGTTTCCTCATCATAGTGGTCATTTGGTTTGGCATCTCAAGCATTTCTATCTTGCCATTCCTGCTCTATCAAGATTTGCATCTGAGTGTCACAGATATTGTATTTGAAACAGTCTCAGGTTTAACGACGACAGGTGCTGTCGCCTTCACTAAATTAAATCAAATGCCACATGCCATTTTGTATTATCGCCAACAATTACAGTTTATAGGTGGAATGGGTATCGTTGTACTGGCTGTGGCTATTTTTCCAGTGTTGGGCATGGGAGGAACGCAATTGTTTCGAGTAGAAACATCTGGCGCACTGCGCGACAGTAAACTCACCCCCAGAATTACTCAAACAGCCAAAGCATTATGGGGCATTTACTGTTTTCTCACTTTAGCCTGCGCCGGCTCCTATTGGTTTTGTGGCATGGATTGGTTTTATGCACTAGGGGAAAGCTTTGCTACGGTCTCCACAGGAGGATTTTCCATGCATGATGACAGTTTTCTCTATTATCACAGTTTGGCCATCGAAATATTCGCTTGTTTATTCATGCTCATTGGCAGCCTCAATTTTGCCTTACATTTCGTTGCTTTTCAAAAACGAACCTTAACTCATTATACTCAAGACGAAGAATCTCGCTTTTTTCTGTTCGGCTTTTTAACCATCTCGATATTAACCATTATTGCATTGTTTGCAAGCCGACATTTTCAACTCAGTCAGGTGCATTGGATTGATTGTCTCTTTATGATCATTTCTATGTCAACAACCACTGGCTTTGCCCTGACACCATTTAATAATTGGACAAGTTTTACACCTATATTGATCATTATGGTTTCTTTGATTGGGGGATGTAGCGGTTCCACAACGGGGGGATTAAAAGTATTGCGCTTGTTACTCATCGGGAAACAAAGCAAACGCGAATTTATCCGTCTCATCCACCCACAAGCAGTACTCACAGTAAAAATGGACCACAAACCTGTTTCCGAACCTATTTTGCAGTCTGTCTCTGGCTATGTCAGTCTGTTTTTAGGGGTTTTCGCGCTATTAACCTTAATCTGTATGGCGTTAGGGAATGATTTTATTTCTTCATTTTCTGGTATAGCAGCCGCGCTAGCCAATTCAGGGGCCGGCATTGGCAGCATTGCAGGCGATTTTTCCAATTTAAATATCGGAACAAAGTGGCTCCTAATTTTCAGCATGATCTTGGGACGTTTAGAGCTCTATCCTTTTTTTATTCTATTTACTCGTCCCTTCTGGGAAAAATAATAACATCTACCTCAACCTCGGGGTTTCGCGTAAGTCCTAACCTTCTTCCCTTAACTTCCAACGCTTATGCATCCACATCCATTGCTCAGGATGAGCCAGGATAATGCGCTCCAAAGCTTGGTTGTACGCCAAGGTATTGCGATAAATGGATTCTTGCGTAGTCGGGTATTCTTGCCATGGGATGGGATCAAAAAACTCCAACACATGGTCGCCATTGGGTAAACGATAGCCAGCAGCGGGGACCACAGGCAAGCCAGTATGCCGGGAAAGACTCGCCAAACTGCGGTAAGTGCCGGCTTTTTTTCCAAAAAACTCGACTGCCACTCCGTCACGGTTTGCTAACGAAGCATGTTGATCGAATACAAACACCACCGCATGATTTTGCTCCAACGCAGATTTGACTTGATACAACGCATCTTGTTTGGGAATCACATTCAAGCCAGCGCGATGATAACGGCGAAATAAAATGCGTTCGAGAGATTTCCAACCTAAGCGTCGTCGAATAAAATGAAAATGCCCCTTAAATTGCTCGAAATTAAGCATACCGCCCAATGGGGCAAATTCCCAACTCCCTACATGAGCCGTCAAAACCAATACGCCCTGCCCTTGCGCCGAAATTTCCAATAAACGCTCATATCCTTTGACTGTCACGCGCTTACGCAATGCCGCGTCACTCATAAATCGCAATTGACAAGTTTCTTTGATTGAAGTCAACAAATGCGAATAGAACGCGCAGGCCAAATGTTTTTTTTGGGCAGCGCTCAACTTATCGCCATAGACTTGTTCGATATTCTGCAAAACGATACTGCGTCGATAAGGCAAGATACGGTACGCGCAGCGCCCTACCGTAGAGACAGGTAAGTCAAAAATATCATGGGCAAGCACGGAGCACCACACAGGCATTCATACCAGCAAACCCTCGATTGACGACTAGCATATGATCTTTATTTTGTGGCCAAGGGCGGGTTTCACGGCTCACATTCAATGCAGCACATTCTTTCGCCACGGCCGTTAAATTTGCAATACCTGGTACACATTGTTGCCGGGAGGCATGCAGGCCCAGCACCGTGTCCAAAATACCCGAAGCACACAAAGTATGTCCCATGGACCATTTGAAGCCCGTCACTGGCACTGGTTCCCCTGCTAAGACAGCTGAAATAGCGCGCGCCTCTGTCACATCCGAAAGATAAGAACCATTGCCATGCGCAATGACCAAACCTAAATCTTGTGGCGTGAGTTGGTAACGTTGTAATGTGTGACTCAGCAATGTCTGTAAAGCTTGTGCTTCCGGATCAATCGCAAACAATCCTTTGGCTTCCGTTGCGGTACTGCCGCCTAGCAATTCTGCATAACAATACGCAGAGCGTTGCTCCACCGCCTCTCCACTTTCCAATACCACAGCGCTGGCTCCTTCCGCCAGAATAGTCCCATCATGCTCTACATCAAAAGGCTTTAAATCACGCGCGCTCAGCAAGCCCAATTTATCATAATAAAACAAAGCCTGCGGCTCGGCGCCAAGATCATAGCCAACTACCAACGCTCTATGCGCTTGGCCAGATGCAATAGCAGCATGCGCCTCTATCAAAGCCTGCATCCCACTGACTGCATGATTCACAAAATTATGATTAGGTCCCTTAAATCCATAGGTAATACCAAGATACGCTAACACATTATTCGGTAAAACCCGTAATAACCACATGGGATGCACTTCAGAAAACAAATGCTCAGCAAAAACCTGCATATCCCCTTGAGCATGCCTCATCACTGGTAAAAAATCATATTGCTGAAAATATTTGTTCCCTGGTGAACCGACATATACCGCAAACTCATCAGAAAACACAGTTTTTGCCGCATCATCCAATTGGTCACAATAGGTCATCACCTGGCTATCCTCTACCGCTTGCATACCGGCAGAGATCCCCGTCACATCTTGGCGAGAAATCAGTTTCAATAGTTTTCGATCGGGTAACATACTGGCGGGTTGGAAGTCTTGCAACTCCCCAGCCTTACGATGTGACCAAGTGGGTAGGTCCCAAAGCTGCAAATCACCCAGGCCTTGCTGACCCGCTAACAATGCTTGCCAAGTTGCAGCTGCATTCATACCTGTTGCTGTCACCGCACTCATGCCCGTAACAAATACCCTACGTTTTGAACTCATCACACTCCCCCAAATTCAGGGTGTTTAAACAGCAAACAACTATTGGAACCACCAAACCCAAAAGAATTCGATAACACTGCTCGTAAAGAACAGTCACGCGGTCCTTCAACAACATAATCCAAATCACAATCTGGATCAGGATGTTGTAAATTTGCGGTCATCGGCACACGAGCATGGTGCAGCGCAAGCACTGAAAAGGCTGCTTCCAAAGCCCCCGCTGCTGCAATCAAATGCCCCGTCTGACTTTTAGTCGAACTCACAGGAATATCATAAGCACGTTGCCCAAATACTGCTTTGATGGCATTGGTCTCACTGAGATCATTCATTTTTGTTGAAGTACCATGCGCATTGATATAACCCACCTCTTCTGGTGCAACCCCTGCATCGCGTAATGCTCGCTCAATTGCTTGTAATGCGCCATTGCCATCTGGGGGAGAATCCGTAATGCGATAGGAACTTAAAGTATTACCTTCTCCAGCCAATTCTGCATAAATGCGTGCACCTCTGGCCTTAGCATGGTCCCATTCTTCCAACATCAAAAAGGCGGCACCCTCCCCTAAAATAAAACCCTTACGCGTCAAATCGAAAGGTCGACTAGCTGATGCTGGCGTCTCATTATCCGTAGATAACGCGCCTAACAAACAAAAACTGGATAACCCAAACGGCGAAATCATCGAATCAAAACCACCCGCCAACATATAATCCGCATCACCACGTCGAATCACACGCATGGCCAAACCTAAGGCCTGTCCACTCGAAGCACAAGCAGTATGCACAGAAGTAGCATACCCTTGAATCCCAAATTGCTGAATCAAAGAAGACAATCCTGCATTGGCAACGGGCTTGGCAAAATCACTCAATTGATAAAAATCGCGCTCTTTCGCTACCAATTGTGCCCAATCTATTTTACCATCTGCCGCACAAGTATGCTGAAAACGTTGCAATGAATCAAAATCAACCGTCATCATACCACTGCCTACGACCGCTCCGAAACGATGCGCCAATACCCCATCCACGCCTGATACGATCTGAGCATCACGCATGGCTTGCAATGCGGCATCCAACCCAAACAATACAGCAGGTGACGCAAAACGATTATGTTTGGTCCGTAAAATAGGATCTAGTTGAAAATCTTTCACTTCCGCGGCGATACTAGTTGGGAAGCCACTGGCATCGAATTGCTGAATCTGCGCAATCCCAGATTGCCGGGCCATCAACTGCTCCCAATTCATGACAACATTCGTACCCAAGGGGGATACCATACCCAAACCAGTGATGGCTACTCGTCTTTCACTCATCCTTGCACTCCTACGCAATTTATTTCTAACCCACACACTCGTTTGCCAGCAACCGTTGCGGTACAACGCAATGTCAAAGCTTGCGGATCTTGGCTTTTTACAGTGACATCACAATGCACCACATCACCAGGATAGACAAAATCGCTCATTTTAATTTTACATAAACTACGGATCTGATAGGCATCACTTAAGCCCGCTTGCGCTAAAAACGCTTTGACCAAATTGGTGGTACATTCTAATAAAACAGTTAAAGGTAATACCGGTTTATGTGGGAAATGATCTGGAAAATAAGGCGCAGCACGCGTCACATGCTTGACAGCCGAGATACGAACACCAGGCTCATGTGCCGTGACATCATCAAACTGTAAAGCAGAGAGCTGTTTGGGTTTTGCCAATGGCAATATAGACGCCTGACTCAGCACCGGTGGCCAAACGCCAGGTCGATCAATTTCTATAAATTGCCTACGCACCACAGCGGGATCAATAAAGTCTTCCATCGGTAGCATAGGACCCAAAGCCCCTTCTAAACGAAACACTACCTCAGACCCGACCCGTACTTCTCCATGATATTGGACTGCTGTATCATCCAATGCATCAATCCATGACTCTAATTCTAATGTTTCCCCAACATAAGCAACACGCAGCATCTCCACAGAGGACACAACGCCTGCTACAGGACGTAATCTAAAATCCATTTTCGCCATCACAGCCCATGCTGTCATTTGTCCTAGCGTTTCGCCAATCAGCGCTGACATGAAACAAGAACGACCTGATGTCTCATCTATATAAAGATAAAATTCATCAGGCGTGATATGTTTGATCCCACAAACCGAGCCAGTTGTGGAGGATAATTGTAAAATTCTATCAACGAATAAAAAGCGCATTGGGCTTATAGCGCGCCAACGGTCTGCGATTGCTCCGCTTTAGCCGTCACAATTAATTTACAAAAAGTTTCCACTGTAAACAATGCAGGGATTTCATTCAGTTTCATATTCGGTTTGAAATGGTCTGCTGGCACTTCTGAAAGGTATTCACGCAAAGCTCGCATCCCTTCCGTAGTCAACACGCCATTTTGCTCAAATTCATCTTCAGCCAAATCACCACGCGCATTTTTTTCCAATTGACCACGTGGAATTTTAATCTCAAATTCTTTTTCTAGTTGAAACACCAAATCCAAAAAATCAATGGACTCAGCGCCCAAATCTCCAATCAAACGGCTAGTCAATGTCACTTCTTCTTCATCTAAAACTAGGACATCCGCGATAATCGTCCTAACTTTGGGATAAACACTCTCGACACTCATGATCAATCCTCAAGGCTGTAAAAAATAGTGGCTGATTCTATCACAGGATCCGTCACATCTCAATTTCACGTTTTATATGTAAACTGCACAACGCCTGATTGGGTATCAGCTGATATCGATCCCAAACTATAGCCATTATCAATTTGCGCAAAAGGCGTAAATATACTGTATCCGTAAAGCAATTGTATATGCAAGTTCTTATTGACAGCCACATCCACACCACCAGACAAAAACAACGACGGGGCCAAAGGATACCCAATCGCATTGGTTCTAAGAGGTGCGGCGTTGGTTTCATACATCATAGTTGCCAACCAGGCAAACCTATCACTGCTAGTATATTGACCAGAGACTTGAAATGACCAGGTATCCGACCAGTCGGTGATATAGACATAGTTACCGCGCGTGGTATTAAAGAGTTGCGTGTTGGTTTGCGCACGCCAGTTTGACCAATAGGCCTTTTCTTCCAGAAACCATTGTTCTGAAAAATTATGTTCGAAGCCCGTGTACAATACCGCAGCATCCACAATATTCATTTTAAAATTTTTCGAAACCGCGCCATTCAGCCTACTTGTTCCATGTCCAAACGTATTCACAGGCGAAAAAAAGGCACCAATCAGCGAGTGCTTAGGCGTGATTTTATAGGTAAATCCAGCATCCATATAACGGTTGAGTCCAGAAACCTTATTGACTTCATTCCCTAAATTGCCAATGACAGCATCCAACTCTTGTAAATAATTATACTCAAGGCCGCCGCCTAACCCCATCGTAAATCGATTGGTAATTTGATAACTGGTTTGAAAACCCAGTCTATAATAATACACTTTGGTAGTTGTGGAGTCATAGGCTACCACGGAACTTTCCGGCCACTGCAAATCACCGTATTGGCATGGCGTAATATTAAAACCCAAAACGAATTTATCAGATAAGCGTGTATCTGCTAACAAATACGGAAGCGAATCAAAAGTACTGGTGCGCGCTTGACCTGTCCCACCCAACGCAGTCCCATTGAACTCCAAAACTGGTGCCACAAATACATTGCCTAAAATCATATTTTGCTGCGAAACATCTCCCAAATCTGCTGGATTTTGGAAAAAAGAATCCGTGAGAATTTGACCAACATCCGCATAAGCATATTTGGTAAAAGCCAAAAAAGATAACAAGCAAAGACTGCGTTTGATCATAGCACTTCTTCTACGTCTAAACTCTCCTCTTTAGCCAACACTTCGCAATCTAAATGTCCACGTGCAAGTCGGACTCTTATCTGCTTGCCAACGGCAATGTCTTGCGCTGAAGTGAGTAATTTTTCATCGCAAGTCACCACTGCATAGCCACGTTCCAAAGTTGCAAGCGGGCTAACCGCATGCAAACGACCTTTAATATTTTGCAGCGCTTGTCCACGCATTTGCAAGATTTGTGCCATGATTTGGCGTAATTGATATTCACGATGATCCAAGGTTTGCCAATACGCTGCGATCATCTGGCGGGGCGACGCCAAGCGTTGCCGTTGATGCGTATATCGGACATATTGCTGTTGCAGCACACGCTGCACCGCTTGCTGCATTCGCAACGTAAGCGCTTGAACATTCAACCACAATTCCTCCTGGACGGGCGTCACCATTTCTGCCGCAGCAGTAGGCGTGGGTGCCCGCAAATCCGCGACCAAATCCGCAATGGTGACATCGATTTCGTGACCAATCCCAGTCACAATTGGAATCTGACTACCCGCGATGACATATGCCAATGCTTCGTCATTAAATGCCCATAAATCCTCTAAACTCCCACCGCCACGCGCTAAAATAAGCACATCACAGATCTGCTCCTGATTGGCCAACAGAATAGCCGCTGCCAATTGAGGCGCTGCCAATTTACCTTGCACATCACTAGGATAGATCTGCACGGTGGCCAGAGGATAACGTCTATTTAAAGTCGTCAAAATATCGCGAATGGCAGCGCCCGTAGGGGAGGTGATCACGCCAATTTTTTGCGGAAAACGGGGGATTCTTTTTTTACGATCCGCAGCAAATAAGCCGGCGGCAAACAATTTCTGTTTCAATTGCTCAAACTGTTGATGCAAATCTCCAAGACCTGCTTCGCTCAACGTTTCCACAATTAATTGATAATCACCACGCGCTTCATACAAGCTCAAATTACCCTGCACCACCACTTGCGCTCCATTACCCATTTGCGCGTGGATCCGCAAATGCTTATGGCGAAAAAAAACACAACGTACTTGCGCATGCTGATCTTTCAAAGTGAAATACCAATGCCCTGAGCTCGGCTTGGTCAAATTCGAGATTTCGCCTTGCACAGACACCATCCCCAAACCTTGCTCCAGGCAAGCTTTGACTTGGCGGTTCAATTCAGAAACTGAATAAACATCCGTTTGTATATCAGCCAACAATGGAATACCCCGCATCAACAAATAGGGTATGGCCACGAATCATGCTTGCTTCAGGCAAACACAACAGATACACAGCATTCGCAACATCTTCCGGCGACAAAGGGCGGTCGGCCAAAGCATGCGCTTGATATTCGGCTAACAATTGTTCTCGATTAGGAAAATATTTCAAAGCATCCGTATCCACAACACCCGCGGAAACTGTATTGACGGTGATGCCTTGTGGGGCAAGTTCAATACTCAAAGAACGCACCAAAGCTTCTAATGCTGCTTTCGAAGCACCAATAAATGCGTAATTAGGGATCGCACGTTGGGCGCCCAAACTAGACAACGCAACCACGCGTCCCCCCGTTTGCAAAACAGATTGTGCAGCAGACACCAAATGATTGAGCGCCAAAGCATTGGTTTCCATACACCAACGCCAATGTTTGGTTGACATTTTTAAAGCCGGTTTCAACACCCCTGAGGCCGCATTGGAAATCAAAATATCCAAACGATCAAAATGCTGCCCGAATTGCACGAACAATTCTTTCACCGAAGCTTCATCCGCAACATTCGCTTTAAAAGCCACTGCGCGTCGCCCCATAGCTTGAATCGCTTGTACCAACTGATCAGCTTCCTCAGCACTGGAATAATAAACAATCGCGACATCAGCCCCAGCCTTAGCCAATTTAAGCGCCACAGCCTTACCAATCCCACGCGCGCCACCCGTAATCAAAGCCACTTTTGATGCTAATGTTTGCATGTTAAACCTGTCGTAATATGATCTCCGCGCAGTATAGCCTATCAGCGCATGTTTAAAAATGGACTGATGTAAAAACCTCGTCTTTGCGAACGCTAAAGAAGCATCTTAGCCTGGGTGAAACGCAGTCTCACCCGGGATTTTAAATAACCGATCTACCATGCATCGCCTACGGCTAACAAGGGGAAGGAGAAAGCTGTATATTTAAATTTGACTCTATTTGCCTTAAATATTATAATCCGGCTTCAAATGTGACTTTATTGGTGATTTATGGCACAAAATACTACCGACCGGCTGACTCAGTACAAAAAAATCCAACAAATATTCAAAGATCATATTGCAATGCTGAATAACGAAGCAACAACCCTTGCTGTCAATGACGAACTCACCTTACGCACACCCCTTGTTTCGTAACTGAAATTAATTAAAATTCTGCTCCTGCTTTTATGGAGGAGCAACGCATGGATATGCTTGATATTTACACTGACTATTTGATATGCCAAAACAAGCACGCGACTGCAACGGGTTTG
>CAMCUM010000005.1 GCA_945878975.1 Legionella genomosp. 1
GACAGTGGAAATTAAATTTAATTGAGACCCTAAACCCAGATTGGCGTGATCTATATGAAGATATTTGTCGTTGATTTAGATCGTCTGGATGCCGCGGACAAGCCGCGGCACGTAGGCGTCGGGGATGAATTGTAAACACGCCCTATAAAGAGTATCTTTTTTTAACGCGGGCATTGATGTTTTGTTGCCTAAGTGCTCAAGCTCCTACGGTCGAATTCCATGAGACATTACTCCGTGCCATTTTTCTTTTTAGCACTACACGTGATGTACGAGATGTGCAAATCATATTACCTTGTATGAATGAAATGGCTGCCAACTATGTGAAGGGTTTACCCGAACCAGAGCGCGTGCTTTTGAATCGGAACAATCCAGCATTAATACGTCGGATCATGGGTGAAGAAAGTACGCAAAATATTTTTAGTAGCACATCAATATCGAATCCTATCGAGGCCCCAACTGCTCGAAAAAGTTTGTGCTAATTTAAAGGCCAAAATTAAAAAGGTGGTGACAGGGTGTATTTCTATTTTTTATCCACAATTTTTGTTCAAAAAATTGACACAATTACTGGCCTCGCGTATAATGAGCAGACTAAATTTTATTCAAAACACGCGGGGATCACATGCAATCAAGAAATGAGGAATATCAAATAGAAGCACGCGCAATTGCACAAGCGTTACGTCAATTAGTGGTACCCCCAACAGATTCATCACTCGATTTTTCAACAGAATTTTCAGCACAAGCATTACAGACGATCCAAACGAGGATGCAAACGTTACTGCAACAAGAGTGTCCGATAAATACCGTGTTTGATCCTGTAATCGATGTTTTAAATGAACTCAGCGCTACCCACACCCAGGCGCCCCTTATCAACGCTTTCTCTATGTGGAAAAACTCGTTGTCCTCAGGTACACCCGTAGATGAAAAGCAGATCATCCTGCACGAATATGAAAGCCTATTAGACAACCATAAAATATTAGATGATAGCATACAGAAACTACGCACGATTCAAAGTAGAATGAGCGAAATGCCTGAGATCAACGCAACTCTTGAACAACTCATCCAATGTTGTCTGTCTTCTATCACGTTACTAAGTAATATCAGTCCACATTTGGCAAAAATTGGTATCACCGATAGCCAAAAAGAAAGACTAGCCACGGATTTTGCTACGATAGCTCAAGAACTCTCTGACCTAAATGAACAGGTCACACCGCGTTCAGGACCGCAACGCAAATAGTCTGCCGATCATAACGATGCATAGTAAAAAAAACGGGCTTGTTTACAAAGTTTGTGCTAGATAATATAGGGTTTTTCGGTATATCTAGCCCAAACTGGTCATGTTGTATATTTTGTCTTCGAACTGGTGGGCACGCTGCGCTTTCCCCACCCTACTTATTCACATTTTTTCAATAAAAACTCATGTGGGGATCTCTCAGGTCGCAAGCGCCTCAGGATGACGTGCATGCACGGAACGGCGGAAAAGGCCAAAAATGAACTAATTAATTCCTGATTAGGTCGCCAATGCTTCAGCAGAAGAAGATCATTACCTAATCTCTATTGAATAACACCCTATACAATAGCAAATACTTACCAACAACCCTAGTTCAATAACTCCGGTGGCATAAAACCTGCGACCAAACCGATACAACACATTGTAATCGCCAAAATAGGCAAGACTCTCGATCCTCGTTGGCGCCGCAACAATTTCATCGCTGCAAAAAACAAGATGATATAATATAATAAGGCACATTGCGCCGTAACAGCCGACAAAATCCAATACGATCGATTCATACTTGGAAAAAATAAGAAAGCCGTTAGCAACAAAGTATATATCAATGCCTGCATGTACAAGATGCCAATCGGTACTTGTTTGCGATTCAGCTTTTGCAACCATTGTGGTGTCATCGTCATAGATGCCAAAGAAACATGCAAACTTTTTGCCAAACCCAACATCCAGGACGAAGCAATACCCAAACCGCCAATGATGATGCACAGCCCAATCCACAGCGTCATGTTCTCAATATGAAATGTAGCAAAAAATATTTGCAACATATCGACCAAGCCTGTGATCACAGTGATTTTTTCAACCGGCATGATGACACACAATGCCAAGGAGCTACACATAAGCGTGAGTAAAATCAGCAACGCACTCAACGTCAATGCCTTGGGATAGACACGCTGGGGGTTAGCAACGTTGCCAGCATAAACCGCAATCACTTCTAGTCCTAAAAGACTAAACAAAACATTTGAAAAAAAGCCAATATTCTTCATGTCATGCATGGTAGGAAGCAGCGCTTGCCAAGTCAGTGGCGTTGCCGAGGGGTTGCCAGCCGACAGCCAATATATGGCCAAACCTATGATAATGGTCATGGGGAGTAATGTACCAACAATGGCACTACTGATATTCACCCATTTGCTAAACTGGATCCCAAAACTATGGACCCCTGTCATAAACCAAAACAATGAGAGACTCAGTATAAAAACAAAGCTCTTAGAATGATCTAAATGATGCCCTACCAATATGGCAATCGTAGCCGTAATGAACGCAAAAATGGTCGGATACCAAATGATGTTATATAACCATTGCAAACAAATCGCAAAATGCCCCCATTGATGACCATATGCTTCTCGGATCCAAATGTAAGACCCTCCCGTTTTAGGATAGTGACTGGCTAATTTACTCGTCACCCAAGCCAGCGGCAAAAAGAAACCCAATCCTGCCAAAGCATAAAAAGTCACAAGCGACACACCAAATTGCGCCGCAATAGGTAAATTCCTCAAACTATCTACTGAAATAATAGCCATCATGACCAAAGCCAATAGCCCTAGTTCGGATGTGGCGTGTTTGGTTGAGTGCATGAGAACCTATAAATGTAATAATACGCTAATACAGTGCAAGATACCAAATTCGATCTATGATGTCAATCAACAGGCAGTAGGAACGTGTGTAAACCGAGGTTCGAATAAGTCGAGGATTGTAGCCTGGATGCAGCGCAGCGGAATCCGGGAAACAGATGCCACTGCTCCCGGATTTCGCTACGCTGCATCCAGGCTACATTTATGAGTTAGGAACGCGGCCGCGATCCTTATTACATCTTTTGCGGTTCAATCTTTGGAATGGCGTTCAAATCACATTCAGCGTTCGTGTTCGCATCAGGCGGCGATGGTACGTCTGAAAAATCCCTAGGAAAGCAAAGAGTCACATTCCATCCTGTTTCACCAGGCTGGATGGCATTGGGCAATTTCCTAAAGTGCTTCCCTTTATAAATTTTATCTTCTTGCCCCGCCCAAAAAGCCGGAGAAAATTTTGCTTCCAACGAAAGCGTCTCTCCAGGCTTACACTCAAACTCATCCCTACTCCACAAATCTCCCTCTGCAATCAGAGTCGTTAGCTTTTTTTTTCCTGTCCCTGCATCTAACAAGTCAACCGTCAAATCATAAGCTTTCCAGTTGTTTCCTTTCACCATAGTTAAATAACATTTGATAGCTTGAACCTGTGTAGACATCAATATGCTTAATAGCAAAATAATATATTTCATGATCACCTCATTTTCTTTATAGCATCATATTGAACTTAGGCATATTTAAACCCTTGGTTACACCGCGGTTCACCTGGGCTACTAATACTTGTTGACACAAACCGTCATTTGCGAAATGATCAACCATTCTAGCATAAACTTTCAAACAGGTTGTCGCAATGGAATTTTTAACACAATATGGATTGTTTGCCTTAAAAACACTGACTTTGGTTCTAGCCATATTATTTCTCTTAGGGGGGGTGCTTGCCCTCACACGTAAATCTAAAACAGATTTGACTGTTTCCTTCCTAAATGATGACTATCGTCATTTGGTTGAGTATATGGAAAAGGCAGTGCTGGGTAAAAAAACGAAAAAACCCAAACTCAAAAAAACACCTTCCAAGAAAAAAGCAGAACCCGTGCTCTACGTTATAGATTTTGATGGTGATATCAAAGCCTCCCAAGTAGAACCCTTGCGCGAGGAAGTTTCCGCAATCTTAGCTGTCGCCACCAAACACGATGAGGTATTAATTCGTTTGGAAAGCCCAGGTGGCTCTGTAAATGGCTATGGGTTGGCCGCCGCTCAGCTTCAACGCATACGCGACCGCGACATCCCCATCACTGCCTGTATTGATAAAGTAGCTGCCAGCGGTGGGTATCTCATGGCATGTGTCGCTAATCAAATTATTGCTGCGCCGTTTGCCATTGTAGGGTCGATTGGAGTCGTCGCGCAATTACCAAACTTTCATCGTTGGTTACAGAAAAATGACATTGATGTTGAGCTTATCACTGCTGGTAAATACAAACGCACCTTAACTGTATTGGGTAAAAACACACCCAAGGGACGTGCAAAATTTCAGGAAGATTTAGAACAAATTCACAAAAGCTTTCGACAATATGTGCTAAACAACCGATCTGAACTGGATATAGACCAAGTTGCAACAGGAGAACATTGGTTGGCAACGGATGCTTTGAATTTACGTTTGATTGATCAGCTCCAAACCAGCGATGAATTCATTATCAATAAAATCCAGACCCACCGTATCTTCCATATTAAGGTATACCACAAACCCACATGGCTAGAGCGAATGTTACACCCTGCTTCGAAATTGATGCATCCTTTTGCGTAGAAAGATAGGGTAAATTTTTGAAGGAGGAGAAGCAGTAATACGCGTACTTCGCTTCTCCTTCAGGAAGAAGGTGTTTATCATAACAAACAATTAAACCTGAGGTTGCTCAGGCTCCCGTAGCTCCCACCAGATTTTCCAACTGCGTTTGTAATGTTCATTACATGTTTGGGTAATGAATTTGGCATCCATATTGCGCTTCTCTAGTATAGAACTATCTTCTACAGCAGGTGTTGTGGAATACAATGCGATTTCTCTATCATCTCCACATTGATAAGACTGCATCAGCGCTGCAATCAAATAATGAGACTGGTGCCAATTTAAAAAAAACGACACTTCTTTATCACGAAAAATCACCTCAGATATGCTACCATCATATATTAATTTTCCAAGAGGAATGTAAGATTTTTTCAAAACACAATCTGCTGCTGTATTATTTTTAATACTTATTTGAAATATCGAGCAATAATCTTCACCCGCAACTGCGGCGCTTGAAAAACAAAAACTTAATACGCATAAAACACAAAATAATTTTCTCATAGCAACGCTTCTCAGGAATGGTTTAATTCGAACACCGCTAAATTAGCTAATTGATCTGCACGTTCATTTTCTGGGTGACCGGAATGACCTTTCACCCAATGCCAGGCAATGTCGTGGTTCTTAGCAAGTTCATCCAAACGCATCCAGAGATCGATGTTCTTCACCGCTTCGTTTTTACTATTACGCCATCCCTTTTTCTTCCACTGCGCCAGCCATGATTGCATACCTTGGCGTAGATAATCAGAATCCGTGTACAAGGCAACGGTACAGCGCCGATTGAGAGAGGCCAATGCTTCTATCGCTGCAGTCAATTCCATACGATTGTTCGTAGTCATGGGCTCGGCACCCTTGATTTCTTTTTCACGACCTTGACAGCGCAGAATAGCACCCCAGCCCCCTGGGCCAGGGTTCCCTTTGCAAGCGCCGTCTGTATAAATTGAAACTGTCTCTAGCGCCTCCATATCAAGGTCCTATCCTAAGTAAGGTGACCAAGCTGGCTCTTGAATATCCCCATTGCGTGACGGGAATTTCAAACGAATGCGGCCATCGATAGAAACCATGCCTAAAATACCTTGATCATGCTCTCGGCTCGCATAAAGGATTAATCGACCATTCGGAGCAACAGAGGGAGATTCATCCATTGCCGAATTTGTCACGGTCTCTACTTGTCCAGAATGCATATCTTGCACAGCGATATTGAAACCTCTATCTCCACGATGCAACATCACCATTGTTTGCTGATTCGGTGTAAACGAAGCACGTGCATTGTAATTTCCATTGAAACTTACGCGACTGACACGTCCATCCGCCAATCCCAAACGGTATATCTGTGGGCTACCACCACGACCAGACGTAAAGATGATCGAATTGCCATCTGGAGAATAACGCGGCTCAGTATCAATCGCCGAACCAAACGTCAATTGACGCATTTGACCAGAACTTAAATTCACAGAATAAAGTTTAGGACTCCCCTCTTTGGATAACACAACAGCCAATTCTTTCCCACTTGGCGACCAAGCAGGCGCCCCGTTGATACCTGGGAAACTAGTGATCAAGCGACGTTGACCCGTAACCACATCCACTTTATAAATTTGAGAACGCTTATTTTCAAAAGACACATAAGCAATATAACGTCCATCTGGAGACCATGAAGGAGACATAATCGGTTCAGAGGAATTCAACAAGTTTTGTGGGTGATAGCCATCCATATCCGCCACTTCTAAAGAAAAACGAGTATGGCCTCTAAACCCTCTTTGGACCATAATATAAGCAATTTTAGTAGAAAATATCCCACGTTCCCCAGTAAGTTTTTGATAAACCTGGTCGCTAATATGGTGTGCTAGCGCACGTAATTGTTGTTCTTGTACAACAAATTTGTTGGAGAGTAATGTCCTACCTTGCGCCGCCGCATCAACCAAACTATAACTAACGGCCACCCGCCCATCATTGCTAGGCGACACTACCCCAGATAAAACCGTATCAGCGCCTATTTGTTGCCAATATTGCAGCGCTGAACGACCATCACCTTGCGCGGGCATGATTTTAAATTGTCCAGAGAGCTTGAGATCATTCGTGATCACGGCTGTCATACTGTGCGAACGATCATCAGAACCAAAGGCATTGATGCCAATGGGTAACGCCGCAGAAATCCCCTGCGTTAATTCTAAATCCAAAGCAAAAATGCGTGTTGAGAATGCGAGCAACATCAATAGTTGCATACCTCTTTTTAACATGGTACTACCCCCTCGTACTTTCAGGACGGACTGTTAAACTGATGTCCCGAAATAAATTAAACATGGCTTGATCACTCGGTACTGGTAAAGGCGATGCTTTATAAATAGCCGCTTGCGCAGAACGATCTAAAACCGGGTCACCACTACTTTTTATCAAACTCACCGACAATACCTTGCCGCTAGGTGCCAACTGAATTCTAAATTGGCTAAACAATTGTGGATTCACATGATCAGGCAAAATCCAATGCTGACTGATGGCTTGAATAATCAAACCCTTATATTTATTGACTTCTCCAGACATCTGAGCAGCACGCTGCTGATCCAAGGCCGCTTGCTGTGCTGCTTTACGACGTGCTTCTGCTTGAGCTGCTTGAGCTGCTTGCGCTGCCTGTGCTTGCGCGGCTTGAGCTGCCGACTCTCTCTGCGCTTGTGCCGCAGATTCTCTTTGCGCCTGCATTGCTTCCTCTTGTTTTTGCTTTTGCAAAGCAGCCGTCAATCGCTGTTTTTCCAGCGCTTGTTGCTTTTTCAATTGCTCTTGCTGTTGCTTTAAAGCAGCCAAATTCTTTTCTTGTTGTACTTTTTGCTCCGCCAACTCTCGCAAATGTTGTTTTTCTGCAGCTACTTTTTTCTGTTGTGCCACAGCCATCTGAGCAGCTTCTCTCTTCATTTGCTCTAAATGACGTTGCTCACGGATCCGTTGCTGCTTTGCTACTCGTAATTGCTCTTGCATAGCGTTTTGCCGATTGATCTCAGCTTGCTCTTTTTGCGCCCGCTCTGACTTTAAACGGTCAAGTGTTTCAGCCACTGCCTGGCTGTCTACACTGACTGCTTGTAACGGTTGCGCTTCAGGACGATTCATTTCCATCTTGCTCTCAACCACATCGGAACGTTGCGACGCATTCACCACAAACTTCTCCGAATGGCCTTCCATCATCAATAAACAGATGATTAAAAAATGTAAACCTACAGCTATAAAAAACGCATTACGGTACGTCATCGTTTGCATCATCATTCCACCTCAACCACAGTTTGTTGTTGTAATGTCGTAGAATCGGTCACCAAGCCAACTTGCTCAGCGCCCGCCTGCTTCAATGCGCTCATCGCTAATACAACCCGACCATATGGGACACCTTGATCTCCTTTTACCAAAACATTGACGCTTTGACCAGATTCTTTCGCCAAAGCTAATTCAGCCGCAACACGAACCATGAGTTTTTCTGCAGCCATAGGCATTTCCGGATTTTGATCCACATTCAAGAAATATTCACCTTCTGCATTGACTGAGACAATAATCGGCTCTCGATCCGTCGTTTTCACCGCCTGACTTTCAGCTTTCGGCAAATCCACGGTGACTCCCTGTGATAAAATAGGGGCCGTAATCATGAAAATCACCAACAAGACCAACATGACGTCGATATAAGGAACAACGTTGATCTCAGCGATGGGGCTTTTAGAGCGTGCTCTGCGTTTCAGCATCGTTGTTCCCTTATTTATACTTAATTTGCTCAGAAATCAGAGCAACCAATTCTTCTTGAAACAAATCAGAATGATTGAGTAACCCATTCACATGAGTGCTATAGCGATTATAAGCTATCACAGCTGGGATGGCTGTAAACAACCCCAATGCTGTCGCAACCAAGGCCTCTGAAATCCCTGGCGCCACCATCGCAATCGTTGCTTGCTGTGCTTGGCCTAAGGCTTGGAAAGACGTCATAATTCCCCACACCGTACCAAATAGCCCGACATAGGGCGCTAATGAACCAATCGATGCAAACAAAGGCAAATGTTCTTCTAATTGCTCGGCTTCTTTATAATGACTGATTTGCATCGCACGCTGGATGGGTTCAATATGAATAGCACCATGATGTGCAGTCAATCGTAAAAACTCTTTGAAACCCGTATAAAAAACAGCAGCCAAGCCATCCTGCTCCTCTTCATCTTCGTCCATTTCTGAGTGCAATTTACTCAAATCACTGCTACCCCAAAATCGCTTACGAAACGCGGCATACTCATTTTTTTTATTTCTAAAATACAAAGCACGCTGAATAATAAGAGTCCAGGATACCAACGATGCTGCCAACAATATTAGCAACACAAATTTCACCACAAAGCCGGCTTGTAAAAAATAACCTAAAATACTAGTATGACTTCCCACGTTTTATTCTCCCATAGTCGGAACACGTCTCGGTTTCAGATCTCTATTCACGCATACTGTCATCACAGCAGCTTCCGCAATAAGTTTCTCATTCTGATTCATCATCATCTGTTTGAATAGCATGGTACAAGCAGTTTGGCCTGCAATCGATGTCTTGATATGTAAGACATCATCCAAATACGCCGGTGTATGATAACGAACATTTGCCTCGCGAATTGCAAAATAAATGTTTTTTTGCGCCATCTCTGTCAATGTAAACCCGCGCCCACGCAACATTTCAGTTCGGGCTCTTTCAAAGAAGTACAAATAACGGGCATGGTAGACAATCCCCATCATATCCGTATCTTCAAAATAAACCCTGTAGGACATTATATGATCCTTTTTCATCATTTACGAGCGTTCCCTTTGTTTGATTTTTTTGCAAACATCTTTACGCGTGGTGTAACGACAAAGTAATACGATACTGTCACCAAGTACAGTGGATTGCTTCGCCTACGACTCGCAAAGACGAAGCGAAAGGACTATCCATCTACTGGCGCTGTAAATTCCAACCCAAAGTGTTCATAAGCCAATTGAGTCGCAATACGGCCACGCGCAGTACGCATTAAAAATCCTTGTTGGATCAAAAAGGGTTCTAACACATCTTCAATTGTGCCCTTTTCCTCTCCTATTGCTGCAGCAATGCTGTCTACACCGGCAGGTCCCCCTCCAAAGCGTTCTATGACCGCCAATAAAAGCTTGCGATCCATCACGTCAAATCCATGATGATCCACATGCAGCATGTCCAATGCACTGGCAGCAACTTCAGCCGTAATCACCCCATTAGCCCTCACTTCAGCAAAATCTCGTACCCGACGTAACAATCGATTTGCAATTCTGGGCGTACCTCTGGAACGTAAAGCAATCGCATGTGCCCCTTGGGTATCAGTCTTCACCTGCAATAAACGCGCGGAACGCTCTACAATTTTCGTCAATGCGTCAACAGAGTAAAACTCCAATCGCAACACGATGCCAAAGCGATCACGTAAAGGAGAAGTTAACGAACCCGCACGCGTCGTAGCGCCAATCAAAGTAAAAGGCGGTAATTCTAGTTTAATAGAACGTGCACCGGGACCTTCACCAATCATAATATCCAATTTATAATCTTCCATGGCTGGATATAAGATTTCTTCAATCACTGGGCTCAAGCGATGAATTTCGTCGATAAATAAGACGTCATTTTCTTGAAGATTGGTTAAAATCGCCGCGATGTCACCCGCGCGCTCTATCACTGGACCAGAGGTTTGCCGCAGATTGACGCCCATTTCATGGGCCACAATATTCGCAAGCGTGGTTTTTCCCAACCCAGGCGGTCCAAAGATCAAAACATGATCTAAGGCTTCTTTGCGCTTGCAGGCTGCATCAATAAAAATCCTCATCTGCTGACAAACATCCTCCTGACCAATATATTCCTGCAAGCTCAGCGGACGAATCGCTCGGTCGAACACTTCGTCAGTCGCTTGCGCTTGCAGACTTACCAATCGATCACTTTCTATCATGGGCATTCAATCCTAAGGAGGTTAATCACTGTAATACATCTCAAATTCCAATGGATGAACCAAATGCCGTAATTTCATGATGTCTTCATAGCGTAATTCAATACAGGATTGTAGAAAATCATGCGAAAACACATCACCGGCCATCAAAAACTCATGATCTTGTTCTAAATGCTTGATCGCTTCTTCTAATGACCCTGAAATCGTTGGAATATCCTTCAACATATCGCGCGGTAACTCATACAAATCACGGTCTATGGCGTCTCCAGGATGAATTTGTTTTTTAATACCATCTAAACCTGCTAGCATCATCGCCGAAAAAGCCAAATAAGGATTGGCCAATGAATCAGGAAAACGCACCTCAATCCTTCTGGCCTTCGGATTACCAACATAAGGAATACGAATGGCAGCCGAACGGTTACGTGCAGAATAAGCCAATAATACAGGCGCTTCGAATCCCGGCACCAAACGCTTGTAGCTATTAACGCCTGGGTTGGTAAACACATTCAAGGCACGCGCGTGGTGAATAATCCCACCAATATAATACAATGCCAGTTTAGATAGTCCGGCATATTCATTTCCAGAAAACAGATTCACACCATCCTTCATCAACGATTGATGACAATGCATACCACTCCCATTATCCCCTACTAAAGGTTTCGGCATAAAAGTGGCAGTTTTTCCGTGATTATGCGCGACATTATGTACGACGTATTTTAAAATTTGCATCTCATCTGCTTTCAGGGTCAGCGAATTATAACGTGTCGCCACCTCACATTGGTTTGCTGTCGCTACTTCATGGTGATGCGCTTCTACTTGGATACCATAAGACGCTAAAACATTTGAAATATTCCCTCGAATATCTTGTGACGAATCAACTGGGGGCACTGGAAAATAGCCACCTTTAACTGTTGGCCGATGTCCAATATTACCGCCATCCATCAATTTACCGGAATTCCAACAACCTTCCTCGGAATTAATTTCATAAAAAGCACTATTGATCTCAGTTTGCCAACGCACATCATCAAAAATAAAAAACTCAGGCTCAGGACCAAAAAATGCCGTATCGGCTATGCCAGAAGATTGTAAATACGCTTCTGCTCGTTGCGCCAAAGCACGTGGGCAACGATCATAATCTTTACCGGTGCTCGGATCTCGCACATTACAACGGATCACAACTGTCTGATCTTGAAAAAAAGGATCTACGACAGCCGTACTCAAATCCGGTATCAACGCCAAATCTGATTGGTGAATATGCTGCCATCCTTTCATAGAGGAACCATCAAACATTTTACCAAACTCGATGAAATCATCATCAATACAAGAGGCATGAATGGTAATATGTTGCTCTTTTCCACGCGTGTCCGTGAAACGCAAATCAACAAATTCGGCCTCTGATGCCTCTAACATAGCTAGCACATCTTCTTTACTCATCATCCCGCTCCTATTTGCACATATCCCCGCGCAGCCAAAAAACCACGGTTTATGGTCGCTCGAAGTATAGAGATGTTAACTGAGTGACTATTTCATTTCAATAGAATACACTAGGTTTATATTTTACATTGCGATGTATGCAACATGGGCGCGTTTCAATATCAGGCTTTGAAAAAAACAGGCAATCCGAGCAAAGGGGTTATCGAAGCAGACTCAGAAAGGCATGCCCGCCAATTATTGCGGGAACAAGGCTTAATACCTATCTCGATCCAGGCTTATAAAAAATTAGGTCAAACCAAGCAAAAAGACAAATTAAACGCGGCCAATCTCGCGCTCTTTACTCGGCAATTAGCCACCCTACTTGCCGCAGGCATACCCATTGATGAAGCCCTGCGTGGTGTCGCAGATCAATCAGAAGTTGAAGGTACTCATCGCCTCATCATTGGTGTGCGCGCCAAAGTTTTAGAAGGTTATGGCCTAGCGCAAGCTATGGGGGAATACCCGCATGCCTTTCCAGAATTATACCGCGCTACGCTGGCTGCCGGAGAGCACACTGGGCGCTTGGATTTGGTCCTTGAAAAACTCGCAGACTACACCGAAAATCAACAAACCATTCGCCAAAAAATCCAACAAGCTTTGATTTATCCATGTATCATGATAGTGATTTCCACCACCATCATTGGCTTTTTATTGGCTTACGTTGTACCCGATATTGTAGGGGTCTTTGCCAATTCCGGACAAAAACTGCCGAGCTTAACCATCATTTTGATCGCATTAAGCAATTTTATCAAACACGACGGGCTTTATGTCCTATTGTTGGTCGTCATTCTGGGAATCGTTTTTCAGCGCAGTTTAAAAAACCCTAAAATCTTATGGCAATGGCATCAAACTATTTTAAAGATGCCCCTAGTTGGTTTTGTGGTCAAAACGGTCAATGTCGCACGCTACATCCATACATTCGGAATTTTGTTTTCAGCAGGCGGCAGTGTTTTAGAAACCATGCGCGTGTCAGCAAGCCTTGTCAACAACAGCGTAATGAGGCATGCTTTCGACCAAGCGACAACGGATGTCAAAGAAGGAACAGCCATCCATGTCGCTTTAAAAAAAACGACTTTTTTACGCCCAATGGCTTTGCATTTGATTGCCAGTGGTGAAAAAAGCGGCCAATTAGCCATTATGATGGAACGTGCAGCCAATCATTTGGATAATGAAGTAAAACGCCTCATAGATACCGCATTAACCTTGCTGGAACCTATGATCATACTGCTAATGGGTGGGGTAGTCTTATTTATTGTACTATCCACACTCTTACCAATTTTTTCAATGGAACAATTAGTGACTTAGAGGAGATGAATTGATGAAACAACAACGTGGGTTTTCACTCATTGAAATTATGGTGGTGGTGGTCATTCTTGGGATTTTAGCGGCTTTGGTCGTCCCTAAAATTATCAATAGACCAGAAGAAGCCCGTAAAGTCAAAGCAAAACACGATGTCATGTCCATTCAAAACGCTTTAGAATTGTATAAATTGGATAGTGGTTTTTATCCTTCAACCGAACAAGGTTTGGAAGCACTGGTGGCTAAGCCCAATACGAGCCCTATTCCGCAAAATTGGAACTCTTATCTCAAAGAGCTTCCCCAAGATCCCTGGGGAGAAACCTATCATTATTTGAACCCGGGACAGCATGGTGAAGTAGATGTTTTCACAAATGGACCAGGTGGACAAACCAACACTGAGGGCAATGAAATTGGTAATTGGTCTAGCGAATGACAAATATGACGGTTCCTCATCACGACGTGAGAACTTAGACTCTGCCCCACAGGATATAAGCCGACAACGAGGTTTTACCTTAATTGAAATTCTGGTGGTGATGCTCATAATAAGCATCACCTTTGGTTTCGCTATGTTGGCATTTGGTGATTTCGGAGAAAGTCGTAAAATCCGCACTGCGGCAGAAGCATTTGCGCAATTTGTTGAGTTGGTTCATGACCAAGCGTTACTGGAATCCAGTACCCTAAAAATTCAACTCAGCAATACAAGCTACTCAGCACAGCGCTTGAATACCAAACATCGTTGGCAACCCTTACATCCTTCGCACAATCATCAACCGACATTACCAACAAAAACCAGAATCACAGTAGCCTATGGTAGCAATAAACCAGATCAGTTGGTGATTACAATGAGCGGTAGCGGAGATATGACGCCCTTTAAAGTATACTTCGGCACTGAAAAGCAAGCGCACCTCGCTGCTGTATCTGCTGATGAAAATGGCCAGGTTATTTTTCATGATACGGATACACGTTAATATGGCTCATGACCCAAAACGACACTGGATTGCTTCGCTACGCTCGCAAAGACGATCGGATGGATTTACCCTCATTGAAGTATTACTGGCTTTGGCGATCTTGGCTATCGGTTTAACTTGTCTATTAAAAACCAATGCCCAAAATATTCAATATGCCAATCATCTAAAAGAAAAATCCCTAGCACATCTGGTAGCAATGTCCGCGCTAGCCGAAATCCAAAGCAATGCGATCAGCATTCCTACCAATGCAGAAAGCACTCATACAAGCCATTTAGCAGGCATGGTCTGGTATTGGCGCGGTAAAATTTCGCGCACCCCCATCCGCAGCATGCAACAAATTACCATCACCGTGAGCTCACATAAAACTGGGCCTTTTACCAATCTAACGATTGGTTATCGATACGCACCATGAAACAACGTGGCTTCACTTTAATCGAAATCATCATAGCGCTTGCGGTCTTTGCTATCATCGCGAGCATCACCTCGTATGTCTTAGCACAGTCCTTCGACATCAACAAACGCCTCAAGCAGCAATCTATACAGCGCCACAAACTAGATTTGACGCTGTTGTTGATACGCCGTGAAACAGAACAAATCATCAACCGCCCAGTCAGAGGTAACGAACAATCTCTCATCCCAGCGTTGGTCGCACACGCAGATGGTGTCGAATTTACGCGTTGCGGTGACGTTAATCCTGATGCTGCGGCGCATCGATCTACTTTAAAACGTGTTGCGTATCTCTGCTATGGCCATAAATTAATCCGCCGCACCTGGCCCTTGTTGGATTCGCCGGATAGAAGGGACTTTCACGACCAAACCCTCTTTGATCAACTGTCTGCCTGTGGTTTTACTTATATGGACGCCAAACATCAGCCCCATACAGAATGGAAAATACATAACAAGAGCGACAGAGCCGAACAAATCGCTCCTTTACCCATGAGTATCGTCTTGCATCTCACCTTAAAAAACTTGGGTGCCTTGGACATTGTGTTACCACTTACCACGGGGTTTTATGCATAGACCAACTCACAAAGGAAGTGCATTGCTGACGGCATTATTTATCATCACGCTCATATCTATCGTTGCCACAGCCGTCTCTGTTCGAATCAGAAATGATATCCAGACCATCCATTTGATTGAAAGCTCTGATCAATTTTATCTTGCTTCACAAGCAATCGGCATCTGGGCAATTGACCGTATCACCGATCCCAAACAACAACTAGGCAAGGTCTCAAAAAAAGACGGGGCTATTTTAAATTTCCCCAGTAAACTGCAGCATATGTATCCAAATATCACCCTTTCAGGACAATTATTTGATTTACAAAGCCGATTTAACCTAAATATGCTGACAAACGCACAAAATCAACCCTTTTTTTATGGGTTATTAGGGGCTTTGCAAATAGGTGAAACGTCACAAGAACGTAAAGAGCTCATGGACTCCGTTATCTATTGGATCCAACCACCCAAAATGATGACCACACATGATGAATGGCATGACAAATATGCACGCCAAAAACCCGTATTTTTTCCTAGCCAAATGCCCATGTATCATTCCTCAGAATTACGCTTAGTCTATGGGGTTTCAGCCAAATATTATCAGGCATTGGCCCCGATGGTCACGGCTCTACCCGAAGCAACTGCCATCAATCTGAATACGGTCCCCGCTACCCTCTTACGGTTAATGGGCAACAACATAAGTGATAATGATATCAAACATATCCTACAAGTCCGTAGCTCGAAACCCTTTAAAGATCCGCAAGAAATCGCCCCCATTATCGAAAAATACCACATTCCCAACGGACTGCTAACAGTGGAAAGCCATTATTTTCTAGCAGTAGCCACTATTAAATCTACCGACATCAGCATGCAAGTGTTTATGACACTCAAACGACAAAAAGATAAAACCGGATTATGGCATGCGAGTATTTTGACGCAATCGATTAATTCTCCCTAGGTAGGAAAAGCCGCGACCTCAACATATTGAGGCACTGCTCCTCTCTCAATGTTATTGATCCTAAATATACCTTTCACGAATGAACCTATAAAAGGTATAAACAATTTCTAATAGAAAAATGATATCATATCTCACAAATTCAGTATCATCGCAAAGGTTGCTACAAAAATATCATGAACATAAAAAATTTTTTTAAAACAAAGTTGCTGTTACTTCTATTACTCATGCAAGCACTGACTGATGCTTGGGGGTTTTACCCCCAAGATAATTGTACAAATCTTGATATAATTATTAAAAACATCACTCATACGACCTGCTATTTTCGTGATTTTCAATTAATTTCTGGAACGCCATCAACAATCTCAAATATTCCTGCTCTTATTTTTCCAGGGGAAACCACGCACTCCTTCCAATTATCAGAAAACGATTACCATTCTACGGATTATTATGGTGACCCCATTCGGTTGATTTTAAAATATGAATGCGGAGAAGGAAAAATAACGCTATTTGAATCGGATAAGACCAAATGTGGACGCAGTAGGGCTGAAGTAAGCGGTTTGATAATTTTTGATTACAATATGGATACAAGCTTTGCAGCATCCGACGGAAGAATGCGAGACAATACCGCAGGTGTTATTATTTGGACATTTTCAGATAACCAATCAGTGTACTAAGACGCGCAGCAGACTCGTAAGAACAAAACATCATTATTGTGCAATGCATTATTTTGCTCAATTATTGACCAAAAACACTTGAGTAACGGCTTTTTTGGTGATATAATACACAATATGAAAATAAAACACATTGTTGCTGGTTTAAGTATCACCTTTTTATCCACTTTTGCTTGGAAAATTTGGCAAAATCCGCCAAGTCGTCCTGCTTTGATGAATAAAGAGGCCTTTTCCGTCTTAACTGATTGGGAGCATGCCGATCTAAAACTATCGTTTTTGGCATTTCGCAACTCTTGCAAGCTCTTTTTAAAGCAAAATCCTGAACAAAACGTGGGAAATAGCCGATTTTCTTTGAAAGCCAAAGATTGGCAACCCATTTGTCATGCTGCCAAATATGTCAATACCTACTCAAAATACCATGTCCGCGCTTTCTTTCAGGCTTGGTTTAAGCCGGTTGCCGTTACAGGTGATAAACCTGCATCTGGGACATTTACAGGTTATTATGCCGCCAGTGTTGAGGGCAGTCCGACTAAAACGGATAAATACACTTTCCCTGTAATCAACCATACCAAAAATGATTTAACGCTAGCATGGGTGGGATCACAGAAAGATCTGCGTACCTTGATCACAGAAGGTTCTGCCGTGATTCATTTTACGGATGGTACCACCAAAGCCATTGAATATATCAAAGGCAGTGGTTCTAGTGCTTCTTTCCAAGAAACAAATGACAAGCAATTCCACGGTGCTCAAGATGTAACTTTAACACCAGGATATTCCATGGCCATTGACCGGCAATGGATCCCTTTAGGTACCCCATTATGGTTGATGACAGATGTGCGCCAAGATTTCTCCAAAAAAGCGCAGCCGTTCAAGCGTCTTATGATTGCCCAAGATATCGGAAGTGCTATCCGAGGTGCCGTGCGCGGTGACATGTATTGGGGACCAGGTCACCAAGCTACCAAGATCGCCAGCAATATTAAAAACCAAGGATCCTATTGGTTATTATTACCCCGAACAGCTAAGATTTAATAACGCTCAATACGAGATGTTCAGTGGCTATTTCAATCTAGGATGCGCAAAAGTGGTTTGAGGCTCGTCAGGTTCTGAGGTAGAAACAGGGACGTAACCAGAATAAAAGCTTGCAATAAATACCTGCAAAGCGCGAAAGAATAAATTAGTCAAATACATCATACAGCCTTCTCCAGATTTTTTATCGAATAACTGGGCAAGAGGAAGGCTAGGACAATCGATACTCAGTCCTTGTAATTGAATACCGTCAGGGCTAAATAGATAAGTTGTACTTGTATGAGCACAATACTGCTCGTTTTCAGCTGGGCTGTGCTTCTTCACATCGCCATTTGGTAGTTGTTCCACCCATTCTGAATAAGTATTATTTTCATTGATGCACACACCTTCTTTTGTGCTTATAAAATGCACAGTGAAAATAGGGATAGAAAGATGTATCATGGGAAATTGCGCTAAAGCATAAGCCCAGGCATGTTGATGGGTCGCATGTTGAATGCCCGATTGATGCCATTGTAACATAGCATGCGTTGCAGCTAAATCAGCTCGATCATCTTCTAAATCTTTAAAAAGATACTCTTTTAAAAACCGTTTAAATTCGTCAATATCTGCAAACTCAAGCTGCTGACAAAGCCCCTCCTTGAGCATATTCTCGCGCAATGTTCTGAGGTTTATCTCATTGATAAAATAACAACATTTTTTATCAGCCTCAATTTGTCTATTCCAATCACTTAAGGTACGCTTACCGGCATCCGCCGACCTAACAGCTTTTTTAACATCATAACTGAAAAAACTCATAGTATTTGATTCAGGAGTAATAGCCATATTGGACCCTCATCTGCTTGATGTTCACATCTAAGTATAGTGCATATATTACACAATACTAGTTTGAGTACTTTTTTGTCGTACGGGGGTGAAAAAGATACGCGGAGCGCTGTGGTTTCCCAACCACAAATTACCCATGAATATAAATATTCTCAGGCGCTGAAATTCTTGCATTGAAATTTTGATTACCGACACTCAAATAACGGCTCAATTTACTGATATTGACCGAATCCAAACAATCGCTCATTCGCTTATTAGCCTGCCCGTCACAATAGATGTTTTTGAACTGGTATAGGGGTTGGACTTGGATGTCACCATTGTTTGCTTGAGTGAAGTAATAAGTCCAATAATCACTGAGGTCCCAACGTAGCTTATCTTGGCTTTGACTTAACACATAGGAACGAATGGAAGGTGCGTTGCCGTGTGAAGTTGATAAGGCGCCATTCAGATACACCCCTACCAACGGCATGTGTCCCGCATTTTCTATTATTTTTATCTCATCTTTATGTGTATGCGCAGTCAAAATCCCTATCAAGCATCTATGGTGTGCTTGAATAATGTCGACGAATTGCTGGCTGTATCCATTTGACCAAAATGCCGTGTTTGACCAAAAATATGCCTTATAGATATTATCCCCTGGCGGAATATGCATCACCAATAAAGCAGACTCTTGCGCCGCTTCTACCTCAACCAACTGACGGTCTAGCCATAATAATTGCTCAGAGACGCTATCACTAGAATAACCTTGGCGCTGCTTAGAAAACATTACCGAATTCAAAGCAATCAAGCGAAGGTTGGGTTTAAGATACGCAGCATAATATCCACTACTGGTCTTCTTCTCTAGCAAACAAGGATAAATATGATCTCTATCGCATCTCGCACCTGTCGATAAAAAATGCCCCCGAGGCCATATTGTTTTGATCACATCAAGTGGAGAGTGAGCATCCAATATTGGTTTGTCCACACGAAAAACACCATAATCCCCTGCCAAGGAATCATTATTGCCAAACGTGTATAACACGGGTGTTTCTGGAAACGCAGATTGCAAACTCATTAAAACACGGCTTTCAGCATTCACCACATCTTCTTGAGAGAAACGGATATGCCCAACTAAATCCCCTAATAAAAGGATAAACTCTGGTTTTGGGATCTCACCAGATTGGATGCTTGTCTTTATTTTTCTAACAAGTTGTTCGAAGGTGACTCTATCCAAATCATTATGAACTGTGGCTGTTGTAGGGGCAAACTCCATGGCGTGTTGTGTATGAATATTCAAATGAATATCCGAAATGACTAAAAAATTTGATTGCGAACCA
Source organism: Legionella genomosp. 1 (assembly GCA_945878975.1). Taxonomy (GTDB): domain Bacteria; phylum Pseudomonadota; class Gammaproteobacteria; order Legionellales; family Legionellaceae. The sequence goes on from CAMCUM010000005.1 coordinate 20,135, forward strand.
CGCTCCGCTTCAGGAATAGCGCAAGCCAATGAATGCCAGAATAATCCTATTAAGAATAACCATTTCATCATAAGTCTCCGAGGACACCCTATTAAACTGGAGTCAGTGCGTTGAGTAAAGATTTTACTCAAATAAAATCCTACGTCCCGCGGCTTATGTCTTTACTGACCCAGTGATAGCACATCAGGACAACACATCTAAAGAATACGTCGCCAAATTGTACCGTTGTTGCTGTCTTCTAACTCAATACTTTGTGCCAACAGCGCTTGGCGAATCTCATCCGCACGCGCCCAATTTTTATCTATTCGGGCTTGATTGCGCTCTGCTATGAGCTTTTCAGTATCTTCTTTTGCGAATGTCTCAGTTTGAACCATTGCTTGCAAAAAATCATCCACTGGGCTTTGTAAAAGCCCCAATATACCACCTAGGTGCTTCAAAGTTGCAGCCAAAATTTTAGATTGCGTTTTATGCAGCTCATGGCTTAATTGAAACAATACCGCCAAAGCTTCCGGCGTATTAAAATCATCTTGCATCGCAGTACAAAATTTTGCGACCCATGTATCATCTACCTCATCTGTATCCACAACAGGCACGGTACGCAATGATTGATATAAGCGCATCAATGCTTTGCAACTATTCAGGATCGTTTCATCGGAGTAATTCAATGTGGAGCGATAATGACTACTCAACAAAAAATAACGGATGATTTCCGGATGGTAGGTTTGCGTGACATCCTCAATGGTAAAAAAGTTCCCCAATGATTTGGACATCTTTTCATTATTTACATGTAGCATGCCAGCATGGATCCAATAGCGTGCATAGCCGTGCCCTGTTGCAGCTTCAGACTGTGCAATTTCATTTTCATGATGGGGAAACTGTAAATCTATACCACCACCATGAATATCAAATTCTTCCCCCAATTGATCCATCGCCATAGCAGAGCATTCGATATGCCAACCTGGCCGCCCAGAGCCCCAGCGCGAATCCCATGCTGGCTCATTGGGTTTGGCTCGTTTCCATAAAACAAAATCAACCGGGGAGTCTTTACCTTCATCAATTTCAATTCGACTACCTGCAATCAAATTATCAATATTTTGCCGAGATAATTTACCATAGTTCTGAAATTTATCTACGCGAAAGCAGACATCGCCCTGTTCCGTCTCATAGGCATATCCGGAGTCGTATAAGCGTTGAATCAAGGCAAGGATCTTTGCAATATATTGACTAGCGCGCGGTTCACAATCTGGCGACAGGATACCTAGGCTTTTTTCATCAGCATGCATGAATGCAATTTGCTCTTGTGTCAGATCTTGAAAAGATATCCCACGCTGTAATGAGCGCACAATAATTTTATCATCAATATCAGTAATATTGCGCACATACGTCACGTCATAACCGCTATAACGCAAAAATCGCACGATCACATCAAAACAGACCATGGAACGTCCATGACCAATGTGACAACGATCATAAACCGTCATCCCACAGACATACATCCCTATTTTTCCGGTTTGTAAGGGTATCAATGGTTCTTTTTGGCGAGTCAGGCTGTTATATACCGTAATAGTCATGAATTTTTTGCCTCAAGCTTGCCCCAAGTATCTTTCAAATCAACCACACGATGACAAGCCATCACTTCGCCAGTGGCAGAAATTTGATTCATAGCATAATAACCCAATCGCTCGAATTGTACGACCACACCCACAGCCAAATGCGCCACAGCAGGCTCCGCAAAGCCTTGTAACGTCACCAAAGACTGATGGTTAATGAATTGGAGAAAATCTTCTTCACGTGCAGGATTAGAATCATGAAACAAACGATCATATTGATAAATACACAATGGATGGGCATGACTCGCCGATACCCAATGAATCACGCCCTTTACTTTGCGTCCTTCAGGGTTTTTTCCCAAAGTTTCAAGATCACAATGGGCACGAATTTCTGTAATGTCACCTTGTGCATCCCTTATGACATCGGTACAACGTATCACATATGCAGAACGCAAACGGACCTCCGTACCTGGACTCAAACGAAAAAATTGCTTAGAAGGATGTTCCATGAAATCTGAGCGTTCAATGTAGATCTCTCGCGTAAATGGAATATTCCTCGTAGCAGACTCAGGATCAGAAGGATGCAGCGGCCTGACCAAAGTTTCCACTTGATCAGCAGGGTAATTTTCAATGACTACTTTCAATGGATCTTGAACGCATAACATTCTAGGCGCTTGTTGATTTAACACAGCGCGAACACATTCTTCTAAAATAGACATATCAATCACAGAATCCGCACGCGATATTCCGATCACATCACAAAATTGACGAAGCGCCTCAGCTGGATAACCTCTCTTTCGCATCCCACATAACGTAGGTAAACGCGGATCATCCCATCCAGTCACAATTTTTTTCTCAACCAGCTCACGCAATTTACGCTTAGATGTAACCGTATGAGATAAATTCAAGCGCGCAAATTCTGTTTGGACTGGCTGAGCAGGTACAGGCAAATGTTGCAAAAACCAATCATACAAAGGTCGATGATCTTGAAACTCAAGCGTACACAAAGAATGAGTGATATGCTCCATTGCATCCGAAATAGGATGAGCATAATCATACATAGGGTAAATACACCAAGCATCCCCAGTACGTTGATGATGAGCAAAGCGGATCCGATATAAGACAGGATCCCGCATATTGATATTCCCTGCTTGCATATCAATTTTCGCTCGTAATACATGGGTGCCTTCGCTGAATTCCCCTGCTTTCATCTGCGCGAATAAACGCAAGTTTTCTTCTATCGAACGACTCCGATACGGACTTTCTTTTCCAGGTTGTTGCAAAGTACCGCGATAAGCACGGATGTCTTCCATACTCAAACTATCAACATAAGCCAAATCCTTTTGAATCAGCAGGATAGCAAAGTCATAAAGTTGTTGATAATAATCAGATGAGTAGGTGATATCATGCCATTGAAATCCCAACCAACGCACATCTTCGATGATAGCTTGAACAAACTCATCTTCTTCTTTCAAAGGATTGGTATCGTCAAAACGTAAAAAACATCGTCCAGCATACTGCTGTGCCAAGCCAAAATTAAGGCAAATAGATTTCGCATGACCAATATGCAAATAACCATTCGGTTCAGGTGGGAAACGTGTCACCACTTCAGCATGGAGACCTTTGGCCAAATCTTGATTAATTAATTGTTGGATAAAATGGGGTGGTTTTTCATTTTCAGGATTCATGCATATCTCTCTACTTGTTAAGGCTATTCAGATCAAAAAACAATGACTCAGAAAACTGTTCAATCATCCCAAACTCTTCAGGATAAGTAACTGAAACCAAATATAAACCATAAGGCGGCGCTGTTTCGGCACCGAGTTTTCTATCTTTGGCGTCTAGCACTTCTTTCACCCATTCCACAGGATGACGCGCTGAACCTACCGCCATCAAAACGCCAGCAATATTTCTGACCATATGATGCAAAAAAGCATTGGCAGAAATGTCGATGCTAACAAAATCAAGTTTTCGTTGTACAGATATTTTTAAAACAGAACGCATAGGGGTCTTCGATTGACATTCTACTGAACGAAAAGAAGTAAAATCATGTTCACCAATGAGCAATTGAGCCGCCTTATGCATCAATCGATGGTCCAATTGACGATATTGCCATGTTACATTCGAACGTAACAATGCTGAACGAATGGGGGCATTATGAATAATATAGCGATAACGGCGTGACAATCCTGAATAACGGGCATGAAACGTATCTTGCATTTCTTTACCCCAGCGCACACATACGTCCTTCGGTAATAAAGAGTTTGCACCATAAATCCAAGCACGCACTGCACGTTCTTTATCTGTGTCAAAATGAATTACTTGATTAGTAGCATGCACACCCGTATCCGTTCTACCGGCGCAGATCACTTTAATATCTTCGTCCGCAATTTGGCTCAATGCGGCTTCTACTGTCCCTTGAACAGTATGTAACCCATTTTGCGCCTGCCAACCATGATACTGACTACCATCATACTCCACTATTAAGGCAATACGCATGCAATAAATCTCGGGAAATAAAGGGAAATCTAACCTAAATAGGTTTTTTTGTCCAGGATATATATGTTGCTCACTGAAGGTTTTTATGTTGTAATTTTTGTTTTAACCTAAATCGGGTAATTGAATCGTTACGAGAGTTACCAATGTAATGAAGATTCGAGTTATTTTTATCATTTTTTGCTGAAGGCGTATCACCCCTACGGTGAGGCAAAAAATGACAAAAATAACTTGAAGATTCAATTGCCGAATTTAGGTTTAAGGGAGGAATAGGCATGCCAGCAGCTATTCTTGATGGAAAACTTGTTTCCTCTCTGATTAGGAACACCCTCAAACAACGTGTCAGTCATCTCATTCGCTCTGGACATAGACCGCCGTGCCTGGCCGTGATTTTGGTTGGTTCTGATCCTGCTTCCATGATCTACGTGGGACATAAACGTAAAGCTTGCGCCGAACTTGGCATTCAATCTCTGCCACATATTCTCCCTGCAGATACCCCAGAAAAAGTGGTCTTAGAATTATTGGATCACTTGAATCATTCCCCAGATATCGATGGCATTTTAGTGCAATTACCACTGCCTAAGCATATTCTTACCAGCACAGTGATCGAGCGTATTCATCCCTATAAGGATGTGGATGGGTTCCATCCCATGAATATGGGAAGATTGGCGCAAGGCCATCCAAAAATGCGACCCTGCACACCTTGGGGTGTGATGCGTTTATTGGAACATTATCAATTGAATGTCTCAGGACTTTCAGCCTTAGTGATTGGCTCTTCCACGATTGTCGGAAGACCTATGGCTTTAGAATTGCTCCTCGCCAAAGCCACCGTTACCATTGCGCATCGCAAAACTAAAAATTTAGAACGTCATATTCGTCAAGCAGATCTGATCATTAGTGCAACAGGCGTACCTAATTTGGTCCATGTTGATTGGTTGCATGCAAAACAAATTATTGTCGATATTGGGATCCATCGCAGCGTTGCCAATAAAATTCAAGGGGATATTGATTTTGAACAAGCTCAAAATCGTGTTGCTTGGATCACGCCAGTACCGGGTGGCGTAGGACCTATGACTGTGACCATGCTTTTGGAAAATACCGTGACTTGTTGGATAAAGAGCAACCAGATGTCCAGTTCATCCCTGTCATAAACTGCAAACGATAAGACAACGCCACCTTTTACTGTGTTTCCACATGTTCAATCAACACAAAGTTGTACTTTAGAGGGTTCGTTCCTAACCTATTTGTCTAGCTCATCCCAATCAAAATCGTCTCCATATTCCCCATCATAGTCTTCTAATTCTTGCTTCAAACGCTGCCTTTCCTTACGTTCATCTAATTTTTGACGTATTTCTTTTTTACGCCGAGTTTCTGCCGGGTCCAATGTAAAATCATCGCCAAACTCAGAAAAAGAAAAAGGTTCTTCGTGATCTGTATGATGTTTCATTTTTGTTTCTCCTTGTAAAATCCCGTCTTTGCCAGGGCTACGCTCTCCATTTGTTATATTTAGAGCATGCAATGCATATTTATAGTATAGTCCCTTTTTTTTATTGCAGATTTTAAGATGCTAAGTTATCAACATATTTATCACGCCGGATGCTTTGCAGATGTCATCAAACATCTAGGTTTATGCAACATATTGTCCTATATGGTCCAAAAGGAAAAACCCATTTTCTACTTAGATACCCATGCAGGGCGTGGGCTCTATGATTTGCATGCCAAAGAAGCCATGAAAAACCAAGAATTCTTATCAGGTATTACGGCCCTTTGGTCTGAGCGCACAAAACTCCCTCCCGAGTTTTCGGATTATTTGGCAGCGTTAGAACAGTGGAATCCAAATGGTCATTTGCAGTATTATCCAGGCTCACCAGCATTGGCTATGCAACTATTACGCAGTCAGGATCGCTTATTTTTGTGCGAGCGTCATCCTGGGGAATTTGAGCATTTGCAGCAAGTCACAAGAGGTCACGCTCGGGTCCATTGCGCAATTGAAGATGGCTATCATGCATTACAATCACGCTTGCCGCCGCCAGAACGGCGTGGAATGATTATGCTTGATCCCAGTTATGAGATAAAAAATGAATATCGCACCGTCGCAGAAAAAGTCCAAGCAGCGCTGCGTCATTTTGGATCAGGCGTTTTTTGTATCTGGTATCCTATTATCGATAAGAAATTACATGCTCAACTGATCCAAGGTTTCGCTGCTACCCCTAATATACCGGCCTTGCGCGCGGAGTTTCATCTCAACTCCAAACCATCGGTGGGAATGGATGCGTGTGGTTTATATATATACAACCCTCCTTTCTTATTGGAGCAAGCATTGCGCAGTATTTTTGACAGATTGCTGAAGGTCTTTAATCCAGGGAGATCATCCTATGTCCTGCAAAGCATTGGGTAAGAAATTATTCTTGCTAGGCATACTTCTATTCCCCATAGTAACTGGCGCATATGCCGGTTACTCTGTGTGGGATGTACTGAGGCAACAATTTGTACTCAATCATGAAACATCACGCCCAGAAGTACAGGCACAATTAAGCTGGCTGCTACGTCACCCTCATTACATTCAATCACTCACTCAGTCAGAACCCTACATTTACCATATTATTACTGAAATAAAAAAACGAAACTTACCTGGTGAGCTTGCACTAATCCCCATGGTAGAAAGTGCTTTTAATCCTTTTGCATACTCAGGTGCTGGCGCTGCAGGGCTATGGCAACTCATGCCAGGCACGGGGACCGATTTGGGTTTAAAACAGGACTGGTGGTACGATGGGCGGCGGAGCATCCCTTCTTCAACTGATGCTGCATTAAATTATTTAGAATTATTACATCATACGTTTCACCAAAATTGGATTTTAGCCTTTGCAGCCTATGATGCGGGGGCAGGCAATATCGAACGCATCATACAGGCGCGTCAGAATGGAGATTTTTGGACCTTACCTGTCCCTAGAGAAACACAAACCTACATACCTCGCATATTGGCTTTAGCTGAAATCATCCAAAATCCTCAGCGTTACCATGTACAGTTACCCAATATCCCGCACACGCCCTATTTTGCCGAAGTCAATATTGGCAGTCAGATTGATTTGGGTCATGCAGCAACACTAGCCGGCATCAGTTATCAAGATTTGATCAAACTCAATCCGGGGTATAATCGTTGGACAACCGCACCGAACCAACCCTATAAATTACTCATTCCAGCCAGTAAAGTACTAAGCTTTAATCACAATCTTGCCAATGTCCCACAGAATAAACGCGTAGCTTGGACCAGATATCTGGTACGTGCCGGAGACACGCTCCATACCATTGCTGCACGCCACCACACCACGGTCAATTTGATCCAAGAATTAAACCAGCTCAGCACCAACACATTGCCCAAGGGGCAATACATCCTGATCCCCAATAATATGTTTGCTGCCAATACCATAGCAAAGCGCACGCGCTATATTCAACCTCAAGCCTATAAAATCATTTATATTGTTGATAAAAAAGATAATTTTAAAACGCTGACTCAAAAACTGCATGTGACAGAACAACAAATAAAAGCGTGGAATCATTTAGACGATCAAGCAGAGCTGCACCCAGGACAAAATCTTATGATCTGGCAATCAACCCAAGATACTACGTATGCAGCCAAACATGGAAATAGTGTGAAGAGGTATTTTTTAAACATAGCCCGAGTGAAACGTTGAGTCTGTTCATTCAGATGTCTACACCCCTGGTCCATCATCCGAAGCACAGTTAAGTATCTCCTGAAATCATCACGGTGCTTCATTTGGAGATCCTTCCTTAATATGACGGAGCTGGAGAGTTGCGGTTGCTTTTCAATGCCGTCTTGCTATTCGAACTCCCACATACAACATAGCCAGCAAAAAACACAATACTCCAAACGGTATCAGTGTATACATCTGCAACCCCAAATCCTGTATCCAATCTGCTTGATGGAATACGAAGCAAACTAGAAAGAGCGTTGTCAATACATACGAGACTGCAACCGCCACTAACACGCCCAAACGATGGGAGAAATACAAAGAGAGGATGATGGCCAGTATCAACCACGCTATGTTTTTCAAAAATAGCACACAACTCAAACCCCAAAGTACCCAACAGATTTTATGGAAAAGAGTCGTCTTTTGAGTCAAAACGCGTTCTCTTCCCAAATAAACGGATATCCAAGTTAAGAAAAAACCAGAAAAAACAATGATGGCATTTAAATCAGCCATCCATAAACGCAACAAATCATACCCTAGCTTTTGAGGCGACATCACAGTAACATCATGCAAGATCCCCATTCTTAATAAGCCGGATAAAAAACATCCTATGCTGGCATAGAGGACAAAACGTAACCATTCCATGATATTAGTAAAAACCGAATGGTCCGATGTGAACACGCTTCGACACCAGCGCGCGATCAAATAGCCACCACCCAAATCCGCAGTGATAGATAATAGCAAGGATGGCAAAGGTAATCCATGCATACAATAAGCGCAAAAACTGGCTAAAAACAACCCTAGCAATGCCGTGTCACCTAATAAGTACAGCATCACAAAAGCAGAACCAATAGGAGGGTACATCGGTAAAAAAGGATACGTTGTCAGATGAATAAGGGTGAGGTATTGTAAGAAAAAAACCAGACAAGTACTGATCAAGAACCGTTGAATACGCTTGAGTTGATAAGCGCGCCAGTATGATTTTTTTAGATGAGCACTCGTCAACTGAGAAAGTTTCTGTGTCAAATACTGGCTACTCATTTGCGATTTATTCAGCATATAGGCTCCTCTCATAGATGTAGCAAGGCACCCTCTCCCAATCAGCTTGCAAAAAGATTCTTTTACTTAGTTTGAAATCACTTAGATTAGGCAGCTTTCGCAAGGTGGCAATCCTTCGCACATGAGGCATCGCATTGATTTTTTGACCCACAACATAAAGTAAATCAAAAGAAAACACGGTAGAACATAAGTAGACCACTGTAATATTTGGGAAATCATGTTGTAAAAAATCTCCGTGAATCATGTGCAGACTTCTCGCTTGACGAAACATATCCGGCAATTGTTGACGGATGTTCTCCTCCACTTTTATTGCGATCTGATACCTAAGCGCATTAATTTCAATGCCAGACGCAGATGCGACCATCGTAGTCAAGAATGACTGAAAAACAATTTTCCCTAATCCGCAACCGACGTCTAAAAAATGATCTTTATCACCGAGATTGAGATACTTGAGCAACTTCAGAAAACCATAGTAATACAACTCTCCATATTGCTCATTTTGATAAAAAAACAAAGATTTTTTGATATCACAAGCATGCGGCGTATAAAGATGCTCTAAATAGGATTGCATCATCTCATGCATGAGTTTACTCACCTTTCTTCCTAATCTTTGTAGCCTTGATGCAGCGCAGCGTCATCAAGGTTTTTACCAAATCATCCTTGATTACGCTGCGCTGCATCAAGGCTACGTATCTGAACAAAGCGGACAAGCCGCAGAGCCCAAGAGCGAGACTAATAATCTCCTACCATCCTGTAAACTCGGCCCTCTTTGCTCTTACCATCTTCATCAAACGTCCAGTCGTCTTCGTCGCGAAGAACCGACATAGAACTCTTTGCAGCAGCTCCAGAAGACCATGGGTCGCCATCATTGCTATCCATCTCTCCAACATGAACATCAAGCGTATGCATAACCAATCCCATCTGTCTCAATTTACGTTCGGTTGGTTTAGGCTTATATAAGAGAATAGCGGCACCAACAGCTGCAGAAATGGTCCCTCCTACCGTTGCGGCTCCTGCCGTCACACCGACCGCTTTCAATCCCGTAGCAGCAGCAGCAACACCTAACAAACCACCTGAACCTAGTGCCAAAGCAACCAGGCCAGAAACTAGCAATACTATCGCAAAAGCTTTCATTTCCCTGCAGGTCATGATTTCAATGAAAAATCGATAGGGCATTAAATCATCAGCTTTCGAAAAACCCTTTGGTCGCAACGCTGGATCTGCTAAGGAAGGATGGTCATTAAGCTCCGCATCTAAAAAGGGGCTGCGGTCATGCAGAAGGTACCTATAGAGTGCAATATCAAAACTTTTTACAAAGCTAGTATAACGCTCTTCATCTGTCAAACCGGTTACCGCTCCCATAGCTTCTAAAAACGCAGCGTCCGCCTTTTCAGTATCAGTCCGCGTAAGATACGCCGCGATATAGGAGTGTCCTGATTTCTCAAAAGCATCATAAAATGTGTAGGCATCACGGTATTTTCGCAAAGCTTCAGGATTCGCATCCTCCGATATATGGTTAGAACGTTCCTCTAACCACCCTTTGGAGCCATATATTTCATGATAAGAGCGATATAAATCAACACCCAGTCCAAATACCACATGAATATTCATCACGCCACCTCATTTGTAGATAAATTTGGCATACTTTAAATCAAAAGGGTGCTTTTGTCCATGCGGTTGGCCTTACACTACTGGCGATTTCTGCTTCAACACGATATAATTTAAAAATCTTCCTTGATCCTCTGGATTTCATGAAACTTTTATTTGATTTCTTTCCGATTATTTTATTTTTTCTTGCGTATAAATTTTTTGATATCTACTCTGCTACAGCCGTTGCAATGGCTGCTTCTGTGGCGCAAGTCTTGTTTTTTCGATTGAAGCATCAACATTATGAAAAAATTCATTTGGCAAGTATGGCACTCATCTTGTTGCTCGGTGGCGCCACGCTGTTTTTCCATAATCCTTGGTTCATTAAATGGAAACCTACTGGTATTTATTGGCTATCCGCGTTGATCTTTCTTGGCTCCAATCACATTGGCACAAAGCCCGTTATTCAAAGAATGATGGAAGGCAATGTGAGTTTGCCTGCTAAAATTTGGCGACGACTCAATTACGCTTGGGCGGTGTATTTTCTCATAATGGGTGCACTGAATTTATATGTCGCTTACTCCTTCACCACAGATTTATGGGTTAATTTTAAGCTATTTGGTGGCATGGGATGTATGTTGTTGTTTGTGTTTATTCAAGCTTTATACTTAGCCAAACATGCCGTCATCCCTTCATCCAGCCGCACATAGTAACAAGGAACTGATATGCGCTTATTGCTGGTTGAAGATGATGAATTATTAGGCGATGCAGTCAAGACGGGGCTAACTCAATTTGGTTACATTGTTGATTGGCTAAAAAATGGGGAGATCGCGCGACAAGTCATTAAAACCGAAGCATTTGATTTGATCATTCTCGATCTCAGTTTGCCTAAAATTTCGGGCATGACGCTTTTACAAACCATCCGTCAATCACATAATAAAACCCCTGTCATCATATTAACAGCACGAGAATCTATCGATGATCGGATCAAAGGCTTAGATGCAGGTGCCGATGATTATATTACCAAACCTTTTGACTTAAATGAGCTGGGTGCGCGAGTACGTGCTTTAACGCGACGCGCCCAAGGTCGCGCAGACACTACCTTACAGTATGCCAACATTACGATTGATCCTGCAGCGCATTCTGTGTTGATGGATGGTCAACCCATCAACGTACCTCGTCGCGAATTTGCGCTCCTTCAAAAACTGATTGAATCAAGTGGTCAAGTACTCTCTAGAGAGCAACTCATGCAGAGTATGTATAGTTGGGATGAAGAAGTCGACAGCAACGCTTTGGAAGTACATATTCATAATTTGCGTAAGAAATTGAATGCCAATTTTATTAGAACCATCCGCGGCGTAGGCTATTTGATAGATAAGCTCCCCAAGGATTCGGAAAATTGAAATCATCGATCCGTAAGTTTCTCCTGATTAATCTTTTATTTGCGGTGACCCTCACGACCACACTCACTGCAGTCGGAAACTATTACCTGGACCAAAAAAATATTCAAGAGCATTTAGATACCCTGCTTGCCATTTCAGCTTTATCTTACCAAGCACTGCTGGGTGACGATGTGTATCAACGACAGCTGCCTTCCATTCAACAGGCTTTAAATGCCATTCCAAATAAAATTGAAACCTATTACAGTCAAGCACAACTTGCTAATCAGCCCCCGGAGTATTATTTAGAAAAATTTAACTTTCAAGTTTGGTCGAATTCAAAACAATTATTGTTACACTCGTCCGGCGCACCCGAGCTCCCCCTACTTTCCAGCAAAGAAGGATTTAATAATAAGCTCATTGCGCAACAACACTGGCGTGTTTTTACGACCTCCAATCCCAAAGCGCAAACCCATACTGTTTTAGCCGAACGTTATGATACGCGTAATGAATTAGGACGTCGCATTGCATTGGATGATCTCTATATCATCCTACTGATTCTACCCTTAGCAGGCTTACTGATTTGGATTGTAGTTGGCCGCGGCTTAGGCAGTCTAGAATCAGTCGCAGATGAACTAGCCAATCGAGAACCGAGTCATTTGGAACCGGTAAAAATTGAATCGCTGCCCGAAGAAATTCGGCCCGTGATTGATGAATTAAATAAACTCTTTTTTCGTCTCAAAGAAGCTTTTGAACGCGAAGCGCGCTTTGCGGCCGATGCAGCACATGAATTACGTACCCCATTAGCAGCTTTGAAAGCACAAGCGCAAGTGGCATTAAATACTTCGGATATTAATGAAAAAAACATAGCCCTTCAAAAGGTTATTGCCAGTGTAAACCGCAATACTCATATCGTGCAGCAATTATTAACCATGAGTAAGCTCGTACCCGATCAAGCGTTTTCGCATGATTTGGATTCTGTGGATTTGATCAAAATAACCCGAGAAATACTGGCAATGCTTGCGCCCAGCGCTATCGAGAAGCAAATTGAATTAGCGTTCGAACCCAGTCAAAATGTGACCAACTTTCCTGGCACACCTACTGCCATCAGCATCTTAATTAGAAATCTCGTGGACAATGCTATTCGTTATACAGAAACGCAAGGACATATTATCGTACGAGTATATCAACAACAAACCAACGTCATTTTAGAAGTACAAGACAACGGACCAGGTATACCAGAACAATTCCGCGCCCGCGTTTTTGAGCGCTTCTTTCGCGAGCTTGGCAAAAAAAGCACGGGAAGCGGCCTAGGCTTAGCAATTGTGCAGCAAATTGCCTCATTGCATCACGCAGAGATTCGTTTAGACACGCCATCTTCAGGCACGGGATTGGTTGTACGAGTGTTTTTTCATTTGAAAACAAGGTTGCCTTCTGAGTCGATAAAGAAACGGGATAAATCCTAACGACAAGAAAAAAGCAATCATATACAGCCCGACCCATCCAAAATGACTCTGCAAGAAAGCCCCTATCGGTCCTGAAAATACACGCGGCAAGCCAGCAATACAGACCAAAATCGAAAATTGTGTGGCGGTAAATTTCTGGTTAACATAGCTCATGATCAGCGCCACCAACGCAGTGGAACCCATGCCAGCCACAAAATTGTCACTCATCACTGCGACTGAAAATAGCAGCACATTTTTGCCAACGATAGCCAACACAATAAAAAGTGCATTGGTGATCGTTTGCAACAAACCAAACCAAAGCAAGGCACGATACAAGCTGATCCGTAACATAGCAATGCCACCTACTATTCCGCCCACAATCAGTGCCACAGTCCCCCAGATTTTATTCACATAACCAATGGTCGCTAATGAGAATCCCAAACCTTGAATCAGAAATGGCATCACAATCCCACTGATCGACGTAGTAAACACTTCACCCAGTTTATAGAGCAGAACAAAAACTAAAAAAAATAGCACATCCTGCCGCCCGAATAAATCATGAAGGGCATCTTTATAGGTCGTAACGATACCGCTTTCCCGGCTATTTATTTGGGGTTCTGTACTCCATAATACGGCAAGCATACCGATGATCAAGCCGATTGTCATGACCTGATAGGTGATGATCCAACCATAGTTTTGGGCAATTACCAATGCCATACCACCACTAAACAACATACCCATACGATATCCGGTGCTGGCTAACGACGCACCCAGACCATAGTACTCTCCAGGTAAATATTCCACTCGCTGCGCGTCAATCGCAGCATCTTGTGTGGCTGAAAACATGGCTAATATAAAAGCTAAAATTGCCATGGGCCACGGCGACAATTGAGGTGTAAACCAAGTCATCGCATGCAGTCCCAATACCAATAAAATTTGCGTGCCAAAAATCCACCCACGCCGCCTGCCCAACGCAAAAAGTCTATATCGATCCAGGAAAGGTGCCCATAGAAAACGTAGGAGATAGGGCAAACTGACCAAACTCAGAGAACTGGTTATCCAAATAGACAAACCTGCATCAGCAAACCAAGCTTGTAGCGTTGAGCTCACCAAAGACAAAGGTATCCCTGATGAAAAGCCCAGAACAAATACAATTACAAGTTTTTTTATCATAATATAAAGCTCGAAAACCCTCACGCCTCTGAGGCATCCCCTCATCCGCCCTTCGGGCTCCTTCTCCCAGGGGAGAAGGACCAACCATTGAACCATTCAGTCGTAGCATCATATGCCCTCTCCTTCCAGGAGAAGGTACCCAAAGATACGGGGAACACAGAATAACCCGCGATTTTGAAAGTCATCAAACACCCAAGTTACATGGAAGTTACTTATTTTTTATTAGTTTCTATCGATATCAAATGAACTTCAAAAATCAAAGTTGCATTCGGTCCAATCACGTCTCCGACACTTTTCGGTCCGTAAGCCAAATTAGATGGGATATAAAATTTCCAAACCGAACCCGTAGGCATCAATTGCAAGCCCTCTGTCCAGCCTTGAATCACCTGATTCAATGGAAAAGTTGCAGGCTTACCAGATTGTGCAGTACCATCAAAGACCCGACCATCCAGTAAAGTACCTGTATACTCCACCGTTACAGTGTCAGTCGCATCAGGTTTGGGGCCTGTCGTATTTTTGATAATTTCATACTGAAGACCACTTGGGAGTGTCACCACACCGGTCTTTTTCTTATTTTCTGCCAAGAAAGCTTGGCCTTTGACTTGGTTGTCTTTAGCTACTTTCTCATATTCAACAGTAGCTTTTGCCATCATTTTTTTTTGAAAATCCACCAGCGTTTCTTTTCTTTGATCATCGGTTAAAAGGCGAGGACCCTCGCTCATCCCATCTGATATACCACGTGCCAAAGCGCTCACATTTATATCAATACCCTTTTTCTGTATATTACTACCAAGATCAACCCCAATAGAATAAGAGACCTTATCAACATCTGTCTCTAATTTAACTGATTCTAGCGATGCGGGCTGCGCAAATGGCGCTGTCATTATGAACGTCAATACGCTAACAGCGACCAGTTTCATTTTCATACATACTCCCCTTTTCTATTTATAATCCATTATTCTAGGCGTGTCGCCAATGGTTAACACGCACTCGTTCCAACATTCTGCCTAATTTATTTTAAAATTACTAGGGTCTGTTGACAATTCATCTCACGAAGCCGGACGTAGGGTTTTTAATTGTCAACACGCCCTTGTAATATACTCTAAAAAAACAGTCTATACTTTAAGAATACATATTTATTTTATGGAATAACTATGGGATCGAAAAAGGATGAGACAACAAATAAAAGGGTTAACGCATTAAACAGTGGACTTCAACTCTATAAAACAACCACAGCTCCGCCAACAGGAACAAAAACAGCGATCAAGATAGTCCAAACTTCAATTGGATCACGTGCAGCAAGTGTTGCAGCAAATATGAATGGCATTCCTGCAACCCCGGGAATGGTCAAAATAGGCGCCAAAATTGCCGATAAAGCACTCGATGCCAAAGAGAAGCTAGATAATGCTATAGAAGATAAAATCCACAACCGAAAGCCTGGATGAAAGCTTACTGACCTATAAAAATTCCATGGCCACAATAAAAACACCCAAAGTCCAAGTCACATTTCCTTTACAATTTGCAAGATTGCAGGTAAATTACCCATAATTTTTTTACCTAAATGACTGACCATACCTGATACGAAAGTATATATTGTCAGTAAATTCTAAACAGCGAGATAAATAGATGAAAGACCATAAA
This sequence comes from Legionella genomosp. 1, assembly GCA_945878975.1. GTDB lineage: Bacteria > Pseudomonadota > Gammaproteobacteria > Legionellales > Legionellaceae. The sequence continues at coordinate 36,175 of CAMCUM010000005.1, forward strand.
ATAATTAAGGCTATCATATATAGAAAATACATGTGTGTCATTTGTGGCTTTATTTACGACGAAGAAGCAGGCCACCCAGACGACGGTATTGCGCCTGGTACGCTATGGGAAGATGTGGTAGAAAATTGGTTTTGCCCTGATTGTGGGGCCGCAAAAGAAGATTTTGAGATGATGGAAATTTAGGACTTGTTCCTTGATGTAGCCCGCGATAAGCGTAGCGTTTTGCGAGCTACATGAGACCTGGTTTCAGACCAGTTTACGGCTTAACCACCGCCAATAACACAATACCAATCAACAGCAATGTTGGAAATTCATTAAATATTCGATAAAATTTAGCAGAGTGCTGATTGTGTTTTGCAGCAAAGCGCTTCACGCAATAACCGCAATACCCATGATAAATCCATAATAACAGTACCAAAGCTAGCTTAGCCTGCATCCATCCTGCATGCGCATAATAACTGGGATCATTACTAAACAACCAAAGACCCAACCCAGTTGACATCACGCCAGCTGGACACATAATGGCATAAAACAACCTAAATTCCATGGTCTGGAAGCGCTCAAAGCTTATTTTATCCTTTGCCTGGGTATGATAAACAAATAATCTAGGTAGATAAAATAAGCCTGCAAACCAAGCTACGATGGCAATGATATGAAATGCCTTGATAAACAACATATACTTCTCCTATTTACGACCCTTAGATTGTTTTTTTCCTTTGAGTATATTCAACAGTTCTAGACTCAATGAAAACACTAATACCACATAGAGATATTCTCTAGGAATATGGAAAGAAAAGCCATCAGCAATTAAAAATGTGCCAATCAATAGTAAAAAAGACAATGCCAACATTTTAATGGTAGGATAAGCACGGATAAATTCTGTGATAGTCGCACTTAAATACAACATACCAATTATCGCAATACTGATAGCTACTGCCATAATCCAAAACTCAGTAGTTAATCCAACAGCAGTCATCACACTATCGAAGGAAAAAACCAAATCCATCAGAACAACCTGTGACACAACTTGCCAAAATGAATGACGCATTTTAGCATCGCGTGGCGCCATCGGTTGTGGCGACATTTCAAAATGAATTTCTTGAACTGCTTTCGCAACTAAAAACAACCCTCCCAGCAATAAAAACAAGGAATGAAATGAAAAAGAGATGCCATGAAAAACAAACAGAATTTTCTTAAAACCAACTAAGACGACCGCAAAAGCCAATAAAAACAAACGTGCTAGCCAGGCAAAAGTCAAACCCCAATAACGCGCACGCTCTCGGGCATGGATAGGGAGTTTTTCAGTCAAAATTGACAAAAAAAGCAAATTATCTATCCCCAAAATAATTTCTAGGCAGATCAAGGTCAACAAAGTGATGCCAATATTTATACAGTTCATAGTCTATGTTCCTTATTAACCAACTTCCTACTATTGTAGCCCAGATAAAACGACGTGAAACGCAGGGTTTAAACTTATTGACCAGCTTCCTATTTTCATAGTACTATATTTAAGTGACATTTTGAGTATATAAACATTAATATCATTAAAAAATTTCTCAACAGAAACAAATCACAAAAACCAAGCGTAGATTCTCGGTTTATTGTCCCGCGTGATAAACACAATATTTCAAACCAAGATATTGATCGGAATGCATTAGACGTTGTGAATCGTTTGACATCCGCAGGATATGAGGCCTATTTGGTTGGCGGCGCCATACGAGATCTGCTGGTAAAACAAAAACCCAAAGATTTTGATATTGCAACCAGTGCAACACCGCAGCAAATTAAAAAAGTTATTCGACAAGCCCGCATCATAGGCCGACGGTTTAAATTGGTTCATATCCCCTTTCACAGAGACATCATTGAAGTTGCCACATTTCGATCGCATGAGCCGATTGATACCAATATGCAAACCAATGATCGTGGTATGTTGATTGAAGACAATGTTTACGGCACACTGGAACAAGATGCCTGGCGGCGAGATTTTGCAGCCAACTCCCTTTATTATCAGGTTGAAACTGAGTCAATCATTGACTTTACTCAGGGTTTTCACGATATGCAGCAAAAATGTCTGCGCATGATCGGCGTTCCTGATACGCGTTATCATGAAGATCCCGTTCGCATGTTACGTGCAGTGCGCTTTTCAGCCAAACTGGGATTTAGCATTGCCCCTGATACGGCAGAACCTATGACGCGCTTAAATCACTTGCTAACCCAAGTTTCCGGTTCGCGTCTGTTTGACGAAATGGTCAAATTATATCAAGGCGGCCATGCAAATACTGCCCAAAAGCTCCTAGAACAATACGGCTTATTCCAGCAACTGTTTCCTTCGGCTGCAGCAGTACCCAAACACTACCCCATGCAAGCATTTTTACAATTTGCCCTTGAAAGTACAGATACACGGGTGCGAACGCGCAAACCGGTGAATCCCGCTTTTCTATTTGCCGTAATTTTATGGTTCCCTATGAAAATACGCGCCAAGATATTACAAAATGCCGGCACAGATCCCATCCCTGCACTAGACCAAGCCTTCTCTCAAGTCATCTCTGAACAATGCAAAATCATTACAATCCCCAAGCGTCACGCACAGGTCATCCGCGATATATGGCATTTACAATCGCGTTTTGCCAAACGTAGTGGTAACAAAGCCCATCAATTATTTCAACATCCACGTTTTCGAGCTGCGTATGATTTTTTCGTACTGCGCGCACTAGCAAATGAGGAATCATTAGAAGTAGCCAAATGGTGGACGACTTTCCAAGAAGTGGATGAAGACATTCAAGAAAAGATGATAGCAGCATGCAATACCAACCATCCTCAAAAAAGCTGATGCCATGGCAATTGTATACCTTGCGTTAGGTTCCAATCTCGACATGCCCCGCCGACAATTGACAAATGCTTTAAAGCATTTGCAATCTTTTCCACGCACTTACATCCTCGCACGCTCGAAAATTTATCTTACCAAACCATTTGGAATCAAGGCACAACCCAATTATCTCAATATGGTTGTGGCTATCAAGACTAGTTTATCACCCCATGCACTGCTCATAGCTTGCAAAAAAACAGAAAAAAAACAATGTAGGATACGCAAAAAAATCTGGGGCGCACGAAGTATCGATATTGATATTTTATTATACGAACAAAAAGTCATTCAACAGAAAGGTCTTACTGTCCCGCATCCGCAACTTCTGCTACGCGACTTTGTGCTGGTACCACTGTTAGAAATATCACCCAATCAATGTTTACCATGCGGTCAGAAAATCCTTTTCACGCGAGAAACAACCCAAACTATTATGGGTTGTAGACTATAAAGATTGCAAGGATTGCACAAAGAGCCCTAACTCTCACCGGAGAAATAACCAAACCTCGTACCTGAATTGGGTAGTGATGTGTCAATTGCCGCACTACCCTTTTCGCTTATAAAGAACATACCTGATACCTGTGAAGTTTGTGCTGAAGTTACTTTAAGTTCTTTTCTAGGCAATTGAACGATGCCAGTGTCCAACACGGAGGTATTTTCTGATGCATCATCACCATGCCTTTTACCATTAAGAGATATGGCGGTATCGACAAAAAATGTAGCGGGGACTTTTGATGTTTGTATTTCCTGTCCTTTTTTAGGTAAAACAACCCAGTCCGCGCATGACATTTCATGGGTTGCGGCAGGCTCTTTTTTTATGGACCGTAAAAAATTATTGAAATCAAAATAGATACAACTGGGTATATTTGACGACACAGTAGGAGGCCTGTCGACATATTCCTCCAACGACACAATTCGATCTGCCTGTGATTTGTTTAGCGCTAAGAGACACCGTAAAATGTGTTGATAGTAATCTTCGAAGCAAATCTGATTTCTTTCTAATAAATCTTTAAAAATACATTTAACGTAAGGTTCATAATAAAATTCTTTAAATTTATCATGATTATGAGCGAGATTTTCTCCCGAAAAAGCAAGGATAAAATTGTCTCTACAATTTTCACGTGGCTCAGAAAAGAGCGCCTGCATCTTTATTCGACATTCAGGCGTATTAAACAGAATGGTTGCGTAGAGATTTAGCAACGCTGAATGCGTTTGTAGACATTTAGCCCAGGCTACCGTAGCACCAAAAAACATATAAATAGAACCATAACGGTCCTCAAAAAATTCATCATTATCTTTAAATGTACCAAATACATCCTTATCATTAGAATCTGCCGCCGCATTAAATGCTTCCAATAAACGCTCAATAACCCCTATGCGTGTCAATCTACTTGAACTGAGTAGCGGATCAAAAGTAGCATACCTATCATCCACCATCAGCGAATTTTCGCCTTGTAAATTGCCTCCTGGATGTTTGAGGTCATAATCTTCATGATTAAAAAAATGCTCGATGGTAACAGTATCCAGTGCATCATGTGAGTAAAACTCAAACAAAGGATTGCTTAAATGCGCCTCAGTCTCTTGGCTACCTTGATAAAGAAATCTTGTTAATAAAAGTGGTTTGTCACCAAAGTTCGCATTGAATGCAACGTCACCTAAGATGTTTCGAATACCAAACCAAATGCCTAATTGACAAAACATACCGCAATCAATAACGGCCGGACCACGCAACAATTGGTTTAAAGCCTCTGCAGGGTTCGTTCCAATATACTGAAGTGTAATACAATTATCTTTAAATAGGATTCCCCAATCACCTGCCGTCAAAGCATCTAACGAATGCGGCATAACTATTTGATCGGCTGGACAATCTGCATTCCATAATTGAGCAAGATGATTATTGTTATACAAGCCAGCAAAACGGCTACCATAGTAGCCCGCACGCTCATCCGGATGCATATTAGCCAGATCGATAAAACGATTCACCCCTGCTTTAAAGTTTTGAATAGTATGCTCTTTTGGCACAGAAAACTCCGCCAGCGCTTGATTCAAAACTGGCGTATCAACTTCTAGTTGACCAAGGTGCTCTAACAGCATATTTTGCATTAATATTTACCCAAAAAAAATACGATGCGCATTGTATCACGGAGTATATAGTGCTCATAGGCAAATTCAGTGAGATAATGAGAAACCTGCTATACTAAATAAAAATACGCATTTCTGGGGAGAACAAGGATGAGTATCACCATATTACATGCAACCGATCTATCCGAAAATCATTTTGACATGTGCGAGCGCGCCGTCGACCTAGCTAAGAAACTCAATGCTAAGCTCTATCTGCTCCATGTGGTAGAAACCCCTTCCACTATGGTCCTAGCCCAAGGACTGGGCTTTACCGAAATAGAAAGCCCAGAACCACTACTAGAAGACGCACGATCTGTCATGGCGCTTTTAGGCGAAACGTTTGGAATCCCCAAAAAACAGCTACTCATTGAATTGGGCACACCTAAACAGCGTATTTTACAAAAGGAAGCTGATTTAGCATGCCAAATGATCATTGTCGGACATCATTCTACCAATCCTATGCTGGGTAACACAGCACGATCCGTTGTGGATGATGCAAAATGTGACGTTTTAACATTAAAGAGTTAAGCCGCATTCTTGATACAGCGCTTTGCTGCATCAAGAATACGAATTCATTTAGTACCAACCACTATCCGTATAAGTGCTTCCATAACCACATGAGGTACAAGTGCTGCACCCTTCACATTTACTGGTATCCAAACCGGTTGACATATCTTCGCAGCAACCAGTTACCAAAGCACATGATGTGGCTAAAACCAAGGCTAAAATTAGTGTTTTCATGATTAATCCTTTTAATCATCTTTGTACTATAAGTATAGTATAGCTTCTGATATTATACAAATTTTGTACAAACAAATCTAATTTAGTACAATATGTGATTGCGCGCGCAGCACCCTAATACATTGAGATGATTAAGAAAACTGAGTGCCCCCCCAGAAATCTTCATAATCTGCTTCAGTAAATTCCACGAGGAAATTCGCCAGATCTTGATCTGTAATTTCATGTCCAAATTCTGCATGCCTACCACTAGTGCTCGCATTTTGTGATCCAAACATTCCAAGTACCGCCGCACTACTGGGGAGCATAAGCGCCATAGGTTCAGCGATTGCATCTTCATTAGGAGGCGAACCTAATTTAAATCGTGCGCGCCCGATTGGAAAAACGATGGCTGCACTTTGCGGATGTATCGTGCGATCCGATATAGCGCTAGAGATAGAACTAGAAATAGAACAGGATTGTGACGTTACCGATTCGACACTTTGCGAAATTACGATAGGTTCAGGCAATGTCAGATGAAGGATACTGTCATTTAAAATTACCTGACTCGTTGCACCTAAATAACCATGTGCTTGCGTTCCCATAATTACATCACGTGGAATAAGCTGTAAATCTTGCGGGAGCAATTTTATACTAATCAAAATAGCACCTGATCCGTCTTCTCTAAGACGTAGTGCACGTCCTAGTCGCTGCATGATACGACGAATACGGGTCACATAAATTGAAAAATCAAGAATGACATTTACATTCACATCATCAAATCCTTCATCCAATGCACCAACAGCAACAATTACTGGTACCGCATTCGTTTTAAAAGCATGCAGTACTGCTTCACGATTAGGCGCTTTTGTATGGAACGCTTGAATATTTTGTTTAAATAAATGTGTTAATAGTGTTGCCAGTAAATTGGCATGGTCGATAGAATCCGTAAATACCATCATTTTTTTAGTACTTGATACGGTATCTTTTACCTGCTTCAATACTGAAAGTGCCGTTAAACTAAACCCAGCTTCCTCACACATTAAATTAGCTATTTCTTGGCGAGATTCCGCATCGAGCTCTTTTATGTTGCGCCCCATACGTTGTCGTATCGATTTTGTTAATCGTTTCGCTTGTTCGTACATAGAAAAATCAATTGTTAACGCTTGAAGGGGCGCAAGTTCACCGTTCACAATGGCCTCAGGTAATGCCTGTGTCACAACGTGTTGGCAAATGGCATCTATTTCAGGATATTCCCCAGGCAATGTAGAGGCGGAAAATAAAATAATCGGGCGCCGACAAGGTGTCGTGCTGATAAATTCATACATTTTCTCCCCCACGACATGATGACCTTCATCCACAATTAATAGTGAGAAGAAATTAGGGTGAAAAAAAACTTCTTTTTCAAGATGGGCATTCTGATGAGTTATCATATATTCTTGTAAAGCATCGGCATTTGGGAATTTTTCTTCAGCTGCTTTGATTTGCCTAATCAAAGATGCTTGCGTTACGATAGTAATCGGTCCAATTTGGCAGAATCCCTTACCTTTGGTCGGGCAAAATAACGCAATATGACTCAATTCATACACCATGCCTGTTTCAAGACGATATTCAACTAATTTAGCAAGTGTTTGCTCTGCTAATACAATTGTAGGCACGACTATGACGGTTGCTACTCTGTTTTCCCACGCTGAATTGACAATAGCAGAAAACTCAGCGGTTTTTCCAGTGCCAGTAGGTTTGGTCACAACCAAAGGTTTATCGAAATCATATAGACCCGAATATATTTGTTGAAGATCTTGTTGTTGTCGACTCCGTAAAAACGACGGTGTTCTCCAACGGCCTTCTTGAAGTCTTAGGTTAAAATCATCGCGATTTATAATGATAGGTTGCCAGTCTTCAATGACCAAAGGGGTGGTATCAGCCGTTTTATTCGAACGTCTTTTTTTCACAGCCGGCTGTGTACTCTGTTCCGGTTGACTAGATGATAAAGTGATGAGTGTTTGCACCTCAAGAATGGCTTGTAAAGAGAGACTACCTTTTCTTTCTTGTTGTCTCCCAATTCTTTGGATTAAATTTCTTATTAGTTGTTCATTTGAAAGACTGCTATGTTCGTCTTCTTGCACACATAAATAATGATTACACGCAATTGAAATCATACGTGCCCATGGTGAGTAGGAATCAAAAACTTGAAATGATGGGTACAATGCATAAGTACGCTCACAAAACGCATCTTCATTCAACAAAGCATATCTATTTTGAAATGGAATATAGCTCAAGCTGGCATCTTCAAAAGCACTGATAGCTAAGCCCAATAAGTTTTTTTCACTGCATTTTCGAATGACGTCCTGCTGCAACTCGCTCATTGCTTGTTGTGATGGATTCAGTAACAGACTAATATTGGTATCCTCTGCGTTAATTTGGTGCATTTTCATCCAGATAACGCCTAATTCATAATGTATTTTCGCAGTGTAATGACATACGTACAGGAGTTGAGCTGGAACGAGTGACTCATTATTTATCGCTAATAAGGTATTCAATGCAGCGTATTGATAAAATATTTTTTGGTCGACTTGATCTGTGCTTTCGGCATAGACTTCGAATAAATAGGCTGTTCTTAAATCTTTTAATAACGCATCTGCTTGAAATTGCGCACGTAAACGTGATGGAATTCCAAAATAGCGTTCAAATTGGTTATGAAACAAATCAATGGTTGCTATTTCCAAAAGACGCTTGAGTTCTGACTGATCTTGCATAAGGGTTCCATATTGACCTAGATGATCAATATTTTACCACATCGCTTCGAATTAATCAAAATCATTGGGAATTTTATATTTCAGTACATTGACAGGTACCGTGACAATGCAACTGCCGCCTTGTCCGCGTTATGTCGACGACAAAGCCATCAAATAATATCCCTAGTCGTACTTGATGCAGGACAAAATACCCCTTGATAAGGAATGCTTCCCAAAAACGGATAAGCCAACCAGTGTTGCAATGTTTGCAAATTCTCAGCCTGTGCAAGCATATTAGGATCTAGGAAATTTGCAATCCAACCATGACAGGGAATATGTTGCTTTCGCAACGCGTAGGCCGTTAAAAGCGCATGATTCATACAACCCAAACGCATGCCCACTACGAGCAATACTGGCATTCGGGTTTGCACCAAAAAATCAAGCCAAGTCTCTTGTTCATTCAACGGCACCAATAAACCACCTGCCCCTTCGACCAGTAAATAATCCAAATCAGTTTTGGGGTAGGCCTCGTAAAAACTTTTTATCTTTGCCGCAGTGAACGCAACACCCTCCTCTGCAGCAGCTAAATTAGGGGATATCGGCGAACGCAAGGTCAAATGATTGATAGCGGATGGATTGTTACCATTGGCTTTCTCTAAACGCTGTACATCGTCATTCACCCAAACGCCCTGCTTTAAGTGACATCCACTCGCGATAGGTTTTAATGCGCGGGCGCGCATCTTTTGTTGGTGGAGATATTGCAACAGTGCTACCGTCACATAAGTCTTACCACAATCAGTATCGGTCCCAGTGATAAAATAGGATTTGATCATCCTTGCTCCTTAATCCAATCTATAAACGCCGCGCGATGCGATAAAAAGGGCATATGCCCGGCATGCGGCAATAACGTATAATGAAAATGCGGATACGCTTGCTGTAACACAGGCAGCGTTTTACGCGGCACAATCCTATCCAATCGCCCAAACAAATAAGCAACCGGCATAGTCAACTGCGCCAAATGAGCCCGCAAATCCCAATTTTTCAAGACCATCAAACCTTCAAACAGGCCGATTTGACAATCGTCAGCCAAATCTAAGCTACTTACGTGCCGTGGGGCGTCGAAACTGCCGTTCTCATCCCACGTCATTCCCTCTGGCAACTGCGCTTGCACAAATCTTTGGCGAGTCATTTGTGGTGCCGCAGCAAAATCTTGATAGAAAAAATCTAAAGTCTCAAGTGCTATCCCAGCCCAATCCTCGGTACGTATAAAATACGGGGTTGAAGCAATCTGCAGTAATTTTTTGATGCGTTGCGGCGCTTCAGATGCCAAGCGCGTGGCAAATAATCCGCCTAAGGACCAACCTGCTATAGTAAAAGGCTCAGGAACTGCATCCAATAATTGCGCCTTAAACTCAGACCAGTCCAGCATGGGGCTCTCACCAAACCCAGGTAAATCCACCAAAAAAATCTGATAAGCTTGGGGTAAGACCAACAAATCCGGCAAAATCGTCTGCCAAATATGCCTATCAAACCCCCAGCCATGCAAGAGTACCAAGGGTGCGCCACTGCCATAAGTTTGAATAGCCAAGCGACTCATGCTTGCAGTACCTGAAATAAGTGGTCAATGTCCCCCAGGCTATGCTGGTAATTCAAAATAACGCGCAAACCCGTATCCTGTTTGCTCACAGTCGGTTGACGAATAGGAAAGCAGCGGATCTGCTGCGCTTGTAAAGCTTGTGCCGTAGACAGAGCCAAATGGGGGCAACCCAATTGTAATTGCTGAATAGGAGACAATGAATCGCGCCAGCGTAAACCACTCGCTAGCGCGCGTTGACGAAAATAACCAATCAAATCTAGCAAATGAGCACGCCTGTCATCAGCGTCTCGTACCATCGCCAAGACTTCTGATAAGCCATAAGCAAATGCCGGACTGATTGCGGTAGAATACACCGGTTGACGCGTCGCCTGCAGCAGCGCATCAATCCACATAGATTTGCCCGCCACAATCGCACCAGAACCGCTCATTGCTTTACCAAATGGGATAACACGTAGTGGCACGTCTTCTTGGTTTAAACCAGCAGCCACGACACCGCCCATCCCCTGCGGGCCCATCACACCAAAACCATGTGCTTCATCTACGATGAAGCAAGCGTCTTTGCCTTTTAGCAAAGCCGCAATGTCAGACAATGGCGGCTGCAAACCACTCATACTGAAAGTTGACTCCGTCAATACCGCAACCGGCCCCGTACACTGCGCCAATTTTTGCTGTAAATCATTCAGATCATTGTGTAAAAAGCGGGTGTATCTTGCATTGCCCAGTCCTAATCCATCATAAATAGAAGCATGAATGGCTTTATCGATCAGTACATGCAGACCAAAGTGCACCAACAGACTGACCACACTGAGGTTTGCAACATAACCAGATGAAAACAACAAACAGTCGTCCACACCCAAGGCCTGTGCAAAAGATTGTTCTAATAAACGATGGGTAGGATGATACCCACAGAGTACCATCGACCCCCCACTGCCTGCTGGATAACGCTGAAAACCGGTGCGATACGCAGCGCGTACCCGGGCGTCATCAGCTAAAGAGAGATAATCATTGCAAGAAAAATCCAAGCATTTTTCTTGCGGGTTGGATATCACACGTGTGCGATACAAACCTTGCTGTTTGCGATCTGCAAGATAATCCGTTAATTTTTGTGAAATCGACTCGGTCATTCCCACTCAATCGTAGCGGGTGGTTTACCCGATATATCATAAGTCACACGCGACACACCACGCACTTCATTGATGATACGATTAGAAACTTGTCCTAAAAAATCCCAAGGTAAATGGGACCAATGCGCTGTCATAAAATCAACCGTTTCCACAGCACGTAAGGCAATCACGTACCCATATTGCCGCCCATCGCCCATAACGCCCACGCTCTTAACTGGTAGAAAGACAGCAAAAGCTTGACTCACCTTGTCGTACAAATTAGCGGCGCGCAATTCATCAATAAAAATAGCGTCTGCTTGACGTAAAATATCTGCATATTCCTGTTTGATTTCACCCAGTATTCTGACACCCAAACCTGGCCCAGGAAAAGGATGACGTTGAATCATCGTTGCAGGCAAGCCTAATTTCAAACCCAGCTGCCGTACTTCGTCTTTAAATAAAAAACGTAGTGGCTCTACTAATTTCAACTGCATGGTATCTGGCAAACCGCCAACATTATGATGCGATTTAATCACTTCGGAAATGCCTGCTTGCTGCGACAACGCAGACTCAATGACATCCGAATAAATCGTACCTTGTGCCAACCACGTCACAGAAGACAATTTTTTGGCTTCGCGCTCAAAAATATCAATAAAAAGCTTGCCAATGATTTTACGCTTGGTTTCTGGACAATCTTGCTTTGCCAAAGCAGCATAAAACTCTGCGGCGGCATTCACCCAAATGATATGAATCCCCATATGATCAGCAAACATAGCTTTGACATGCGCCATCTCATTTTGGCGCAAGAGTCCTGTGTCCACAAACACACAGACAAGTTGTTTGCCAATCGCACGATGTAAGAGTGCTGCTACAACCGAAGAATCGACGCCACCTGATAATCCCAAGAGAACACCGTCTGTGCCCACTTGCTCCCGCACAGTATCGATCATCTCATCGATAATATAATCGGTTGTCCAATGCGTCTGCGCATGACAAATGTCCACCGCAAAGCGTCTTAAAATAGCCTTGCCTTGTGGGGTATGCGTCACTTCTGGGTGAAACTGCAATCCATACCAATGCTTTTGTTCATCGGCCATACCGGCAATCGACGTATTGGTAGTGGTCGCAATGACCGTAAAATTAGGCGGCACTTGAGTGACCTTGTCACCATGGCTCATCCAAACATCTAAACTTGGCTTATCTTGCTCCTCAAATACCACATCAGCAAACAAACCAGCGTGTTGAGGAATCGATAACTCAGCATAGCCAAACTCTCGCGAAGAAGATGCTTGCACTTTCCCACCTAATTGAGCAGCCATCGTTTGCATGCCGTAACAAATCCCGAGCAGCGGTAACTGACAACTAAACACCCAATCCGGGGCACAGACAGTCTCTAAGGTCACACTAGATGGGCCACCCGACAAAATAACCCCGCAAGGCTTTAAATCCTGCAAGACATCAGCCTTGACATGGTAAGGATGAATCTCACAATACACACCCATTTCACGGAGTCTGCGTGCAATCAACTGTGTATACTGTGAACCAAAATCTAAAATTAGAATGGGATTCTCTTTAATTAGCGTAATCTTAAAACCCTCCGCTCTCATGAACTTGATAGTTCGGCGCTTGCTTGGTGACATGAACATCATGGACATGTGATTCACGGATCCCAGCGTGCGTGACTTGGACAAATTGAGCATCCTGATGTAACGCTTCAATTGTAGGGACACCTAGATACCCCATACATGAGCGTAATCCGCCTAATATTTGATGAATGATGGCATAAATCGGCCCTTTATATGGCACACGACCTTCTACCCCTTCTGGCACCAATTTGTCTGTGCCTAATTTTGAATCTTGAAAATAGCGGTCGCTAGAGCCTTGCGCTTGTGACATGGCACCAATGGACCCCATACCGCGGTATCCTTTGTACGTACGACCTTGAAACAACTCGATTTCGCCGGGAGACTCTTCTGTGCCAGCAAAAATTGAACCAAGCATCACAGTATCCGCTCCTGCCGCTAATGCTTTGCACACATCCCCTGAAAAACGAATCCCACCATCGGCAATAATAGGCACAGCACCTTGTACCGCTGCCGCAACATTAGCGATAGCAGATATTTGTGGCACGCCAACCCCAGTTACCACGCGAGTCGTACAAATGGAACCAGGTCCAATCCCAACTTTGACCGCATCAACACCGGCTTGCATCAAATCTTTTGCAGCTTGGCCAGTCGCAATATTTCCACCAATCACTTGGATTTCAGGATGATATTTTTTGATCCATTTCACTCGATCCAAAACCCCTTGCGAATGCCCATGTGCAGTATCCACAACGAGCACGTCCACAGAAGCATCAATCAAAGCCCGGATCCGTTCATCAGTCCCCTCTCCAACACCCACCGCAGCGCCAACGCGTAATTGGCCCGATTGATCTTTGCAAGCATAAGGGTTTTCTTGGGCCTTTTGGATATCTTTTACTGTAATCAAACCACGAAGATAAAAGTCATCATTCACAACCAATAATTTTTCAAGACGGTGTTTATGCAACAAACGGAAGATTTCATCACGACTCTCCCCTTCTCTCACCGTCACCAAGCGCTTTTTAGGTGTCATCACTGCGGACACAGCTTGATCTAAATTGGATTCAAAACGAATATCTCGACTGGTCACAATACCAATCAAACTTTCACCTTCCACCACTGGGACGCCCGAGATACTATGCTTAATCATAATTTCCAGTAATTCGGCAACCGTGATGTCCGAACTAACAGAAATAGGATCTTTCACCATCCCACTTTCAAACTTTTTAACCCGACGGACTGCTTCCGCTTGGGCAAGGATGCTCATATTTTTATGAATGATACCAATGCCCCCTTCTTGCGCCATTGCAATAGCCAAACGTGCCTCAGTCACAGTATCCATCGCCGCAGACACCAAAGGCATATTCAAACGGATATCTCGAGTCAGCGCCGTTTGCAAGGAAGCATCACGTGGCAATATGGTAGAATGGGCAGGTAACAACAACACATCATCAAAGGTCAAAGCTTGTTGCAAAATGGGCAATGACATAGGCAAATCCAATGATAAAAAAAGATGTGTTATTCTATATCATAACTAAAAAAATATCCAGAAATCTGTGCGAATATAAAGTAGATTGGGCCTTAGCTCAAACTACATTAAATTCATGTATGACGCCTATTGAATTGATAACCTAATAGCGTGTAGACTAATCCCTAATTGATTTTTAAAGAAAAATAGAGGAGCGTGTTTTGGCTAATATTATTGTGATCACCTCTGGCAAAGGGGGCGTTGGAAAGACCACATCCTCTGCGGCATTGTCAACTGGGTTGGCTATGCGTGGCCATAAGACGGTCGTCATTGATTTTGATATTGGATTAAGGAATCTTGACCTCATCATGGGCTGTGAACGCCGAGTTGTGTATGATTTTATCAATATCATCAACGGGGAAGCGACTATCCGCCAAACGCTCATCAAGGATAAACGGATCCCTGATTTGTATATCCTGCCAGCGTCACAAACGCGCGACAAAGATGCACTCACCTTAGAAGGCGTGCAAAAAGTCCTTGAAGATCTGGCGAAAGAATTTGAATACATCATTTGCGATTCACCCGCAGGCATCGAATCTGGCGCATTGATGGCGATGCATTTTGCAGACCACGCTATCATTGTGACGAACCCTGAAGTATCGTCCGTTCGCGACTCCGATCGTATCCTTGGTATTTTATCCAGCAAAACCAAGCGTGCAATGGAAGGCAAAGAACCCATTAAAGAGCATTTGCTCTTAACACGCTACAATCCAGAACGCGTAGAACGAGGGGATATGTTGTCTGTCCAAGACGTACAAGATATTCTTGCCATTCCCTTAATCGGCATCATTCCAGAGTCGAAAGCCGTCCTCAAAGCATCTAATACCGGCACGCCCGTGATCTTAGATGAAGAAAGTGATGCAGGTGCGGCCTATCAAGATGCTATCGCACGTTTCTTGGGAGAAGATCGACCCATGCGATTCATCAATGTAGAACGCAAAAATATATTTCAGCGTTTGTTTGGTAAACACAGGGAGGATGCCAAAGCATGAGTCTTTTCAAATACCTTCGTAAACGAAAACCTTCGACTGCGTCTGTTGCCAAAGAGCGCTTGCAAATAATCATTTCGCATGAACGTTCCAAACACAACACCCCAGATTGTTTACCTAAACTGACAGATTTACCCAAAATGCAAGAGGAAATCCTAAACGTCATTGCCAAGTATATCCCAATCGACCGTGAGAAAGTCAGTGTCAATTTGGAACGCTTAGGTGATAGCGCTATTTTAGAATTGAATTTTTCTATGGTAGATAAAGTGACGGAAGCAGTAGAATAAAAGAACCGATAAAACCATAACTCTCCCGCGGGCAGTCTTGAGGATCCCCTCATCCGCCCTGCCGGGCACCTTCTCCTTAGGTGCTACCCTGTGAACAGCGTAGGCCCCCTGGGGAAGGTGCCCGAATGGCAGATGACGGGATCTCCCAGTACTTTGTAACCCATCCTGAACTATGCCAATACCATCTGCTTACTTTCACGTTTTAAACACAAAATAGCGTAACAAAAGTACAGAGAAATGCTTGCTAGTAAATACAAACCCATCAGAGGTAATTGACCAAAACTTAGGCTCATAATAAATATGCTCACACCAGAGCCAGACGAGACCAACAATAAGCGATAACTGTTTCCAAAACTAATTTTATAGTTTAAAAACATATGGGCAACCACTTTTGCTAAAATTGCTACAAATAGCAATAACACAGTAAATATGCCATATAAAAACCCCACTAAAGAAGGATAAATGGAAAAGAGAAAATACCATTTTGTTTGACCAATACCCGCTTGCTCAAGCCATGCACCTCCCGAAAACGAACCTGACTGAATCTCTGCGAAAGGTTGCATGGTTACATCTTTAGAATGCAAATTATCACTCTCGAACGGCGTATCCTTAAAAAAAGAAGGTGCTGGCATTCTACTGTAATAACAATCAGCCGTAATAAACAACATCCAATGTGGATAGGCATAATTCACTTCCGTCAAATTCACTTTATCGTCCACTACTATGACCACATCACCATTTTTGTTTTTTATCAAATAAGGCATGAAAGAGTCGAATGACAGTTTACCGTTTTTGATTTCAAATTGAGGCATTTTTTGCAAAGGGAATATGATCTGATCATCAAAATAAGCATTCAACATAAGTATAGATTTGATACTCAATGGTATCACGGCAATCGCGATAACAAGAAAAAAATATGCCAAGCCAAACCCGCGCCAGCGCTTACCAACATCAACATAAAGTCGACTGGAATAAAATGCCAGGTACAAAGCTTCCCAGTATTTAAAAACGCGGCGATCCATGGCATTTAGATTTGTTTTATTATTTTTCATGCGTTATCATCTTAAGTTATAAAAGATAAAATGATTATGCTATAAACGGAGTCTATTAACAATTAACTAGTACATTGACAGGAACGGTCTTGCTCGAATTCCTGCGTCGAAATTACTAAATGGAATAAACATGGCTATTACCACTAAACAACTCGAACATATTGCGCACTTAGCCTATTTAGATGTGGAGGACGTCGCACGTCAATTACAGGAATGTCGTGCCATCATTGAAGATATCCAACATCTCCAAACCGTCGATACTACCCATGTTTCCCCCTTGCAACACCCTACTTCAGTCACCCAATATTTACGCCCGGATAGTCGGGTGATCGTGCCAAACATCCATGATCTCGAACAAACTGCACCAGAATTTGTTGACTGTGTATACAAAGTACCTCTTATAATGAAAGGCTCCTAATATGCTACATCACCTCAGTTTAAGTGCTTTAAGCCAAGCGTTACAAAGCAAAAAGATTTCTGCTGTTGAATTGTGTATGCATTATTTAAATCGCATCTCTGCATTTCAACCATTGAACGCATTCATCAGCATCGACGAAGAACAAGCCATCCTGTCTGCCAAACATGCTGATCAACGTATTCATCAAGGCTTAGCATCTCCCTTGACGGGCTTGCCTATGGCACATAAAGACAATATTTGCACACGAAATGCACTCACCACTTGTGGTTCTAAGATGTTGGCCAACTTTAGAGCGCCTTATGATGCAACGGTCGTAAAGCGTTTGAACGCTGAAGGTTGTGTTGTACTGGGAAAAACCAATCTTGATGAATTTGCGATGGGCTCTTCCAATGAAACCAGTTTTTTTGGTCCAGTTGCCAATCCATGGCAACGAAATACGGTGCCTGGTGGGTCGTCCGGTGGATCAGCAGCAGCGGTAGCAGCACGCTTGGTTCCTTTTGCCACAGGCTCCGATACAGGTGGTTCCATTCGCCAGCCTGCGGCACTCTGTGGTGTCAGTGGACTCAAACCCACTTACGGTTTGGTATCCCGCTATGGTTTGGTCGCTTACGCTTCTAGTTTTGATCAAATTGGCTTAATCGCCGCAAGTGCTGAAGATCTCGCGTTTACATTACCGGCTATTGCTGGCTTCGATGAATTAGACTCTACCTCCATTGCCTATAAAATTCCCAATTATATGGACACATTGAACCAATCTATTCGCTCTATAAAAATTGGTCTACCGTCCTGTTTTTTTCATCCGGAGGTGGATCAGACTATCCAATCTGCGGTTTGGAAGGCCATTGATGTCTTGAAGCAAGCTGGCGCGGAATTTGTCGAAGTGGATTTGAAGCACTATGCGCATTGGATCTCCTGTTATTACGCTTTGGCTTGGGCCGAAGCCTCTTCTAATCTGTCACGTTATGATGGCATTCGATTTGGCCACCGCAGCAAACATGCCGCGAACTTACGTGAATTAATCACCCATTCTAGAGCAGAAGGATTTGGATCCGAGGTCAAAAGACGGATTCTAACCGGCACCTATATTCTAGCTTCAGAAAACTTTGAGACACATTATCTGCAAGCACAAAAAGTGCGTCATTTGATTAGCCTAGAACTACAAGAAATGCTGTCATACGTTGATGTATTGCTTGGGCCTACTACGCCCACGGTTGCATTCCCAATCGGCGCATCAACTTCCAATCCATTGATTTGCCAGTTATCCGATATTTTTACCGTTGCAGCCAATTTGGCCGGCCTGCCTGCGCTTTCGATTCCGATTGGTTTTCAAAACAATTTACCGATTGGAATGCAATTAATTGGTTCTCACTTTTCTGAGGCCACTTTGTTACAAATCGCACACGCTTATCAAAAAGATACAGATTGGCATAATAGGATTCCCCCTGATCATGCGTCTGATCAAACAGGAGCAGAATAATGAGCTGGGAAACGGTGATTGGACTTGAAGTTCATGCCCAATTGAATACAAAAACCAAATTATTTTCCAATGCACCTACACTCTTTGGAGCCAGCCCAAACTCACAAGCTAATATCATTGATGCTGGATTCCCTGGTACCCTGCCTGTATTGAATGAAGCAGCGCTTCACCTAGCGTTGCAATTTGGTATGGCCGTTCAAGGCCAAATCAATCAATTGTCTTATTTCGAACGAAAAAATTATTTTTATCCCGATCTACCCAAAGGGTATCAAATCAGTCAATTTCGCCGACCGTTTATTCAAGGTGGCCATATTATGATAATAAGCCATCGCGGAGAACCACTACGTGTCACGATTACGCATGCCCATTTGGAAGAAGACGCCGGTAAATTAGTGCATACTTCACATGAAACACAAGTCGATTTAAACCGTGCCGGGGTGCCTTTGCTAGAAATTGTCACGGCTCCTTGTTTGCGTTCTGCTGAAGATGTTGTGATCTACTTAAAAACCTTGAATCAATTATTACGATTTTTAAATATCTGCGATGGCAATATGCAGGAAGGCTCGTTTCGATGTGATGTAAATTTATCACTCAAACGTCCTGGTACACAAACATTAGGAACGCGCGTCGAATTAAAGAATTTAAACTCTTTTCGCTTTATAGAAAAAGCGATATTTTTTGAGCAAAACCGCCAAGCCGCCCTACTGGATACACAACAACCCGTCATTCAAGAAACGCGCTTATATCATGAAGGGACCAACACCACTATCTCCATGCGCGATAAAGAAAATGTCAATGATTATCGATATTTCCCAGATCCTGATTTGTTACCAGTATTTATTGAAGATAGCTTATTACAACATCTTCAGACTCAAATGCCCGAGCTGCCAGAGCACATCCGGGAGCGCTTAGAAAAAGATGGCATCACCAACCCAGACGATATCGACTATCTATTATCTTCTCCCGCATTGATACGATTTTACGATGCCTGCAAACAGCACACACAAGCACCTGTGAAGCTCATGACCAATTGGTTAAAAGGACCTTTAGCAGCTGCGCTCAAAGAACAAAATCAGACCTTTGCCAGCATTACCGTTACCCCTCACCAATTGGGTAATTTGCTCTCGCGTGTGGCAGAGCGCAGTATTTCCGATAAAGTCGCTAAAGATATCCTACAACAATTATTCACCACTAACCAAGAAGTCGACGCCCTGATCTCCGGGAGCGGTTACCAGGCTCAAACTTTAGATTTAGAAGCCCTCAAAGCTCAGTTATTCGAGAACTTTCCCAAGCAAATTGCTCAATTCCAAGCAGGCGATCAAAAAGTGCTGGCCTTTTTAATCGGCCAAGCCATGAAACTCACCAAAGGCCTGGCTGATCCCAAAGAAATCCATGCTTTTTTAGTGGATGCATTTAGGGTCGATTAGATTGCAACGATATTTTATGCCTATATAATGAATTTAGTTGGCATTTTATATCAAAATAAAACCATCCAATCCAATCCTTGCAATAATATGCCCCCAAAAATAAGATACAATAATTTATATCAAATGTAGGTTGGACCTCGGCCCAACAACTGCGCGAAGCGCCACATCATCAAAGTATGGTGTGCTACCCACGCTTGTTGGGCCAACGGTCCAACCTACATTTAAATAAAGATCTAATGTGGAGAAAAAATGTCAACCTCAAGAAGAATGGCGTGGTTTGTTTGGATGATCGCATCCCTATTCTATGCGTACCAATACGTCCTCAGGGTGATGCCCAGTATTATGTTAGAAGATATCACCCGACAATTTCATATTGATGCGGCCGTCTTCGGGCAATTTTCAGGGGTGTATTATATTGGCTACTCTTTGGTCCATTTGCCTATTGGCATCATGTTGGATCGTTTTGGACCAAGAAAAGTGATGTCAGGATGTATGTTACTGACCGTCATAGGCCTACTGCCAATCATTTTTGCTGATAATTGGATTTACCCCTTGATAGGAAGAGCGCTGATAGGCATAGGTTCTTCTGCCGCCATCCTGGGGACATTTAAAGTCATACGTTTAGGCTTTCAAGAAAAACAATTTTCCCGAATGCTGAGTCTGTCGGTCACGATAGGTCTGATAGGTGCTATTTATGGTGGCGGACCGGTGAGTCATATGTGTCATATATTGGGCTATAAAATGGTGGTAGAAATATTTGCTAGCGTGGGGGTTTTACTGGCTTGCATCACTTATCTTATCGTCCCAGAAGTAACCCCTAATCGCCACGCGTCTGTGATAACCAATGTCAAAAATGTTCTGACTAATAGCAAAGTAATCCTATTGTGCTGCTTTGCAGGGCTGATGCTGGGACCTTTAGAAGGATTTTCCGATGTATGGGGGCCGGAATTTCTAAAACAAGTATATGGTTTGAATGCCACAACCGCCAATTACCTCCCTTCTATGGTTTTTATAGGTATGTGTTTCGGCGCACCAGTCCTGAGCTTGATCGCAGAAAAAACCGGATATTATTTGGGAACCGTTACAGCAGCTGGCATGGTCATGTTCTTGGTCTTTAGCGCATTGGTTGCTGGTGTACTCACCGTCACGAGTATCAGTATCAGTTTTGTCTTGGTAGGAATATGCTGTGCATACCAGGTTTTGGCCATTTACAAGGCCTCTACCTATGTAGATGACCATCTCACTGGCCTGACCACGGCCGTGGCAAATATGATCATCATGAGCTTTGGCTATGCGTTTCATTCGGTGATTGGATATGTGATTACTGCAGCAGGCGGAACGCATGTAACACGCGCATTTATATATGGCGTTGGGGTGATTCCCATTGCATTGGCCGTAGGGATCGCAGGATTTTTGTTCCTAGCATATTGGGATAACCGTAGCTCGGGTGTATTGTAGCTCATGCTACAATACTGACCCCACCCATGCTACAGTTACAGATCGCTGATGGATACGTCGCTAGTATCCTTTTCCTTTCAGTGTTATTTTCTCTTCTTCTACAACATGATTCTGTTCAGTAGCATGTTTCTCTATTTTACTACGAAGATCCTTGAATTCATTGTATAAGGTATTACCAAGATGCGACCTGAAAAAAGAACCAACATAATCTCTTGCAGTAGAAGAGAACGGCAGTACAGGACTAAGAAATATACCCAAAATAATACCAAGCAATTTCATAAGCAGAGGCTTGACAGTCGTTAAGTATAGACGTTCAATAGCTGCACTCCAACTGTTATCATTTGACTTCAAGATCAAATCGTTTTCAAACACTCGAAGTGAACGCTCAAATTGAAGTCGAAAAAATTGTAGATCATATGCATCACATTCCGAAGCAAATAAAACTTCTATATTCTTTGCAAGACTCTTTTCTAACGCTTCGATACTCTTTTCAGTATCTAGACCTATCAAAGGATTAGATCTTAAATTAGCGATGATACCTAGCAATACATCTTTACATTCTGACTCATATTTTCGACAAGAAGTGTTAATTACCTCTCGCAAAGCGCCATTCCTCAATGTAGTCCACATTGAACTGTAATTTGTCTTTGAGCGATAGCTATTAAAGGTCATTTTTTACCTCTAATATCATTAAGAATGGGTGTTATATACCACTATGTCGCAAAATAAAAGGCGGGTAGTTTAAATATAAGTCACAAAAACCGTTATTCAAAATGTTTGTATTCCCGGATTTCTCTGCGCTTCACTCAGGCAACAACACACTCAACGCTTCGGTGTCGAACCACTTAGAAAATTAGAAAAGCCATCGTTGTCATAGAGATGACCTAATGCTTCATTTCCTATCATGAGGATAAACATCGACCTCACACAATGTCGTTCACATTGCCAAAGACTGATACACCTCCACGATGCTATCCAATTGCTGCATTTTGGCAAGAGTGACGTTTAATTTGGCAGAATCGACCAACAATTTGGCATTGAGCACATCGCGATAATCTTTTGCACCAGCTTTGTAACGTGCCAAGGCTAAAGAATAAGATTTTTGAGCGCTCTGCAAGGCTTTGGATTGACGCTGGTAGATCGCATACATTATTTGTTGATTGGTCAAACTATTATCCACATCCGCGAATGCTGAGCGTAGGGTTTGGGCATAATTATAATAAGCCGCCAAATAACCCGCTTTGGCTTCTTTAATTTGGGCATAGGACACACCATTCAGTAATGGCAGACTAGCCGCACCTTGCAACACCCATAATGAAGTGCTCAGTTTCAACAAATGAATCATCTCTATCGACGATGAGCCAACTAAATCAGTCAGAGAAAGCATAGGGAAGAAATTAGCATAGGCTACGCCAACTTTAGCCTCTGCCATGTTTAAATTGTGTTCTGCACTCAAAATATCTGGGCGCTTTTTTAAGACTTCTGATGAGATATTGGCTGGAATAAGACCTTTGACAGGCAAGTGATTCACATCGCCATATTGGGCCAGCGGACCGGGATTACGATCCAGCAATATTTGAATAGCATTCTCTACTTGCGCAATACTATTTTCTAACGAACTGAGATTAGTAGTATCGCTTTCAATTTGACGATCTAAATCAGTAATAATCGTAGCATCGCTCGCCCCGTGGCGATACCTACTCCCTTCTAATTGGCGAATTTTTTTAAGATCTTGGAGGTATTGGCGTTGATCGTTTAATTGTGCCCGTTGCCCCAAGAGCATAAAGTAGGCACCGCTAACTTGACTAATAATGCTGATGCGAGTCGACTGATACATGGCCTCCTGCATGGCAAGCGACTCCGTTGCATAGCTATTTTGGTAAATATTTTCCAAGATATTCAACGAATATTTAGGTACAAAGCCACCAAAATACCCACGGAAATGGATAGAGCCTACTTTGGACAACCCAGGAATAGCCGCCAATGACCCTTCCGGATGGTAATGACTATCCCAGCCGCCGCCCACAAAGCCATTTCCTGTAGCCTGGAGTGTTGGCAGCCATGCAAAACGCGCTTCTTGTAACTGAGCTTGGGCCTGTAAAATATTAGCACTAGCACTTTGCAAAGCGTTATTTTTAGCCAGGGCTAGCGCAATTAAGTGGTCCAACTCTGGATCATGCATTTTTTTCCACCATGCTGCTTGATGCACGCTGGGCTGCTGAGCGACTATTTTGGTACCCGAGCGTGTAGATTTGGGCGCAACAATCTGTGTGGGTTTTTGCATGAGCGACGTACACCCTAGCAAACTAAGGATGGCTATGACTGTTATGCTGCTCCGACTCAATACGCTCATTTAATCTAACGTCCTTCTCATTACCTTCATGGCCAAAAGAATTAACCCCCCCGCAATAATGCAAATAGGGAAAACATTGAGCATAATCTGCCAAAAATCATTGTTTTTTAACATAATACCCCGTGTAATTCTCACAAAATACGTCATAGGCATACAGGAGCCAATGGCTCTGGCCCAGATTGGCATTCCGTAAAATGAAAAAATATAGCCAGATAAAAATATAGATGGGAGCGTGAAAAAAATACTTAATTGCATCGCTTGCATGGTTGTTTTCGCAAAGGTTGAAAATATCATGCCAACCATTAAATTAGCGATGATAAACGGCGCAGATGCAAGGTACAGCAATAATAAACTGCCTTGAATAGGGATATGAATGAGTAATTTACCAAAAATGAGCACCGAGGTTAATTGAAGGTATCCCAGGACAATATAAGGGACTAATTTCCCTACAATAATCTCCATCGGTCGCAAAGGTGTGCTCAACAACATTTCCATACTACCAGACTCAAATTCAGAGGTAATGGCCGTCGCAGTGAGCATCACCAAGGTCATACTCAATAAAACCCCCATCAATCCTGGAATAATGTTAAAAGCACTCACATTTGCTTCATTATAGAGACGATGGGTGATCAAATTTGCGGTTCTATGCAAGGGCAAATGAACATCTGTTTGCAATCCACGTTGCGCAAATTCATCAATACTCAAATTTAATATGGGTTGGATGTGACTCAAAGCGCTTGCACTACTCCCAGGATCGGAGCCATCTATTTCGACCAAAAGCTCAGGATTTTCGCCTCGCATGAATTTTCGAGTAAAATCCGCTGGTATGGTCAGCACAAAACTGATCTTCGACGTTTCGAGCATTTGATTCACTTTGTGCTCATCTTCTCCTTGTGTATCAACCACCTTAAAATACCGCGATGTTTGTAAATTACTGATAAACAGGCGCGTTAACGGACTGTGATCATAACTAATGATCGCGGTAGGCAGATTTTTCGGATCCAAATCAATGGCAAAACCAAAGACCAACAGTTGCATAATCGGGAGCATAATCAGCATAGCAATCGTACCACGATCCCGAAAAACCAAAATAAACTCTTTGCGAATCAGCCCAAAAACTCGTAAAAAAGGCGTTGAACGTAAATTCATTGCATCAGCCCTATAAAAACCTCTTCAAAACTAGGCGGTACTTCCTTCACTTGAAGTATTTTTTCATCTTTAAAGAACTCGGTCAAAAGTACTTGATTCCGAGATGAAATGCGCCATTCGTTATTAGCAAACAACATTAATAATCCAGGATAGCTATGGAGGATCAACTCACTCAATTGGTTTGTATCTTCGCGTGCCACAGTGACTTGATACGCTTTGACTTGCGAAAATGGGATCAAATTTTTAGTAGGGCCAGAATACAGCAGCTTACCTAAGCTAATATAAGCCAAATCCGTGCACTTTTCAGCTTCATCCATATAATGCGTGGTAATCAATACGGTTGTCCCGTCGCGAATAGCAACTTTGTGCAAATAGCTCCAAAAATCCTTACGAGCTTTAGGATCGACCCCTGCGGTAGGTTCATCGAGAAACAACACATCAGGCTTGTGCAATAGGCAACAAGCGAGCGTCAATCTCTGTTTCCATCCTCCTGATAAATTACCCGTTTTGATATGACGATACGGCTCTAGTTCAAGTTCTTCAATGATATTCTCGATGGCTTGCTTCGATTCTTGCATTTTATAAATATCTGCGAAAAACTGTAAGTTTTCACTGACAGTCAAATCATGATACAAACTAAATTTTTGTGGCATATACCCAATTTTCAGTTTGATGTCAGCAGATTGCGTTTTGATGTCGTAACCCAAACAATTACCTGTGCCTTCCGTTGGACTCAGCAACCCGCAAATCATCCGGATCATCGTAGTTTTGCCGCTGCCATTGGCACCAAGAAAACCAAAAACTGTGCCACGCTTTACGGTAAGCGAGACATGATCCACCACTGTTTTACCATTAAATACTTTGGTAAGGCCTTGAACATCAATGGCATTCGTCGTCATGAAGAGAACTCGATGGAAACAGGTTGCCCCAAATGGATCTTATTCAAATCAGGCTTATCAATACGCGCTTCCACTCTAAAGACTAATTTACTACGTTGTTCGCGTGAATAAATAATAGGCGGGGTATATTGAGCAATATTAGCAATATAAGAAATCTGCCCTACGGCAAGTTTGGCATTGCCATCACTAGAAATACTCACTTTTTGTTGAATGTGAATACGAGTAAGCTCTTCTTCATTCACGAAAAAAATAACTTTGATATTATGGCGAGTAATCAATGCCAAGATGGGCTGGCCCCCTTGGACAAATTCATCTTGGGTATAATAGGTATCAAAAATAATCCCATCGTCAGGCGCTACGCTCATTTTACGCGACAGCATCCACTTTCTATCGGCAGTATCCACTTGACTGCTTTGGAGTTGAGAATCAAGAGCGGCTAGTTGACTCTTTAAGATCGCCAATTGCTCAGTAGCCAAATCCAAATCATTTTGGCTCGCAGCATCTTGGGTTCTGATTTGCCTAGTACGGCGATAATTGATGTCATTATAGGTGAGCTGAGCCAAAATCCCTTGACGTTGCGCTTCCAAATTACGTTGCGTCAATTCACTATTTTGTACGCTATAATGCTCATTGGTCTGCTCAAGTTTGAATAACAATTGGTCCCGCCTCACAGATTGCCCTCGCTTGACGTCCAAATGACTCAAACGTCCAGGAAAATCACTAGAAAGATACGTTAAATCTGCATCAAAATAACCATTATAACGCAGGGGTTTGTCTTTGCAGGCAGACAGCAAAACAATACAACACAACAACAGCCTTTTCCACATGATATTTCCCTATCCATCCTTTGAAACCAATTCAAATGTAGGTTGGGCGTCGGCCCAACAGCGCGGAACGCTACATCCTAAAAACAAAGTTATTCCAACTATCGAGAAAAACGATGCAAAAGTCAAACTTTAGAGAATGTCACACCCAATTTTCAAGAGACAAACCCTTCCCTCTTGAAAACTCAGTCATATTATTGGTTACCAAGGTTACTTCTAAAGACAAAGCGTGCACGGCAGTTAAGCTCAACGATCTACCCTAACGGCTTATCGCTAGACTTCACTCCAAGCCACTCCCAATAGGAATCAAATACCAGCTCCCAGGTGATAGCAACCTCTGATCCAGCAGCATAGGTTGAGCTCAAGCGAAATGTGGGAGAGATATTTTTCATATACTCCAGACGGTAGCGCCGCTCTGCGTTTTCTAATTGACTGAAACAATCACAAATGTGTTGCTCTCCAGGGCCAATCACACCGACACAGTTACACGAAAACGCTGCGGGGACTTCTGTTGCAGGAATGACGGTGTAGTAAAACTCAAAGGGCGTTTTATTTTTAATAATATGCTGAATATGCGTTGACCCAGCATAAGTATTGAAAGTAACGAGGCCTAACAAAACCAATAATAAATATGATTTCACGTAAAAAATCCACTATTTGAGCAAGATGCCGCAATAGTATAATATACTGCACGCGACCACAATCTGAAGTTTTTGTCTAGTATATGTTACCAAATCATACAAGGTGTCATATTGACCATCGGGCTATTGTCAGGGATAGAAAAAACACGTTTGAAGTCAGCACTATTGGCTAAAGTCCCATTCACACGATACATCGCAGGAGGATGCGGATCAATCAAAATCAGATTATGAGCATATTCGGGTCGAATATTGTTTGTCCAAATATGCGCAAAACTTAAAAAGAATTGCTGATCAGGCGTAAACCCTTGGATAGTTGGTTGATGATGATAAGCTTCAGCCGCATGAAAAGCACGGTACGCCAAAATCAAACCGCCCAAATCTGCCGTAGCTTCCCCTACCACCAACGGTCCCTGCACCGCCACCTCACCATTAATTTTGTACTGCGAATATTGATCGATAATGCATTGTGTGGCTACCTTAAATTTTTCCAGATCGGTTGGTGTCCACCAATTGTTCAAATTACCGTCCCCATCAAACTGAGATCCTTGATCATCAAATCCATGCGTAATTTCATGCCCTATGACCACACCAATGGCACCATAATTGACCGCTAATGGTGCATTGGCATCAAAATAAGGAGCTTGGAGGATCCCAGATGGCAGATTAATCGTGTTCATTGAGGCATCGTAATAAGCATTCACCGTTTGTGGTGTCATCGCCCATTCGGTTCGATCAATGGGTTTTCCAATTTTATTTAAATCGCGTTGCACTAAAAACTCACTTGCGCGTAATACATTCCAAACATAAGAACTTCTATCAATACTCAATGAAGAATAATCCCACCATTTATCAGGATAGCCAACGCGTTCTTCAATCCTATCTAATTTTTTAATCGCAGCTTGTCTCGTTTTTTCCGTCATCCATTGCAAATGCGCCAAATCCCCACGTAGCACTTTACGAATATGGGCAATCATATCAATCACTTGCTGCCGATCAGAAGCTGAGAAATGTTGTTTGACATAAGCTTCACCCACCGCAAAGCCCAAAACGCTTGATTCAGTACCAACCACTTGTTTCCAACGCGGTGGTAAAGATTGTGCACCTGAGATGGTCTTTGTCATTTTAAAATCCTCTTCCACAAAAGGTTGAGAAAGATAGCCAGCAACCTCGTCTATCCAATGCCAGCGCAAATACACTTTCCAGTCTGCCAAAGAGGTAGTCGTTAACATCTGATCAAAGGTGCGGATAAATTCCGGCATCCCAACATTGAGAGACGTCTGTTTCTCTTGCCCCATAAATCTCAAATACTGCACCCAATCAAAATGAGGGCTGATTTGCCCTAATTCTTGTGGCGTCATCATATGATACACAGCGAGAGGGTCTCGTTGGGCAATTTGTGACAAAGAGCCCTTGGCTAATTGTGTTTCCATCCGCAACACCGTTTCGGCTTCTTGTGCTGCCTCAGTGGGCGAATCGCCAAGCATTTGAAACACAGTCCGCATATGCCGTACAAATGCTTTGCGAATTTTCTGGAATTTCTCTTCTGATTTAAGATAATAATCTCGATCCGGTAAGCTCAACCCAGCCTGACCCAAAGCACCTATCATTTTGCTACTATCTTTAAAATCTTGCATGCTCCCATAAGCAAACACGGCATCGATACCATAATGATGCATATGTTCTATTTCTGCTTGCAAACTCGCGACCGAATGAATGGCTTGCACACGATCGAACTCTTCCTGCAACGGTGCAACACCCTGCTTATCAATGGTTTCCACATTCATACCAGAGAAATAGAAATCTGCTATTTTTTGCTCAATACTACCTGGTTTGAGCTGTTCTTTATCGGACAATTCTTGCAACATAGCATGAATGTCCTGTAAGTTTTTTTGTTGTAACACGGAGAAGGATCCCCAACTTGAATACTCTGCAGGAATTGGGTTCGTTTCTTTCCATCTCCCATTGGCGAATTGATTAAAATTCTGCTGCGGTGCAACAGACCTGTCTAACCAATCCAAATGCAAGCCATGATCTTTCTGAGACTTGTGCGGTACAGCAGCATCCTCTGCGGCCTGGGCTGAGATAGCCGTTGTCAATAAGCATAAAATCACCGATTTCCGCATGTCTTACTCTCCAGAATTAACTAGTATAAATTTAGCTTAGTCCTATATGCTAATGTTCGCAAATTACAGCACAATTGCGCCCAATACATATACACATTTGCATCATCTTGCTTGATTTTTAAACAAATACAGTGTATAATCAGGCATACGAACATGACATAAGGATTATGCGATGTTATCCCCCATCAAAACGATTTTTTTAACTGCGACACTGTTCCTCACAACACAAGTAGCACAAGCGTATAATGTGAATTTGGCGCTAAAACCCAATGAAGACAAGGTGCTCAGCAACTCTTCTTTGTGGACAATCCACGCCACTTGCCAAATCAAATCAAGTGCCAATAAAAGGACCATTAAAATCCGAGGAAACACGGATGGTAGTCGCGTAAATGGACGAGCGCTGACTGCAGGTCAAGCAACATCAATGACGATTTATGCAGAAAAAACAATTGAAGTCACGGCTGAACCTGGTGCCGAGGTGACGATCAGTAATATGAGTGATGAACCGTTTATAGCAACTTGTTCAGCATAAACATAGAGACTTGGCCTAATCAAAAGCCGTCTTTTCGAGCCCAGCGAAGCAGCGACTTTGACCTGATACAATGCTGAGTAAGGCTACTGGATCAACTATGTCTCAGCGATTTTTTATCGACTTAGCCGCTTTTATAATTTGGTACAAAAATCCGTCATTGCAAGCGTCAGCGAAGCAACCCAGATCGATGCTTCGTTGAATAGCTGTACTGGGTTGCTTCACTACGTTCGCAATGACGACAAATTTAGTTCCTTTTTAAAAATGGCTAAACTCGAGTTTTTTAAATCAACTATGTCTCAGCGATTTTTTCTCAACTTAGCCGTTTTTATAATTTGGTACAAAAATCCGTCATTGCGAGCGTCAGCGAAGCAACCCAGATCGATGCTTCGTTGAATAGCTGTACTGGGTTGCTTCACTACGTTCGCAATGACGACAAATTTAGTTCCTTTTTAAAAATTGCTAAACTCGAGTTTTTTAAATCATTTTTTATTGGCTAAATGTTTGACAAAGTCGCTGATTCAAAGTCTCTAACTCTAGGATTCGCAATAACAATAATTTTACGCATCAGCGCAGTTAATGCACTATCTTCTTCTTGCCGGCTTCAACTAACCGATTATAAAAACTTTTTAACTAAGCGTTCGAATTTCTAGCCGCCATTGCTATTCAAACTTAGAATTACTTCGCTGCGCTCGCAAAGACAAAATTTTTAGACCTATTTCTCTTAACCTGACGGCTGTGACAAAACCCACCTACCACGGCAACGTAAACCGCAATGCTACCCCGCCCTTTTTATGCAGATTTTCAGCCCAAATCTTCCCGCCATGTGCTTCGATATTAATTCGGCAGAGTGTTAATCCCAAACCTAAGCTGTCCGATTGATAATAAGAGGAGGTTTTACGGTAAAATGGGTTAAATATTTTAGGCAAATCCTCAGTCGCTATCTCAGATCCGCTATTTTCCACACTCACTAAAACATGCTTTTCTTGCCGCTCTAAACGAATATCAATCACCGCCAATGGTCGAGAGTATTTTATGGAATTATCCAACAAATTTAAAAATACCATTCGGATCCGTGCCGGATCAAGACTAAGTTTGGGTAAGGTTGTAGGGTTCTGCACTTGAATCGTACGCTGATGATGCACTTTGCGAAACTGTTGGATGGTCTGCTGGATCAAATCAGGCAAGTCCACATTGGTTTTCTCAAGTTGAATATGATGGGTTTCAAATTCAATCATTTGTAAAATATTATTATTGACCAATGAGATTTTGGTTAACTCTTCATGTACGTCAAAATCGCTCTGCTCATGCGGTTTCTGTGACGAAGCTGGGCTCAGCTCTTCTAATATAAAACGCAACGGATAATTCAATTGCTGCGAAATCGTCTTTAATAACGCATTTTTGGCGGATGCCACTTCCAATTTTACTTGTTTCTTACGGAATTTTTCTTGGAGATGGTCAATTTCCAAAGCCAATGCGAGTTGATTCACAAATGCATCCAAAATACGCAACTGATCTGCGCTCAATAATGTCTTTTCCTGAGGTTGGATCCTGAGCACCCCAATCGCTGGTTGTGACGCGGTGTGCAAAGGAAAATACAGCGCTGTAGCAGAACTTAGCGTGTCGGTCCCCAGGCCTGCTGGCTGGGCCATTTCATACACCCACTGCGCAACAGCAAGCTCTTTCTCATTTAGATCAAAAGGATCCGGATAAGTCGTCTGGACTTCCAGATGCTCGTTTTTAGGCACAAGTATCAACACATGTGCTGACAACGATTGCGCAATATACTGAGTACCCAGAGATAAAATATCTTTCCTGCCACGTGTTCGTAACAATTTTTGACCAAAATCATACGATGTACGCGTCTGTTGTTGGACTTGCCGAGCGATCTTCGCTTCACGATATTGTAATACCATGAAATAACTGATGACCAAAGAGACCACAAACATCATGCCCATCGTGACCAAAGAGCCAACGGATAGGATTTTTAATTGATACATTGGGCTGACAAAAAAATAATCATACCCAACTACGCTCAAAATAGAAGTCAACACAGCAGGACCTGGGCGACCTACCAAAGCAACCATTATCACCCCTAAAATATAGAACAATGCGATGCCATTGGTCGTCAAGAAGGGATTAAGCAGCAGACCGATACCAGTCACCAACGCAACCGTTGCCAAACTAAGCCAGTAATAGGGCCAAGAGATACCCGAATAGCGCTCTGACAATTGATAAGGCTCGGGGGAGAGATGACTGCCCACAACTGTTACGCTTATTTCACCACAATGCTTCATCACTTCGTCTGCCAAACGACGCCTAAACATATACCGCCATGCCTGGCTACGGTCTTTTGACAACATCATTTGAGTCACATTGGCTTCACGTGCAAACTTGAGCAATGCTTGCACAATATCGCGGCCAGGCAAGACATGCGTTGTCGCGCCCAATTGTTCAGCTAAGCGTAAGTTTTTGATGGCAAGATTGCGTTTGCCTTCGGCCAAAAAAATACTAGGTTTGTCGACATAAACAGCTATCCATTCTGCTTGCAAACCACTCGCTAGTTGTTTCGCAGAACGAATGAGCGTACGCGACTGGCTATCCGGCCCAACACAGACTAAAATCTTATCTTTCGTCGGCCAAATACTCTGGATCCCAGAAGCAATACGATACGAGCGTACATCCGTATCGACCCAATGTGCGGTCACTCGTAAGGCCAGTTCCCGTAATGCAATCAAATTACCTTTGCGAAAAAAATGCGCTGCCGCCACATCGACTTGCTCAGGAAAATAGATTTTCCCCTCTTGCAACCGTTTTAATAAATCCTCAACCGCCAAATCAACTAATTCAATCGCATTAGCGCGTTCCAACATGAAATCAGGAACCGTTTCTTTAACAGGCGCTTGGATAATTTGTGCCACATCATCTTTTAAGCTTTCAATATGCTGCACATTCAAGGTGGTATACACATCTATCCCACGATCTAACAATTCTTTGATGTCTTGCCAGCGTTTTTCATGACGCAAGCCTTCCACATTGGAATGCGCCATTTCATCCACTAAAATGAGCCCTGGGTTGCGTTTTAAGGCAGCATCTAAATCAAACTCTTCATAGGGATTGCCTCGATAGGTAACCACCTGCGGAGCCAAGATCTCAAATGTATGGAGCATGTTATTAATTTCTTGTCGTCCATGTGACGCCACAATGCCAACCACCACATCCAACTGTTTCAATCTGCTTTGATAAGCATCATGCAGCATTTTATAGGTTTTGCCGACACCTGGCGCTGCAGCAAGATAAATTTTTAATTTACCCAGCTTGCTTCTCTCTTCCTCTTGCTGCACCTGTTTCAATAATTGTTCTGGATTGGAGCGTTCTTGTGACATACTCATCCCCGTTTATAAAGATCCAAAGCGTGATTCAATAACAAAACATTCACTCTCGGCTCTCCCAATAAACCGAACATACGCCATTGCGTATGCATTTGAATCAAGCGATCTAATTCTGCCACAGGTATATTACGAGCAGTCGCAACACGGTCCATTTGATAATAAGCTGCAGCAGGACTGATCTCTGGATCCAAGCCACTACCTGATGCCAACACGAGATCTGCCGGAATGGGTGACTGTCCAGTTTTGCGCTCAGAAATGCGTTTGCGAACACTATCAAGCAAAGCAGGATGGGTCGGACCTAAATGTGATCCGCCGGAAGCCAGGCCATTATACGCCCCATTGGCCGTAGCGGATGGACGCCCCCAGAAATAATCTGGCGTCACAAAATTTTGACCAATCCACTGCGACCCCCAATACTGATCCTGCTCTATCAGCATACTGCCATTCGCTTGCCAAGGGAAACAACCCTGCGCAATACCCGTCATCAACAACGGATAGAAACAACCAGTAAGAACCGTGAGTAACAAAAACAAACGCCAAGCTGTCGTTAGAATCGCGCTCATAGATACCCCATCAACCAATCTATCATTTTGATCCCAACAAAAGGCACTATCAAGCCGCCCAACCCATATATCAGCATATGCCTACGCAGTAATACTTGCGCAGATTCAGCTTGATATTGCACACCGCGCAATGCAATGGGGATCAGTGCCACAATGATCACTGCGTTAAAAATTACCGCTGAGAGTATCGCGGACTGCGGTGTCCGCAAATGCATAATATTCAACACATTCAATACCGGATAGGTACTGGCAAACGCTGCGGGGAGAATTGCGAAATATTTTGACACGTCATTGGCAATACTAAACGTTGTTAAGGCGCCCCGCGTCATCAATAATTGTTTTCCGATATTTACCACTTCGATCAGTTTTGTTGGATTAGAGTCTAAATCAATCAAATTTCCAGCTTCTTTAGCTGCTTGCGTCCCAGAATTCATGGCCACCGCCACATCTGCTTGAGCCAGAGCAGGCGCATCATTTGTGCCATCCCCTGCCATTGCCACCATCAAACCTTGCGCTTGCAACGATCGTATCAATTTCAATTTTTCTTCGGGACGGGCGTCGGCTAAGAAATCATCGACACCTGCTTCTGCTGCAATCGCTGCTGCAGTGAGGGGGTTATCACCCGTTACCATGATGGTTTTGATCCCCATCCGACGTAATTCAGCGAAGCGCTCACGGATCCCACCTTTGATGATATCCTTGAGATGCACAATGCCTAACACAGTTTTGCCCTCTGCAACCACCAGGGCTGTGCCACCTTGTTTAGAAATAGTATCGGCAGCATTCTGCACATCCTCCGGAAAGACACCGCCCTGCTGACTGACATACGCTTTCATCGCCGAGACAGCCCCTTTCCGAATTTGCCGCCCGTCAATATTCGCCCCACTCATGCGTGTTTCTGCTGTGAAGGGAATAAAAGTGGCGTTGGTGCGCTTCAAATCCTGTCCAGTCATGAGATAATTTGTTTTCGCTAGGATCACAATACTCCTGCCCTCAGGGGTTTCATCCGCTAAAGAAGCCAATTGTGCAGCAGACACCAAATCATCTATCAATACCCCTTGCGCTGGGATAAAGGCTATCGCCTCGCGATTACCTAACGTGATAGTCCCTGTTTTATCCAAAATCAAAACATCAACATCACCCGCGGCCTCTACCGCATGTCCCGACATAGCAATCACATTGGCTTGAACCATTCTATCCATCCCTGCAATACCGATGGCCGACAATAAGCCGCCAATCGTGGTGGGCGCCAAACACACAAACAAAGCAATCACAGCAGTCAGGGTGATCATACTACCCATTCTAGCCACCAACACTGAATAGTAGGAAAAAACGGGTAATGTGGTACAAACGATCAAAAAAATAAGCGTCAGTGCTGCTAATAATATGGTTAAGACCAATTCGTTAGGGGTTTTTTGGCGTTTTGCACCCTCTACCAATGCAATCATCTTATCTAAAAATGTTTGACAAGGATCCGCAGTAATGCGAATAATGAGCCAGTCAGAAATAATTTTCGTACCAGATGTCACCGAACTCTTATCTCCGCCACTTTCGCGAATCACTGGCGCGCTTTCACCGGTAATTGCCGATTCATTCACAGTCGCAATCCCTTCAATCACTTCCCCATCTCCAGGAATGATATCGCCAGCCTCCACCAAAATCAGGTCGCCTATCCGTAATTGTTGAGCAGAGATCACCGTTTTTTGACTCTGCAAGGAAGCTGAACTCAGTTTTTTCGCCTGTAAATCTCGGCGTGAACTACGTAAAAATTGCGCCTGAGCTTTCCCACGTCCTTCTGCCATACTTTCTGCAAAGTTCGAAAAATAAACGGTAAACCACAAGCCCAGATCAACATAAAAAATATACGCAGCAGGCGCCTCACCCTGCCCAACAACGGCTTGAAAAAATAAAAACAAACAAAGTAACGCACCGGCATACACCGTAAACATGACCGGATTACGCAATTGATAGCGTGGCGTTAGTTTTATACACGCCTGCCACATGGCCTCTGCCAAGATCGAGCTATTCCAAAAGGCTGAGTTTCTTACTTTAGACATAAGACACCTGCAACAAATATTCTACAATAGGGCCCAAAACCAAGACTGGCAAAAATGAAAGTGCTCCCAAGAGTGCGATGATTGAAATCAGCAGTACAACAAATAAGGGGGTATGCGTTGCCAATGTGCCAATGCCAATTGCGACCTTCTGCTTAGCAACCAAAGAACCCGCTAAAGCTAAAATAGGGATAGCAACCCAATAACGCCCTATTAACATCAAAATGCCCCCTAAAATCAAATAGAATGGCTGATCAGCATGCAATCCGGCAAACGCGCTGCCGTTGTTGTTCATCATCGAAGTCATGGCATACAATATTTCAGTAAAACCATGCGCACCGGGGTTGCCCGATGCTTGTGTCGCAAGCAACAAAGCAGCGGCTGTGCTCACTAATACCCCTATTGGCATAAGCAATAATGCAAGGGTCGCCATTTTCATTTCAAAAGGTGCAATTTTTTTACCTAAATAGTTTGGCGCCCGCCCAACCATGAGACCACCGATGAATACGCTTATCACCACCATCAAAATCATGCCGTATAAGCCGGAGCCTACCCCACCAAAAACAATTTCGCCTAAATGCATCATCCATAAAGGGATCAAGCCCCCAAGCGGGGTATAAGAGTCCAACATAGCATTAACCGAGCCATTCGAAGTTGCAGTGGTAGCAACCGTCCAGATCGCGGAGTTGAGAATCCCAAACCGCGTTTCTTTGCCTTCTAGATTCCCCCCTATGACGCCCAATGCTTCGATCGCTGGATTGCCCTGTTGCTCCAAGCATACTTCTCCCCATACCGCTGGCAAAAATATAATCAGCATCACCAATAGTAAAGCGCGCCCTTGACGTAAATCTTGAATCATCCAACCGAAACTGTAAGTCAAAGCAGCAGGAATCAACAAAATAGCCAACATTTCTAGAAAATTACTAATCGGAGTCGGATTTTCAAATGGATGTGCACTATTGGCATTAAAAAAACCGCCACCATTTGATCCCAATTGTTTGATCGCAACTTGTGACGCCACAGGACCCCTTGGAATGATTTGTTCGTTACCACCCTCCCCACCGGGATGGGTCATCATTTGCAGCGGTCTAACGATTTGATTAGGCTTAAGATTTTGGATCACACCCTGAGACACCAAGCTCATTGTGAGGAGGCAGGCCAAGGGCAAGAGAATATAGAGCACCCCGCGTACCATATCGACCCAGTAATTCCCTAAATACTGTCCTTTATGCGTCATCAGGCCACGAATCAAAGCCATTAATATAGCCATGCCGGTGGCAGCTGAAAGGAAATTTTGACTAGTTAAAGCGAGCATTTGCGCAGCGTAGCTCAGGGTGGTTTCCCCGGCATAGGCTTGCCAATTGGTATTGGTCACGTAGCTGACCGCTGTATTGAATGCCAGCCAGACATCGGGGGCGGATAAATGCTGAGGGTTACCGGGCAAATACCCCTGGAAGCGCTGAACAGCGTACATTCCTAATACGCCTAAGCCATTCAATAAAAACATAGCCATTGCGTATTGTTGCCAAGTCATCTGTTGATTAGGATCAATTCGACATACGCGATAGATTACTGTTTCAATATAAGAGAAATACCATACGCCTTTGGGAACATGTCCTTGATAAATTTGTGCCATATACCAACCCAACGGTTTGGCAAGCACCAAAAGGACAACCATATAACACCCTATTTGCATCCAAGCATTGGGCGTTAGCATTAAAAATATTCCGGTTTTACGAGGACAAACAACAAATACACCATCAAGCCTACCGTGATACCCCCACATAGCCAATACATCATTTGACCTCTCCCATTAATAAGCCAAACCCATGAATCAACCCCAATGTGCTCCCCCAAAATGCGAGCAAAACCAGTAAAATCAGAACATCCATATTCAGAGTCTCCAAGTCGGGTAATCAGAAAATAAACCGTCCACTCCCATCGCAATATATTTAGAAATCAAAAACTGATAATTGACTGTGTAGACATACACGGCAAACCCTCTTTTCTTTAAAGCTTGGATCCGTTCCGCGCTTGCAATCCAATGATTCAAATTAACGCTGACACAAGCTAGCGATTCAGCAAAGTCTATTTCTTCAGGGTCCCATCCATGGAGCAAATACCCTATGGGTAGATTTGGTTGTAATGCGCGACACAAACGCAGCACATCCCCATCAAAACTAGAAATCAACGGCAAAGGCAAAGTTTTAGGCCACAACTCATCTAATAGATCCAACACCTTGTTAACCGTAGCATACATACAACCCGGTGCGGGCTTTATTTCAATATTAGCCGACATTTTATGCTGAAGTAACCATAGTAAAGTCTCGCGTAAAGTCGGGATCCGTGTCGCGGCATACTGTTTCGAAAACCAAGAACCCGCATCCAACGTTTTGAAATACTCTGCCGAAGCCAAAGCAATCTCACCTCGGCCATTGGTCGTGCGGCCCAATGTCGCATCGTGAATCACGAATGCTTCCCCATCCGCACTCAAAGTCACGTCAAACTCAACTGAGGTCAAACCATAGTGAGCTGCCAAAGCAAAACTTGCCAAAGTATTTTCTGGAGCCAGTGCGGCGACACCGCGATGACCAATAATTCTACCCAAATGCGCTAAAGTATTTTTTCTCAAGGTTTTCCTCAAAACAAAAATCCTGTCATAATGAGTTTATAATGAAATTTAAAATATAAATATAGGACTTTCCCAACTTTCTCTGCTCACTACCGTCTTTTCAAAAAGTGCAAAGACGAAACAGTGACGAGGTTTGTTTTAGGTAACTACGAGCCCCACCTCCCAACCACGTCGTGTGGCTTATCCACGGGATCCAGCGATGATGACAGATTCCTGGATCCCGCGCATAAAGTGCGGGACGTCGGCAAGAGGGATGAATCGTCACTGTTTTAGTAGACAAACCAGGGCTTAGCATGAAAAGATATTGGTTAAACGTGACTGTTTAAAATACAGGAGTAACTATGTCAGCCGAAAATGATTTTTTAGACTACGCATGGGACCATCAGTTTTGCGATATTCAATGTAGAATCGATCCCAAATCCGGAATGCGCGCTATCATTGCGATTCACAATACCAAACTCGGACCAGCCTTAGGGGGTTGCCGTTTTATTGAGTATGATCATTCGACCTCTGCTATCTTAGACGCTTTGCGCTTAGCCCGAGGGATGAGTTACAAATCTGCTCTGGCTGGCTTACCTCTCGGTGGGGGTAAAGCAGTCATCATCAAACCCAAAAACACGTTTGATCGCGACGCTTATTTTCACGCCTTTGGCAATTTTGTTCAAGATTTGAGTGGACGGTATATCACCGCGATGGATAGTGGAACAGAATTGAGTGATATGGCGATCATTGCCGAACATACCTCTTACGTTGCTAGCTTAGCCAAAGATGATGGCGACCCAGCCCGCGCGACTGCATTAGGTATTTTACGTGGCATTCAAGCAGCCGTTTCATTCCAAAAAAACCAAGACCATCTTGAAGGTTTGGTTATCGCCATACAAGGTTTGGGGCATGTAGGGCATCTATTGGCTCAGCATGTACACGCTTTGGGCGCAAAACTCATTGTAGCAGACATCAATCCACAACGCGTTCAACAAGTAGTCGCCGAGTTTGGCGCACAAGCCGTACCCAGTAGCGACATTCATAAAGTACCTTGTGATGTCTTATCTCCTTGCGCCTTGGGGGCCATTTTCAACGAAATAACGATTCCCCAACTCCAAACCAAGATCATTGCTGGGGCCGCGAATAATCAATTGGCCCATCGCAACCATGGTCAATTACTCCATGACCGTGGCATTTTATATGCGCCAGATTATGTCATCAATGCGGGTGGCGTCATTTTTGCTTGCGGCAAATACTTTCATTCTTCTCCCATCGAAACAGAGCAAAACCTGAATCGGATTGGAAAATCTTTAACCGAAATTTTTACCCGCTCTCAGCTAGAGAACAAACCCACTAGTGACATTGCAGATAAAATAGCAGAAGAACTTTTGCAATGAGATTGGTCACGCCCCAACTGCATGAGTACATGCTGAAAATTTCTTTGCGCGAGCACCCCGTTTTGCGGGCCTTGCGCGAGGAGCAGGCGGGTCATCAGCTTGCTCACATGCAAACCGCGCCCGATCAAGCCCAGTTTTTGCAAATGCTCTTGCGTACCTTACAAGCCAAACTCGTATTAGAGCTGGGCACCTTTATGGGCTATGCCACCTTGGCCATGGCAATTGCGCTTCCAGAAGATGGGCGAATTATTACCTGTGATCGCAACCCAGAGTGGACAAACATCGCACAACCCTATTGGAAGCAGGCCGCGCAAACGCATAAAATTGATTTGCGCCATGGACCCGCATTAACCACATTACAAACCCTATTAGATCAAGGCATGGCAAAAACTTTTGATTTTATTTATATTGACGCAGACAAAACTAATTATGTAACGTATTACGAATATGCGTTGCAATGTATTCAACCCCATGGACTGATAGCAATAGATAATGTATTTTGGGATGGTGATGTGATTGACCCACAAATCAGTACTGCACAAACCAGGGAAATCCGCCGACTGAATACCCTCATTCAACAAGATGAGAGAGTGAATATCAGTTTGCTCACCATAGCCGATGGTTTGTTTTTAATACAACCAAGGGACTGTTAACCATTCATCGCTAGAAGTCCTACGGAACGTAGGCTGCTGAATTGACAACAGCCCCTTATCTACAAAAAAGGAATCGTGTAAATGGACATATATGAGAATCCCTGTGGTCTAAATGGGTTTGCATTTCTGGAGTTCTCAGCCCCAGATGCCACCCAATTAGAAGAACAATTTAAAAAAATGGGTTTTACCCACAAAGCGAGTCATCGCTCGTCACCTATTTATCTCTATCAACAAGGTAGTATCGTATTCATCATCAACGCCACACCGCAATCACGCGCTGCAGAGCATGCGCGCATTCATGGCGCAGGGGCTTGTGCGATGGGATTTCGTGTCAAAGATGCGCAAGCGGCTTATCAATACACACTCGAACATGGTGCTACGGCATTTGTAGATGAATGCAAACCGTGCCATCAATTATGCGCGATTGAAGCCATTGGACAATCGATTATTTATTTTGTTGAAAACGACGAGCTCCCTTTTGCCGGCGAGTGGACCTACCAGGACTATCCTGCTAGCTGCGATTCGCAATTATTAAACATCGATCATCTCACCCATAATGTCTTCCGTGGCAATATGGACAAATGGGCTGATTTTTATCATAACCTCTTTAACTTTAGAGAAATTCGTTATTTCGATATCAAAGGTCAATTGACGGGATTACGCAGCCGTGCTTTGAGTAGCCCGTGTAATTTAATCAAAATCCCATTGAATGAATCGAAAGATGATCTCTCTCAAATTGAAGAATTCCTGCATGATTACCATGGCGAAGGCATTCAACACATCGCCCTTTCCACACAACATATTTATCA
Organism: Legionella genomosp. 1; assembly: GCA_945878975.1. Lineage (GTDB taxonomy): Bacteria > Pseudomonadota > Gammaproteobacteria > Legionellales > Legionellaceae. The sequence goes on from CAMCUM010000005.1 coordinate 77,527, forward strand.
CTCTGTGCATACATTGCGCCAACAAGGTGTCCAATTCCTCACCGTGCCGGATACGTACTATGACATGATTGATCAACGAGTCCCTTGGCATCAAGAACCGCTCGAAGATTTACAGGCCGAGGGGATCTTGATCGATGGGGATAAAGAACCCAAAGGCGGATTATTATTACAACTTTTTACTGAGAATGTATTTGGCCCCGTATTTTTTGAAATCATTCAACGCCAAGGGAACCAAGGATTTGGGGAAGGAAATTTCCAAGCATTATTTGAAGCCATGGAACGCGATCAAATCAAACGCGGTACCTTGTCGGAGCCTCTATCATGAAATTAGCCAGCCTAAAAGGTGCTCGAGATGGGAAGCTATGTGTCGTCAATCGAGCTTTGACCCAAGCAACCCTGGTGCCTGAGATTGCACCCACCTTGCAATTTGCCCTAGATAATTGGCAAAACCTAGCACCTTTCTTGCAAGAGGTCTATCAAATGCTCAATGCACAACAACGCGCGCAAACCTTCCCATTCGATCCACAACAATGCACCGCCCCCTTACCCAGAGCATATCAATGGGCTGATGGCAGCGCTTACGTCAACCATGTCGAATTAGTTCGTAAAGCGCGCAATGCGGAGATGCCAAAAGAGTTTTGGACAGATCCGCTCATGTATCAGGGGGGCTCAGACTCATTTCTTGGACCCATGGATGACATCCCTATCGTGGATGAAGCATATGGCATTGATTTTGAATCAGAGATTGCCATCATCACCAATGATGTCCCTATGGCCGTATCTGCAGAAAAAGCGGGTCAGCATATCCAATTGCTCATGCTGGTCAACGATGTGTCGCTCAGAAATCTCATTCCACAGGAATTGGGCAAAGGATTTGGCTTTTTTCAATCCAAGCCAGCCAGCAGCTTTTCTCCTGTCGCCGTAACGCCTGATGAATTAGGCAGCGCTTGGGACGGCCAGCGTGTCCATTTGCCATTATACAGTTATTTGAATGACAGCTTATTTGGGCAGCCAGATGCCGGAACAGATATGACATTTTCTTTTCCACAATTACTGGCGCACGCTGCAAAAACCAGACCGTTATGCGCTGGAACCATCATTGGTTCAGGAACCGTTTCGAATTGTGATCGCAGCAAGGGTTCTTCCTGCATCGCGGAAAAGCGCATGTTGGAAATCATTGAACATGGTACTGCCACCACAGATTTTATGCGCTTCGGTGATAGCATTCGCATCGAAATGCTGTATCAAAATCAGAATATATTTGGAACCATTCAACAACAGGTCGTACGTTATGCAACTGTATGATTATTTTCGTTCTTCATGTGCCTACCGTGTGCGGATCGCACTAAATCTCAAGCAATTGGATTACACCGCCGTCAAAGTCGATCTGACCCAAGATGAGCAACATGCGCCCTCTTACCTGGACCACAATCCACAAGGGTTGGTACCGAGTTTGGTGCTGGATGATCAGCATGTTCTCACCCAATCCTTGGCCATCATCGAATACTTAAACGAACAATATCCTAGTCCTCCGCTTCTACCTACCTCTGCGTTGGAGCGTGCCCAAATCAGGGCTGTGGCGCTTAGTATTGCCTGCGATATTCATCCCTTGAATAATTTACGTATCTTGAATACCTTACGTAAAGATTGGCATGCCAATCCTGAACAGGTCCAAAATTGGTATCATCATTGGTTACAAGAAGGTTTCGCTGCAATTGAGAAACAACTGGTAGGATATCCGAGAAAACAATCTTTCTGTTTTTCCGACATGGCAACTTTGGCAGATATTTGTTTGATCCCACAAGTGTATAACGCCATACGCTTTGAATGCCCTATGGCGCCTTATCCCACTATCCAAAAGATTTATGAGCACTGCACGCAATTACCAGCCTTTATGCAAGCGGCGCCTTCCCTACAGAATAATGCAAAATAAATAATTCCATGCCTTTACCTAAGAAGATCACACCAACGAGCAAACAGATAACAATCATCCAATAATACCCAGTTCCGGCACAGAGCTTCTTGGTACTCGCCAACATTTGTTCAGGCATCGCTAACCACAGCAAGCCTTTCATGAGGATCAACCAACACAATAGCGTGACAAAAGTACTACGATTCCATGCCCACACATTATGGGTCACAACAAAGATAATCCCCATAAACAAAGTGAAACAAGCTGCTATTGGGATACAAGGATCCTGCGGTTGCAGTTGTAAAATAATTTTTCGATAATAATACATCCGTCCCATCACAATGATGGCTATGATAAATAAAAATGCACCAAAGATCTGAGATAATAAGAAACTATAATAATGCTGGGTCAACATATATCCTCCTTGTGATACATATTCCATACATTAATTAATAGCTTGGTTTGGGAGAAATTGCAAAGAAGCGTTGTAGGAGTAACCGGGAATCTACTCACTGTAATGACTGGTTATAAAAAGACGCACGCGGGCCAGAGTGCGAGCACGCGTGCGAAAAATTCGTTTTATGACATCGTACAGCACGCGCTCAGCGGCGGCACAAGCGCTTCAGTGTTATTCGTAGTGAGCGCCACCTCCTCAACAGCTATCCCTTCTTGAGCTGAAGAGGAAGTTGGTGCCGGCTGACCCTTTGCACTTGCATTCGATCGTCCTAACATAGCAGAAAATGAGAACCCTCCCGCGCCCTGAACCTGGGGTTGCACAGGCTCAGGTGCAACAACAACTTCAACCGGTTTCGGCATTGGCAACATCGATAGCATTTGACGTATCAGTCTTAATACATCAGCACCTAAACTTTGACATTTTTCCACTGTCCAATCTTTGGTAGGCATTTCAAGGATAACCGCTGGACATTTGAAACTCTCAGCCATATAAGCATTAGAAAAAGCTAGATTAGAGACATCACGTACTTTATCTTTGGGATAGGTCAGCGTGTCTTGCGTATCAGGATGCTCGAGAAAAGCAGCCAATAAGGCATCCTCTACCGCTTGCATAGCATCATCGGGCGTCACGCAATTACGATGGCCCAAATCTAAAAATGCACCACTTGGAATTTCTTCATCACTACGTATATCTAAAAATAAGCTCACACCACCCATGTCGCACATGGCTTTCAGTAAATAATAAACTTCCGGACTCTCTGCTATGCTCGCAGTTTGCCACTGTCTGTTCAAATCGTTCCCTTTGCCATTGGTACGAAGATTGCCGTCAAATGTGCCATCTGGGTTCATATTAGGGACCAAATGCAACACCACATGCTCAAATAAATCAGCATGTTCCGGCATCGATGCTATCAAACGGTTTATCAAACCATCCATATACCATTCAGCCTGTGGTTCGCCAGGATGTTGGCGAGCTGCTATAACAATATTCTTTTTTTCAGGTCCAGGTTTGCCGATCGTGATCATAGTAATATCACGTCCTGGTTCGGTTTGAGCTGTTGCGCTACGAAACCCCCAAGAAGTTTTAGGTTTTGGCGCTTCTTTCGTTTTACCAAGACTCGTCACGGTCCAAAGAGACGCCTCTTTAGCTGCTTCAGCTTTTGCTAGCTCAATTAATTCCAAATGTTTTGCATAACTGTAAGGAGGAAAAAACGCGAATTGCGCTTTGGTGTGGCCCTCTGGCATAGTAAAATGCATGGTTAATTTGCGCGCTTCTTCAGGCACAGATTCGTCATAAGTAGTTGAAATATAAGACCAAGTGTTCCCTTCGTCGTAGGACACGGACGTCTGAAAAGACACATCATGTGCATTCCAACCTGTGAATCTTACTGCGTGTGCATTATCAATATGCATCACGTATTCTTCACCCGCCGTTCCTTCCATTTCAAAATTGAACCATTGCAAATCTTCAGGATGCTGTAAGTCGCCACGAATGTTTAAGTGGATATCTCTAGCATCTTCTGCAGAAACGACTTCGATATTACGGCTATCTCCGGTACCATTGATTGAAGGCATTTTTTTTCCTTAAAAAATTATCATCAAATGTATCCAACACCGAGGCGTATACTAGATTAAAAACAATAGGATTGAAAGAGAGATTATCCACGCCCTAACTGTCACGGCTCCCTGAATATATCACCAAAATAAATTAGCAAGGCCTGATCACCTTATAAATGCAGGGTAATCAGGCTTTTTTATTTCTAAAATCGATCACCCATTGGGTGAAATAACGCAATGCAAAAATACCAGCTCCCCTCTCCACCGCGCGAAGCGAGGGGGAGAGGGATCAAGGGTGAGGGGGTATAAAAGCTTGTCGCGTCAGCGACTCATTAGTAAATTTAGAGGTGCTCCATTGCATCATTAAATCAAATGGATAGAATTGTTTTCGCGAAAAAAGTCATCACCCACCCAATTAAACAAGGGAGCGAAATAGAAAACGTGTAGTATCGCATACAGAACCTTTTGCTCAATGCAATGCATCTAATCGTGTTTGGAGTGCTGATTTTAAGGGGCAATTTAAAGTGGGTGGCTCGTATGTTTATCCGCTGACTATCTCTGATAACTACAGTCGGTTTCTATTGATGTGTAAAGGTTTCGTTGGCCCTAGAACAAAAGATACTATTGCTGGGTTTAAACAGGTTTTTATTGAATATGGCTTGCCAGATGCTATTAGAACAGACAACGGCCAACCTTTTGCAGGTTTAGGTATCGGTGCTTTAACAACACTGTCAATCTGGTGGCTAAAATTAGGAATTATGCCTGAACGGATTGAACTAGGGCATCCTGAGCAAAATGGGCGCCACGAACGTATGCATCGCACACTCAAAGAGGCTGTTGCTTCGCCACCTAAAGATAATTTTGTAGAACAGCAAAGAATTTTTGATGATTTTAGAGAGGAATATAATTTTGATAGGCCGCATCAATCGCTTGAAGGTAAAAGACCTGCTGATATTTATCAGGCTTCTACACGTACTTATTTTGATAACATCCCTGAGGTTATTTATCCTCATCATTTTGAGATAAGGAAAGTAAGATCTAATGGGGAAATAAGGGCCTGTTTACAATTCATCCCCGACGCCTACGTGCCGCGGCTTGTCCGCGGCATCCAGGAGATGGTCAAATTACAACTGAGCCAATTTAATTGCTCATTCAATTGATAAATAAGAACAAACTCGTAATATAACGATTCTAACGTCAAA
>CAMCUM010000006.1 GCA_945878975.1 Legionella genomosp. 1
TTTTTTATGTAATAATGCCATCTGTTGCATGATGTCGATCTCTTAATGTTTGTGGAAACGCTATTTGATCATAGGCAACATGCAACTTCAAATGCTTTTTCATTATCTTTCAATAGGTTAGTTTAAATATTCGTGTGGAACTCTCAGGCTTTATGCGCGGGATCCAGGAATCTAGTCTCCTCCCTGGATCCCGTGGACAAGCCACGGGACGTCGGCGTCGAAGGGATCACATGTCAACCGACCCTAACTCTTTTCCAACATCGTACGCAAGCTCGCAATCCGCTCAGCCAAATCGCTGGGCACGGGTCCGCCCCCTTGCGCCATATCATCTCGCCCGCCACCTTTACCACAGATATGTTTCACCCATACACCCGCTGGCGGTACTTTGCCTAATATGCTTTTACTGATACCCACTACAATCGCAATATTGCCCTCGTGCACAGCATACAAAACAATCACCGCATTCGTAAGACTCGATTTGAGCTGGTCCAATAAACTCCGTAACCCTTGGGTATCCAGATGATCCAATTGTTTGACCAATAGCGCCACCTCTCCCAACATCTGGACTTCGTCGCGCAAAGCAACACTTTCTTGCTGCAAAGAACCCTGTTGATAACGCAACAACTCCTTTTCCTGTTGCTTCAGTGTATGCAGAGCATGTTGCATTTTATCCATCACCAAATCAGGTTGTGTTTTTAAAGCTGCTGCCAGATTATTCAATAGAGACAAACGGTCATTCACCCACAACAATGCTGCATGGCCAGTCACAAATTCAATACGGCGGATACCACTGGCGACCCCATATTCGTTGATGATTTTAAATAACCCCAAATCTCCTGTACGCCGAGCGTGGGTCCCACCACATAACTCTTTAGAAAATTCTCCCATAGACAATACACGCACGGTATCGGCATATTTTTCATCAAATAATGCCGCAGCACCGGTTAATTTGGCCTCTTCCAAAGACATCAACGCGGTTTCAATAGGATGATTCAAGCGAATTTGTTCATTGACGCTTGATTCCACCCGATCCAAATCTTGCGCGGACAACGCAGCACCATGCGCAAAGTCAAAACGCGCGCGTTCCGCTTCCACCAAAGACCCTTTTTGCTGTACATGCTCACCCAACACCAGTCGTAATGCAGAATGAAGCAAATGTGTGGCGCTATGATTCAAGCGAATCGCATCTCTACGTATTTCATCAATGGTCGCCCAAACAGTCTGCTGTAGTCGCATCACGCCTTTGAGTACTTCCCCGTAATGCACGATTGCCGTACCTTGTTGGCGCGTCTCATCTACTCGAAACAGAACGCCATCCGCTGACAAAGTCCCTTGATCACCAATCTGCCCACCTGCTTCAGCATAAAAAGGTGTCGCAGCCAAGACGACCATGCCTTGGTCGCCATGATCCAACTGGGTCACAGCTTTACCATTTTTTAGCAACGCGACCACTTCTGTTTCCACTTCGTTCACTTCATACCCATGAAAACGAGACGTCACCGCCAATTGAATCAATTCATGATAATGACCTTCAAATTGGCTCGCAGATTGTGATTGCGCACGCTGCTGTTGCATGTAATGCTGAAAGCCTTCCATATCGACATGCAAACCATGCTCGCGTGCTATGTCGGCGGTCAAATCCAAAGGAAACCCATAAGTATCATACAATTTAAAAGCAAGTTCTCCAGAAATCGTATGTAAATGCCCAGTCTGAATATGCGCTTGCAACAGATGCAAACCTTGATCCAACGTGCGCATAAATTGCTGCTCTTCTTGTTCTAGATACTGCACAATATGCTGTTGTTGCTTGCCTAATTCAGGATAGGCCTTGCCCATGACAGCCACCAAAGGCGTGACCAAACGATGAAAAAATGGGATAGGCAAACCCAACGCATACCCGTGCCGAACCGCGCGCCGAATAATTCGCCGTAATACATAACCCCGCCCTTCATTACTGGGCATCACCCCATCTGCCAATAAAAATGCGCAGGCTCGGATATGATCAGCAATGACTTTCAAAGAAGGATGCTCAGGCTCTAAGTCTTGTTTGAGCGCTAAAATAGCCTGCAGCAACTGTTGGAATAAATCGATATCAAAATTATTGTGCACGCCTTGTAACACGGCAGCAACACGCTCCAATCCCATACCGGTATCCACAGAAGGTTGTGGCAAAGGATGCAATGTCCCTTCTTTGTCACGATTAAACTGCATAAACACCAAGTTCCAGATTTCAATATAACGATCGCCATCTGCTTCCGGACTTCCCGGTGGGCCTCCGGCTACCTCAGGACCATGGTCATAAAAAATTTCGGTACACGGACCACAAGGTCCCGTGTCACCCATAGACCAAAAATTATCTTTTTCGCCACAACGTGAAATGCGATCTGCTGCCACACCGATTTCATTCAACCAAATATCTGCTGCTTCATCATCATCTTGGTACACCGTTATCCACAGATGACCAGCTGGGATCTGTAAAACCTGCGTTAAAAATTCCCAGGCAAAACGTATGGCATCGCGTTTGAAATAATCTCCAAAACTAAAATTTCCGAGCATTTCAAAAAAAGTATGATGGCGCGCCGTATAACCAACGTTTTCTAAATCATTATGCTTTCCACCAGCTCGCAAACACTTCTGCACGGTCACAGCACGTCGATAGGGTCGTTTGTCTTGACCCAAAAACACATCCTTAAATTGCACCATGCCGGCATTGGTGAACAACAAAGTAGGATCGTTGTGCGGCACCAACGCACTACTGGGTACCAAGGTATGACCCTGTTTTACAAAATAATCTAAAAACGCTTGTCTTATTTTTGTTGTATTCATTCTGTCATCTCATCATGTACAAACACTTGGGAAATCGTATGCAATGCAAACCCCCTGTATAATAAAAACTGTTTTTGCTTTTGTTGCATTTGCCAGGAGGTTGAGCTAGAAGATTTGTATTTCTTATTCAGGACTCGCTGAGCATGCGCTACCCAATCTATTGGTTCTGCCAAGAGCGCCTGTTCATACAGTTCGCGCTCGACCTTTTTCATCTGTATTTCGCGACGAATGCGTTCGGGTCCATATCCTTGTTGGATGCGCACCCTCAACAACATTTCCACAAAACGCTGATCCGATTGTAACGCCAGGCTTTGACATTTGGCAATGGCAGTCTGCACCACTGCTACTGCATAGCCTTTCTTTGCTAATTTTTCAGCTAATTCCGCTGCACCATGCTCACGTCGGGCCAGTAATGCTACTGCCGCTGTAAAAGCATCTTTTGTACAACCCGGGTTTTCACCCGGGCTACGACTCTCATTCATCAACAGTGTCAAACTGATCTTCCGTTTGCAATTGCGGAGCCGATACTTTTTTCGCTAATAATTCTGCGCGAATTTTTTGCTCTAATGTGGCTGCAACTTCAGGATGATCATGTAGGTACATGCGCACATTATCCTTACCTTGGCCAATTTTTTCACCATTATAACTATACCAAGCACCGGATTTCTCAATGTAGCCCAACTGGGTCGCCAAATGAATGATTTCACTGTCTCGTGAAATCCCTTCGTTATAATAAATATCAAACTCAGCTATTTTAAACGGCGGAGCAACTTTATTTTTCACAACTTTCACACGTGTTTCGCTGCCTAAAATTTCCTCACCTTTTTTAATGGATCCAATTCTGCGGATATCCAAACGCACCGAAGCATAAAATTTCAAAGCATTCCCACCCGTAGTGGTTTCTGGGCTACCAAACATCACACCGATCTTCATGCGAATTTGGTTAATAAAGATCACCAACGTATTCGAGCGTTTGATATTTGCGGTTAATTTACGCAAGGCCTGCGACATCAAACGTGCTTGCAATCCCACATGTGTATCACCCATTTCGCATTCGATTTCCGCTTTAGGCGTCAAAGCAGCGACCGAGTCAATAATCACCACATCCACTGCAGCAGAACGCACCAACATATCCGTGATTTCCAACGCTTGTTCACCCGTATCAGGTTGCGAAATCAACAGCTCATCGACCTTGACGCCCAATTTTTCTGCATAACTTGGATCCAGCGCATGTTCTGCGTCGATAAATGCGCAAGTGCCGCCCATTTTTTGGCATTCTGCAATCACTTGCAAAGTCAGAGTGGTTTTACCAGACGATTCTGGACCATAAATTTCCACAATCCGACCACGCGGTAACCCGCCAATCCCCAGTGCAATATCTAATCCCAAGGAACCGGTGGAAATCGCTTGAATATCTTGATTAATATTGCCATCGCCCATACGCATCACTGAGCCTTTGCCCCATTGGCGCTCGATCTGTTGCAAAACGACATTCAGTGCTTTTTGTTTGTTATCTTCCATTGTCATGTTATTTACCTTTCTTGAGGAGGAATGCAGGCGAAAATTATCCCACAGATGACAGCGCTACTCAAATATTCTTATCTCTGTCAAACGATGATACAATCTGACTTGATCAAGAATTAAAAATCACCTATACCCAAGTTACTTCAATAAGCAAAAAGGATTTTCTTATATGGACGCACAAACACCCCTCTGGCAACCGAAGCATCCTCAAACGACGCAATTATGGCAATTCATGCAAGCGCTTGGGCAACAGCAGGCTATGAGCTTCTCAAACTACCAAGCATTGTATGAGTTTTCTATTCAAAACCCGCAAGCATTCTGGCCGGCGGTCTTAGATTTTTTTCATATTCCCCTCACTTCCCCCCCCACGACCGTTCTAAATCACTATACAGATATGCTCGATGCGCAGTGGTTTCAAGGCGCGACGCTGAACTTTGCCGAAATCTTATTACGACGCCGCGATGACCACCCTGCCTTGATCACCATTGATGAATTAGGGCGCCGTGACGTCATCACCTATCAAGAACTTTACCAACGAGTTGCTGCTTGCGCGGCAGGACTCAAGCGAGCAGGCGTGCAAGCACAAGATCGCGTAGCGGGGATCATGCCTAATGTGGCCTTTACCATCATTGCGATGCTTGCCACCACTTCGATTGGTGCGATTTGGTCTTCCTGTTCTCCAGATTTTGGTTCCGCTGCCATTGTTGATCGCTTAGGTCAAATCGAACCCAAATTAATATTTATCTGTGACGGCCATACTTATCAAGGAAAAATTCATCCCGCTGCCGACAAAATCAAAGACATTCAGCAACAGATTCCCAATTTGCAACACATCGTGGTTTATCCCAATTTACCTGCTTCAACTGCAACGGAACCTCTCCCTAAGACAATGCCATTGGCAACATTTTTAATACCTGATCAGCCCCTCACCTTCACCGCTTTACCCTTTGCTCACCCAGCATTTATCCTCTTTTCCTCTGGTACGACTGGCAAACCCAAATGTATCGTCCACAGTGCTGGAGGTACCCTCATTCAACACGTCAAAGAGCTCGGGTTACATTGTGACATCCAAGCGCAAGACAAAATGCTATTTTATACGACTTGTGGGTGGATGATGTGGAATTGGATGGCCTCCACTTTGGCGCTTGGTGCTACACTGGTGCTCTATGAGGGCTCGCCCGGCTATCCCAACGCCATGAGTTTGTTTGAAATTTTAGCCAAAGAACAAATCACTGTATTTGGTACCAGTGCTAAATTTATTGCCACCATCGAAAAAGAGGGGTTGTCGCCGCATGCTACTTACCCCTTACCAGCCTTACGCCTCATCTTATCCACCGGTTCTCCGCTCATGCCACATCATTTTGATTATGTGTACCAACATATCAAATCCGATATCCCACTCTCCTCTATCTCAGGCGGGACAGATATCATTTCTTGCTTCGCTTTGGCCAATCCCATCTTGCCAGTCTATTCTGGAGAATTGCAATGCATTGGTTTGGGTATGGCAGTGAACATTTTCAATGATGCCGGGCAATCTGTGGTCCAAGAACAAGGAGAATTGGTTTGCACGCAAGCCTTTCCCTCTATGCCTGTCTCCTTTTGGCATGATACGGATAAGCAGCTCTACAAAAAGGCTTATTTCAACCAATTCCCTCAAGTCTGGGTCCATGGCGATTATGCTGAAATCACTGCACATCAAGGCATCATCATTTATGGTCGTTCTGATGCCACGCTCAAACCAGGCGGTGTACGCATCGGTACTGCGGAAATTTATCGCCAAATTGAAAAAATCCCAGAGATCTTAGATGCCGTCGTGATTGGTCAACATTATCAAGACGATGTCCGCGTCATTTTATTTGTAAAATTGAAACCAGAGATTGTATTAAACGACGTGTTGCAACAACAAATCAAACACTTGATCCGCACGTCGGCATCTCCACGCCATGTCCCAGCTATCATTCTCCAAGTCTCTGACATTCCACGCACGATTAACGGAAAACTGGTTGAAATCGCCGTACGTCAAATTGTAGAGGGATTAGCAGTAAAAAATAAAGACTCGATTGTCAATCCTGAAGCTTTGGAGTATTTTAAAAATCGACCTGAATTACAGTAATGATTGTAGATTCGAATGGCTTGGGTATAATAAAGTCTGTTGACAATTCATCTCTAAAAGCCGCGGGACATAGGCATATTAATTGTCAACAGACTCTAGTCGAAACTTTGGTCATTTTTATAGAATATGTTATGCAATGGATTCCCAATGATTGAATTATGTGGTTTATATAAATCGTACGGCCATCACAACGCCTTGGATAACGTTGATTTATGGGTGCAAGAAGGAGAGATTTTCGGCATTATTGGTCGCAGTGGCGCTGGGAAATCGACTTTATTACGTTGCCTGAATGCCTTAGAGCGTCCGGATAGAGGGCAAGTTTACATCGACCGTCAAGATATTAGCCAATTGCACGGCAAAGCTTTACAACAAACTCGCCATAAAACCGCTATGGTTTTTCAGCAATTTAATTTATTACGTACCAAAACAGTCTATGAGAATATTGCACTCCCAATGCGCATTCAAGGCTTTGCAACCCAGCACATCGATACAAAAATTCGTGAGCTCCTACCACTCGTCGAACTTTCAGACAAAATCCATGCTTATCCAGATCAATTAAGTGGCGGCCAGAAACAACGCGTTGCGATTGCACGTGCTTTAAGTTGTTCGCCCAAAATCCTATTATGCGACGAAGCCACCTCAGCCTTAGATCCAGAAACCACCTATGCCATTCTCAACCTTTTATACAAAATCAATCAATTGTATGGGATTACCATCGTACTGATCACACATGAAATGGACGTCATCAAACAAATTTGTCACCGTGTTGCGATCATGGAAGACGGTAAAATCGTAGAATGCTCCGATCTGGCTTCCGTCTTTACGAATAAAACCAGTTTGGCGCGTAAAATGCTGTACGCACAATTAAGCCCAAAATTACCGGCTTGTCTCCAACAAGAATTGACGCCTAATAATAATGGCCGCCCCTTATTGCGCCTTCTGTTTGAAGGAGAAACAACGACGGGCCCCTTTATTTCGCAAATTTCTCGTGAATTGCATTTGAACATCAATATCTTACTCGCCAATGTTGACCAAATTAATGGGGTCACTTGTGGCGTATTGATTGTCGAGCTGCATGCTGACGAACAACATTTACAACCGTTTATGGAACGGTGTAGACTCGCAAATTTAACCGTTGAGGTACTGGGATATGTCGCCAACCATCATGGGATATGAGCTTGCAAGTGCAACGGGTCAAACCTTATACATGGTTGGGGCCAGTACGCTATTTGCGGTATTGCTTGGCTTACCTTTGGGGACAGTCTTATTCAGTTCACATGCATTGAAACGACAACCTAGCCTCTTTCGCATCATTTCTGCCCTGATTAATATTGCACGGTCCATTCCGTTTATTATCTTATTGGTGGCATTGATCCCCATCACCCGTTTCTTAGTAGGGACGTCCATCGGAACGCATGCTGCCATCGTACCACTTACCTTAGGTGCTGCGCCCTTTTTCGCACGCTTGGTCGATAATGCCTATCGCGGTTTACCAGCTGGTTTGCTCGAGGCTGGCTTTGCCATGGGCAGCAGTACTTGGCAAATGATTCGGCACATTTTACTTCCAGAAGCACGCCCAGCCATTATTCAAGCAATCACCGTGACAGCCATCACTTTAGTCAATTATTCAGCCATGTCTGGCACCGTTGGCGGCGGTGGCTTAGGCGATCTGGCTATTCGGCATGGCTATCAACGTTTTGATTTGAGTATTATGATCATCACTGTTATGATTTTAGTCTTGATTGTTCAAGCGGTACAATGGATCGGCGATCGCTCTGCCGCTGCCGTACAACCCAGCCAGAATGCACGCAAACTATCATCTGCCTCTAAAGGAGAATAAATTGTGCATTATTTAAAATCTTTGCTCCGCCTATCTTTTTGCTGTGCTATCTTACTGGCTGGTCTGATTGCTTGCGGCGACAAACCCACTCCTAATACCCTGATTGTTGGGACAATGGCTGGACCTGAAACAGATGTGATAGAAGTTGCACAAAACATTGCGCAAACGCGCTATGGATTAACGATTAAAATTATAGAATTCAGTGATTACAATCTGCCAAATGCCGCTTTGCAAGACGGGACCTTGGACGTGAATGTGTTCCAACATCTCCCGTACTTAGAAGACTCTATCCAAGCACATCATTACGATTTAGAGGTCATCGGCAAGACCTTTCTCTACCCAATGGCACTCTATTCCAATAAGATCAAAGACCTCAAAGATCTGCGACCTGATGCCATCATAGCCATCCCCAATGATCCCAGCAATGAAACACGTGCTTTATTATTACTGCAAAATGCCGGGTTGATTACATTAAAAAACAAAAGAAGCGCAAGCGTATTTGATATCCTCTCCAATCCCAAGCATTATCAGTTCCGTGAATTGGATGCAGCACAATTACCAAGGGTGTTACCAGATGTGGACATTGCCGTCATCAACACAACGTTTGCCATCCCAGCTGGCTTACATCCGAACCGCAATGCGCTCTTTGTTGAGAAGAAAGATTCCCCCTACGCGAACTTGATAGTTATCCGCAAAGACAGCACCAAAAAAGAACAAATAAATGAATTTGTCGAGGCATTACATAGTCCAGAAGTCACAGAAAAAGCACAAGCGCTTTTTTCTGATGCGGCTATTCCGGCTTGGTAGTCCTATTTGCAATCAGGGTATAACCCCCGCTGCCAAACTGAATACAGCGCGCGATCCGGGTAATCGTCGCGACACTGACTCCAGTTTGCTCATGAATGGTTCGATAAGGGATCTTCTCTTGGAGAAGTGGCACGACTTGCCATCGATCGGCCATGGCCTCTAATTCTGCTGGAGTACATAGATCTGTGAAAAAACGTTGCGCTTCTTCTGCTGAGTTGATCAAAGCAAATGCTTCCATCAAAGCATGGATTTTATCATTTCGAGTTTTCATGTTTTATTTTTTCAAGTACCAGTCTCTTCATGCACATGAGTATACCTGAAGATCAGGGTGTTTGCATTTTACCGATTGCGATACTCTCACCAATCAAGGTTTGCGCGTAATCATAAGACATATAAAAATTGCCCCAATCTCCTACCCAAGAACCCCAAGAATTACGTAACGTAAATAAACCTTGATGGATTTGTCCAGAACGATCTTTAGCAGTTGCTTCATCATCATACCCTGTGATCACCATTGCATGACCAAATATTTTTTTGGAGTATAACAAATCTTGGGCAATCTCATGAGTCAAAACCCAAGTGTCACTAAAATAATGATATTGACCCGTGGCACCCGCAATACCCAAATCCACTCTCGGCAACAATGTACCAATCACCACTCGCGATCCGCTATGCAAAGCCGTTTTGATTTTTTGTATGACTTCGGGATCCGCCTGCAAATCCTCTTTTTCTAACAATGGATGCCAATTGACTGCCGCCTGCAAAGGAAACTCATTATGTTGCTGATATTCTTCTAGAGACATGCCTTTCGCTGGTTCCAGCAAATAAGGATAGAACAAAACCCCGCCACAAGTGTAACGATGCTGGTTCTCTTTACTGATGATGCCAAATTTATCCATCTTAGTTAATACACTTATCAAAGTATCTCCCATCCAACCGGAGTGCCATTCAGACAGCCCATTTTCTTCCAGATGATCTCTCAAATAAGTATTCAATTGGAGGAGGCATAATTGACTCACATAATCGCCACGCCCGAGTGCAGCATCAACCGCGGCCGTAGCAGCAAACGTTGCACAAGTACCCTGCAAACCTTGATCAAATACAGGAACTTTCGCCATCCCCAATTGCACGCTCTTTGGCAAAGCAGGACTCGCCACAATCGAAGTATCTTGCTGCTCTAATCTACGCTGTACGCGACGATACATCTGGTAACGCATGTGATCAGATATCTCATACTCCAATACCCTGATCTCTTTGAAACCATTTGGATAATCCTTGCTAGCACGCGTAACGGGGACCTGATATTGAGCACTGCCAATCATCAGTAAGGGAGCCGCAAAAGACTCTACGCTACTCAGCATAAAACTCAAGCCCACAAGATAAATAAAATAGCGCATCCTATCTCCTAATAAATCAAAATATTTAAAAATAGCTTTCACGGATGCGCTTTAGATATTTCGATACTTTGATTAATCAAAGTTTCTGCATAATCATAAGACATATAAAAATCACCCCAATCCCCTACCCAAGATCCCCAAGAATTACGCAAAGTGAATAGCCCTTGATGAATTTGTCCACTATGATCTTTGGCTTTTGCCTGATCATCATAACCAGTAATCACCATAGCATGCCCAGATTGTTTGGTAGTATAGAGTAGATCTTGTGCAATCTCTTGCGTCAGAACCCAAGTATCATCGTCATAATGATAGGTACGAAATTTACCGGTTGCACCCATGGTACCTAGATCTGTTCTCGGCAACAAGGTACTAATCAATACTCGAGATCCAGCATGCAAAGCTGTTTTAATTTTTTCAATCAGTTTTGGATCAGGCCGCAACCCTTTCCCTCTTAGCAAATATTGCAATTTAACTGTCTGACGGAAAGGAAATTCCTGGTGCTGTGCATACTCTTCTGGAGACATCCCAGCAGATGGTGTCTTGGAATAAGGATAAAAAGTATACGACCCACAGGAGTAACGCTGCTGATTTTTAATACTGACAATACCGTATTTTTCAATCCGACTTAGTGCCTCACTATAAGACGCTCCTTTCCAACCGCTTTTTCCCTCCCCTTGTGCTTCCAAATAATTACCCAATTGTAAGAGACATAATTGACTGACATAATCCCCACGCCCAAGAACGGCATCAATCGCTGCCGTAGTAGCAAACGTGGTACAAGTTCCATGCCGACCTTGATCGAGCACAGGGACGTTTGCCATCCCCAATTGCACTTTCTTCGGTAAAGAATTGCCAGACGGAGAAACCTCTTGCTGCGCTAACCTACGATGGACTTGCTCGTACAATAGCTCACGCATTGGCTCAGATATGTCATACTCCAATACACTGATCTCTTTGAGACCATCTGGATAACTCTTAGTGGCCTGCGTAACGGGGATCTGATGCTGAGAACTGCCAATCATTGGGAACTCATCCGCAAAACTGCCTACGCTACTCATCAGAAAACTCAAGCCTACAAAATAACGAAAAAAGATCATAGTGAAGTCATTTAAAACAATAAATGCGAAATAATATCACAAAATAGGCGAAATAGGAATAAAATCAATCAAGGTGAGCAAACAAGAAATATTAAAGGGCGGCAGATTTGAAATCCCGGGCTCCACTGCGTTTCACCCGGGCTACAGAATTAAACAACGCGCATTATTTACAAGACGCAGGCCGATATTTAGCTGCCAAAGTTCCTTCATTACAAGCCCAAGCAACTTCTCCAGCAGGGGTACATTCCGGATGTAAAAGAATCGTTCCATCTCCGGCTGCAGGCGTATAGACCACCGTCACGTCCCCATATTCTTTGTCAATTTTAATCAACGATACGTTTTCCGTAGCGGCTGGGCTCTTAAAATCAACGCCTATTTCATGATTACCTTGACAATTATGCGAAATAAAAAATTCAGACACGAGCAATTTAGCAGAACTAGCCATAGCCAAACCTTCGGTCACACGAGCGCGAATCACATAATTTTGATAAGCTGGAATAGCGCAAGTAGCTAATATTCCAATAATAACCACAACGACCATTAATTCAATAAGGGTAAACCCTTTCCATTTTTGCATCATATCTCCAATGACTATCGAGGTGCTAAGTATAAAACTTAGCAGATTTAATGTACACTAGAAAATTATTCTTAGGTGACCACTCACTATGTCTTCACGTCAAGCTCGAATACAAGCAATACTCGAACAACATTTCACCTCACAATTCTTAGATTTGAGCAATGTATCTCATCAACATCAAGTCCCAGAAGGCTCAGAGTCTCATTTTAAATTGACATTGGTTGCCACACAATTTAATGGACACAATCGGATAGAGCGACACCGTATGGTGAATACCCTACTTCTACCCGAGATGAATTCCGGCCTACATGCACTCAGTCTGGCATTGTATTCACCAGAAGAATGGGCAAAACATCCAGAACAGCTTCAAACACCCCCGTGCCAACATAAAAAGGACCTCTCCTAAACATGAGCAATCCATGTCGTTGTCTTTTTGTTGTATTATATGTACAATTTCCAACAAAAAAAACCAAGACACTCTCCTAGGAAAAATAAAATGGCATCGGGTAAATATTTCTATTCAGAACATACAGAACAACTAGCAGCAGCCTATTTGCAACAACTTCAAAATAAAACAGTGCAACCCGGAAAATATTTGGCTCAAATCTCAAAAGAAACACCATTTGCACAAATGTCTAGCATTGCTTTCATAGCAGCGCTAATGAATACTCGCAAAGCACGCATTTTCGCTGAATCTGAGCCATTTTTAGATGGGAAATATGACTGGAACGCCACTGAAACAGCGATTTTAGGAGCCATCAGTTATAGCACGTCCAATACACGTGCCTATAATAATGGCCATCATGACGCCCCTAAAACACTCATACGCCCCCATTAGCTGTCAATTTTATCTACGTTGCTGGCGCACTGCTAAAAAGTGGGCACAACCAGAAAACTTCAGACATGCAAGCAGTGCTGACATCAGAGGGTAAAATTGATGAAGAGGCTTATTTACGATTATATGAAAACAGATTGTTACCTGGACTCATTCAGCAAAACAACCAAGCAACCAAACCCTTATTTGTCAATATCCCAGGAATAGGCACAAATAATTTTTGTACTGATGCCATACGACCTGAAATAAGAGCAGCCTTCCCAAGAATTTTGTGATGATGGGGTCTCGGGCGGAAGCTCTGATTTATGTCTGGCAATGCGAAACTCAGGAGAGTTGTGCGATTTCGATGGAGTCGAATATGACGAAACCACAGGCATCGTCTATGCAAACAACTCATCGGGCCGTATTAGCTACCCAAAACTAGCTAAGTACCATCATCTTCCCATTTCATCTTTGATGCTTAAGCAAATAGACATTGGACCTATCACGCCTACAAAGGGGTTAAGAGCGATTACCGGATTAGAGCAAGCAGCAGCAGCCTCCTCACCATTATCTGATAGCGAAAGCAAAGCCATCGAAGCGATTGTTGCTATTCTGCAAGCTGGATGTAAGCATAGACAACCACAACGCTATTTTGATAACAATAAAGCCTCATTAAAACAACTAGTTCAAAAACTACAATTAAAACCGCGCCTGAACAAGCCATTTTTTTTACCTAAAAGATCTTTTTTCGCAAAAAACCATCCGTTTCGATCACGATACAAAATATGAGTCACTAATTTCTTTTTTATCAAATTGGCAGTATAATGGGCGGTTCTGTTACATACACACTAAGAAACAATATGAAAACATCGTCTGCAGGGAAAATCTCGGTTTTTGCTTTGGTGCTGTTAATTACTGGCGCCATCGATAGTGCACGTAATTTGCCCACCACAGCTTTGTTTGGTTCCTCTTTGATTTTTTTCTTTGTCTTATCCACCATCATGTTCTTGATACCCATTGCACTGGTCGCGGCAGAATTGTCAGCAGCTTGGTCTGAAGAAGAAGGGGGTATTTATTCTTGGGTACGCCATGCCTTTGGACCCTATTGCGCTTTTTTTGCCGTATGGTTGCAGTGGATCAATACCATCGTTTGGTATCCGACGATTATTTCATTTATTGCTGGTACCTTAGCCTATTTAATCAATCCCCAATTGGCACAAGAAAAATGGTACATTCTGACCGTGATTTTAACGGTATTTTGGTCGCTGACCTTATTGGGACTCTGCGGCCTTCGCGCTTCAGCGCGGTTTGCTGGTATCAGCGCCATTCTAGGCATGTTGTTACCCATTGGCTTACTGATTTTTTTCGCAATTTTGTGGGTCTGTGGCGGTCATCCTATGGCGATACAATTTAGCTGGGACAGCATCATCCCCCATTGGGATAAAGGTCAATCTTGGATTTCCCTGACAGCCATCATCACATCTTTTCTTGGAATGGAGCTTGCTGCAGTCCATGTGCGCAATATCAAAGATCCTCAGCGTAATTTCCCACGCGCCGTCTTTTTTTCGGTCATCCTCATTGTGGCGACCATGCTCTTAGGCTCTCTGGCCATCGCCATCATTTTACCGAAACAGCAAATTGGCCTTGTACAAGGTATTTTGCAAGCATTCTCTTACTTTTTGAATTACTATCACGTAGGTTATTTGATGCCGGTTTTGGTCATAACCTTATTAATGGGTAGTTTGGGCAGTATGATCAATTGGATTATCTCTCCTGCCAAAGGTTTATTGATGGCAGCGGATCACGGTATATTACCTAAATGGTTATACCAATTAAATCGGCACGGTGTTGCCTCGCGTGTCTTGATTACCCAAGCGGTCTTAGTCACCATCCTCTGTAGTATTTTTATGCTACCAGAATCCATCAACCAAATTTATTGGTTGTTTACGGCATTAAGTACCGAGCTATATGTGTTGATGTATGTGATGATGTTCATCGCGGCCATGTGGTTAAAACATAGCCATCAACACCAAAAACGCCCTTTTTCAATCCCTGGTGGCAAAATTGGTTTCCATTTTATTTGTGTCATCGGATTAATTGGCTGTGTTGTCGCTTTGATCGTAGGATTTTTTCCACCCCAAGAAGCGTTGGCAATGGGAGATGCATTGCATTTTCGCATGGTTTTTTCAGGTGGTATTTTTGTGATGATTCTGCCCGCTTTCTTTTTGATTTGGCGTAAAAAAAGTAGAGCCTTAAAATAAGTCGGATGTAGCCTGGAGGCAGCGGAATCCGGGATCAGTGGCACTGATTTCCAGAATTCCGCTACGCTGTATCCAAGCTACAGTCCTTCACACCTTAGTGTATTTTACGTGACTTGTTAAATAACTTCTCTAAATAAAGTGATAATTCATGATCAGACAGAAAAATCACATTTTTTTGTACGATCAGACTTACCAAGTCTTTGGTATGTTTATTGAGATGTTTGAACAACAAACCTTCCATACGATCTGGCACAATCAGCGTCACGTCTTCAAAAGCATGCTGATTACGCCCTTTTTCTAAGCGTCGCGCAATCTCATTTGCAAAATCATCTATAGATTGTTCACGTGGATTAGGCTCCGTATAGGAACCATGATGTGTCCCTTGTGAACGATAATGCCCTGGCGCATCGCTGGTCCAATAATCCGTACCTTTTAAACGATTTTCTGGATGAGAAATTTCTTCGACCAATGCTAGATGTTTGTCATTTTTATCATATTCATAAATCCGACAATCATTAGAATTCGCAAGCATAATCCATTTCATGTTGTACTCCTTGTGATTTCAACTTCCTACTGATTAAATTATAGACAACAAAATGTGTTTGTTCAAATTTTTATCAAAAAAAGCAATGATGCTACTTGGATATATATTGGGCATGTTTAGAAACCTCAGGACACAAAGCTTCTAGAAATGATTGCCAAACAAACCTAAATGATAAGGAATCCAATCTCTAGGTTTTATGTCAATCCTATCGCAAAAAATATCCGAGTATCCTAAAAAACCAACATAAAATAATTTATACTGTTCGCACCAAATAAAAACACGAGTAAAAAATATGACAAAAATGACTTTTTTCGAAACTATCAAGGCAGACGCAATCACTGGTGCAGAATACGGCTGCCTTGCTGCGGCATCGCTAGTTGGTATCAGCGCCTCATCAACCTTATATATTTTAAACTATAGTGATGACCAGGTTTACCAATATATCTATGTTGCTTCGATGTTTGAAGCCTATCAATTAGCCGTAACATTACCAGGAGCCGGCATGGCTTTTGGAGCATCAGCTGCAGCGATAAAATATTACATGCAATCTCCAGATGAAGAAGAAAATGAGAATGAAGAGGATGTGAATGCCATCCATAGCATCAGATGACATTCTCATGTTAGCAATAAAAATGTCATCCAAATAATTTGAGGATGTATCAAAAAATCAAACCCCCATGGCAGAAAGTTAGGGAAAATACCTGTCTTTGCGAGCGCCATCGAAGCTTTGTAGCCTGGGTGAAGCGATAGCGCTACCCGGGCTAACGATCATGAAACAACCGCAAACCGAGCCTCAATCTGTTGCGCCAAGCGTTCGTGAATATTATCAAATCCACGGTTTGACATGACTAAAATCGCATCGCCTGGTTGGGCCGCCTCGCCCACTGCCGTCACAATCTCTGCCGTAGTGTCACAAATGCGATGAGGGAAGGTCCATTGCGGAGATAAGGTTTCTAACGAGAATTGCTCAGGCTTTAAAAAGAAGGCCCCATCTACCTCATCAAACGCATGCACCAAAGCCGTTTGATGAACACCCGAACGCATGGTATGCGAAGCAAATTCGAGTACCACCACAATCCGCTTGTGCCGCGCACTACTTTTTAAGGCTTGAATGGTTTTAGTGATAGCGGTGGGATGATGCGCAAAATCGTCATAAATACAAATACCATGTTGATCCGACTTGACCTCTAAGCGACGCTTCACTGGCAGGAAAGACGCCAATGCTTGCGCAGCACGTTCCGGTGTCACACCTGCTCGCGCACATGCTGCGATCGCTGCCAGAGCATTTTCTATATTAAATTGCCCGATCAACGGCCAATTTACAGTTGCGACGAGTTTATTTTGGAAAAAAACCTGAAAAGAACGACCACTCGCTTCTACCAATTCTGCACGCCAATCCGAATCCGCACCCGCGACACTCAATTCTTGACGCTCACAATACAAGCCCTGCTGAATCACAGATTGTAACGCTTGATCCGCATGCGGCATTACCACCAACCCTTTCGCCGGAATGGTTCTCAACAAATAATGAAATTGCTTTTGAATTTCTGCCAAATTGGCATAAATATCGGCGTGATCAAATTCTAAATTATTTAAAATAGCAATCTCAGGTCGATAATGCATAAATTTGGGACGTTTATCAAAAAAAGCAGTGTCATATTCATCGGCTTCGATCACAAACCACGACCCCGAGCCTAAACAAGAACTGCTATTAAAATTAACGGCTACCCCACCAATTAAAAATCCTGGATTCAATCCTGCTTCCGCCAAAATATGCGCCACCATCGAGGTCGTAGTAGTTTTGCCATGCGTCCCAGCAACAGCGATCACACGATAGCGCGATAAAATATGCTGCGCTAACCATTCTGGCCCGGAACAATAAGGAATATTAGCATCCAATAAGCGCTCAATAACCGGGATCCCACGCTTCATGGCATTGCCCACTACCACCATATCTGCTTTGAGCATATCGTCACAATTGTCATAGCCTTCGGTCCAGACGATCCCTTTGTCCTGCAACAAATTAGAAATAGGCGGATAACAATTCGCATCACTCCCCGTCACTTCAAACCCAGCATCACGCGCCAAAAATGCCAAAGCCGACATAAACGTCCCACCAATTCCCAACACATGTATCCGCATTTCTTTCTCCAAAACATCAATTTTTTATTTTATGCTAGGGTCTGTTGACAATTCATCTAACGAAGCCCTACGTCCCAACAACCGCGCGGATCGCTACATTTTCAAGGTGTGTCGGCGTTTTGTACAATTTTTATTCAAACTGATCAATGTGATTTAATATTAATCAGCCATCTGCTCAACGCACACTCTTATCAATACTCACTTGCTGAACCACTGGATTCAACCACGGACCTGAAATTTTATAGGTATAGCCGGAAATTTTTTGCATGCCCTTAGTGGCCAAGCTTGAAATCGCCCAAGTCGCAATACCCGCAATAGGCCCTCCGCCAGCTAACGTCACCACCATCGGCAAACTAGCCGTAATATAGGGGTAAATGCGTAAATCCAAATCATACAATTTATTCACCAAATCCAAATCACCTGTCATCCTTCCAAATGCAACGGGACCATCGATGAGGCTATCACGGGTACTCATCACCCCATTCCGTATTTTAAAATTACCTTTGAACACATCAAATGTGTAACCTTGTTGTACCAAATCAGAAAAATCCAATTTTAAACGGCGCGGTATCGTTTGCAAACTCAAAATACTCAATAATTTCCCTAAACCTAATTTCTGCTCTGTTTCTCGATCCAAATGACTGATATATCCATTCTTCAAAACCAAAGCCATAGTCCCACTCAATTTCTGAAAAGAGAGATCGGAAAAAGCACCCGGCCATTTTCCTGACAACGTCATTTGCCCAAAATGGGCATCCACAGCAGGGGTCAAATGCCAACGCTCAAACGATTTTATCAAACTTGTAATATGCAATTGCGCTTCAATACTAGAAGTCGATTTGTGATCTTCTTCAACCCAATCTCCCTGCACATTTAACTGATATTCTGGTGTCTGAATCGAGCAAGTATTCAAAATCCAAAGACCTGGTTTAGTCGAAGAATTTAATGTGATTTTACCAACATCTACGCCATGATAATTGATATGATCTACTGTGACGTCCAAATTAGGAATAGAGGCCATCTTAGGTGTCCATTTCTTATCAGAACGTGATTTCAACGCCTCCATATTCAAATGCGCAATATGTGCAGACAAAGTATGTTTGCTCACATTATAAGTAAAGTCACCAGCAAGATTCTTTTGTTGTACATTGAGCGCCCATTCTTGCGCTGAGTTTTGATGCGCATGCAAGACAACTTTGGCATAATTCGAGCCGGAAAAAGCCATATTGTTCATCGTCAAATCCACATCACTTAGGCTGCTTAATAATGAAGCCGAGTTCGACGCTTGGGGCCACTTTTCCCAAACGCGTTGCCATGCGTTCATATCCACGTTGGGGAGCGCGCCACTCACATGCAATCCAGGCGCGTTTGATTTAACAAGGTTGCCCTCTCCTACATGAACATCACCGTTAGCCAACCAATCTTGTTGTGAAGATTTTTGCAAAGTAAACACACCAGCGATTTGCTTTCCGTAATGCACTTGAAAATCCATACGCTGTTTCGGAGCAAAATTAATATTAACGGTTAAGGGGACAATCTCTGACGCTGATTTTCCAAAGGGTTTGGGCAGATGCAACGCCATCCCTACTAATGAAGTGTTGAGATACAATTTATCAATCTCAGCATTGTCTGGATAAACAGTCCATAAGCCCGTGACATTTGTGCGTCCTTTCATCAAAGAAAACATGGGATGATTGACTAGATATTGCAGATAACCTATCTCCATTTCTCCTTCAAATCGCATCTCGGTCCCTGCTTGTGGCCCAGCGAGCGGTTGAACCCTCATTGCAAAGGGATGCCCATCTAATACCCCATCCAATCCCCCATTTGTCATTCCATACTCATTAAAATACAAACGACCACTGAGATCAGAAAATGCAGCTGCATTATCGACAACCGTTACTGTCACAGCATTTTGTTCAAAGTCTAAGGTTCCTTTGGCATAAACATGATCGGACTCTGGATACAGTGGCACCTCTAAACTAAGGTCCAGGCTCAGTGGATCTTGCACGGTCACTGCTTGCCACCGCGCAAACCGTTTACTCAAGGGCGTCGCAAAAACATAAGATTTGATCTGCTCACCTGGTGCTTTCACTTTACCATGCAATAAAAAAACTTCTTTTCCAGTCCCGATACCAGGCACCGTTATCCTCACTTGCTGTACGGTCGTATCAGCCAAATGCGCATGAGCAACATCCGCTTGCAACACACGTCCCTGCACAGTGATATCGGCATCAATATCCGCATTCATTGGCCACTCTGGCGAGATCAAGATATCCGCACCATTTATATGAGATTGAATGGAAAACTCTCCTTTTTGATCGTCTTCAAAAGGAAAGTCAGCCAAAGGCCCCGAAATTCGCATCCGCCCACTGGCATGCGCAATACGTGGAATATCCTGTTTTAACCAAAGATCAAGCTTCGGTTTCAGCCCCTTACTGGGAATATAAGGCAACCAAAATTGTGCTTCTTTGGCCGAAAAATCCATTTGCAACCGAAGATTAGCTGCAGGCCCTAACGGATCATCCAACGCGCCTGTGGCGCTTAAAACCAAATTAGGGTGGCTTAATACCAAGCGATCCAGACTCAAACGTAACCCTTGACTTAAGGACTGCCAATTTAACGACATATTAAAGGTTTCAAATGCTATCGGGGCCAACGCTTTTCGCAAAGTCATGACAGTATGCTCACCATCTAGTTCCAAATGACCTTCGGTTGGCTGCCAGTACACAGCGCCCGATAATCCTGTTAACCCCGGGATCTTGCCTTTCGCGCGCCAAGAAAGATGTGAAAATCGAGTGAGCACATGTTGTACTTTCCCACTTTGCCAAGATAATTCTGTATCATGCAGATCACCCTGCGGATGCATAGCCAATATCGGCTGCATCGCTTTAGGCCAAGAAAAATATGTTTGCAACAATTGTTTTAACGGTAGCGTTTTAACATAACTATGATATTCCGCCACTGGGTCGCGATATTCGAGCATACCGGTATTTTCTGGCCAATCTATCCCGTCCATACTGAAAAAAATCTGATCGGCAGTCAGCCGCCATCCTTGTGATGCTCGTTGCCAAGCCATATTTGCTGAAAGAATGGAGATCGTCCTCGGTTTTGCGCGACCAGGCTCTAAGAGAATCAGATCATACAATGCTACTTGCGCTTGCACCGTCTTAAAACGTCCATGTACCACATTTACCCAAGCATCAATACCGCCCATGCCCTGCTTAATCTGCATAGGCATTTGTGGGAAATAAGTTTGAATCCAGGGCAAATTCGTGCGGTTCACTGACCAATAAACTTGGCCAGACAACGTGTCAAAATCGTTACTATCCATCGTCATATTGGCAATCATGCTCATATGAATATCTGGCTTGCCTGTCACAATAGCCTTTGCATACATACGATAATCTTGCGCATGATGATCCGCTTTGATATGCAAACTCTGTAAAGGAATATGCTTGCCATCACGTAAAAAGATATCGGCTGAGATGTGTTTAATGATCAATTTATCTTGGGCGATAAGCAAACCTAAAAAAGGCAAAAGCCCAGATTGCTGAGCAGCGGTTTGCAAATGCTTTGGCAAATCAAAACCTTCAATTTGCCAAGTATCCTCTTGTTGCTGAATTTTGAAATGAGCTTCATCAACATAAATCACCCCTGGTTGAACATGCCAGTGTAACAAAGAGCTGAATAAATCAATCCCAACCATGACTTGATTGAAACGCAAAACATGATCATGCTCATCACTGATAGCCATTTGATTAAATTTGAGTACTGGGGTAAACCAATACCAAGTCGTCTCGACATCATGAATACTAATGTTTTGACCAACCCATACAGATAATTGTTGTTGAATTTGATCCCGGTATTGCTTCACCCATGGGGTTAAAGCACGAAACATAGTGAAAAAAATAGCCAAAAAAACCAAAAAAACCGCTAAAAGACTCCAGGTGTGGCGAAAAACAGTTAACAAACCATGCTTAGAAAGCTTTCCCAGCGTGACTTGCCAAATTTTTTTTCTCACAGGCTTCATTGATGCACCACATCAACACCAGCAGGAATATGCAAGTGAAACAAACGTGCAGGCTGACGCTGATTCATTTCTACTTGTGATAAGTGAATAACCGTATGTTGTCCAAGTTGATCATCTAATTCAATCTCAGCTAAGATGTTTTTCTTGAACGTCAAGCGCACGCGCTCAAAATTCGCTTTAGATGATTTGGCATGTAAATCAAAGCTTTCGGTCGTACCAATCTGCTGCGCTGTGACCGTAAAATCACGCCGAACCGCATCAGGATCGCCACTTAGGAACAACGCACCAGCAACACCCAATTTTCGCGTTTGCTTGCTGACAGTGACTTGCTCTAACTCTACATCATAAATCCACAGTGTTTGGCCATCTGCAACCACAGTTTGCGCCATGGGTTGCTGCGTTTGCCAGCGAAATTGATTAGGCCTGACTACCACCATTACCCCAGAACTGTTTGAGATCACATGCCGTTTCGCACGAACAGTTTGCGAAAAATGAGCATGCATACTGTGGATCGCAGATAATTTACTTTGCACGACCTGCTCTGGAGATTCAGCATGAACACAAAACGATATCAAACCCAAAATGGTTGTGATGGTCCGAGACAGTGCGTTTTTTTTATTCATTCCCAACTTCCACATTGACCAATACATCACGAAAACCACCTTCCATAGGCCCAACCAAACCACAACGCTCCATTTCCTCAACCAAACGTGCAGCACGGTTATACCCAATTTTAAAGCGCCTTTGCACAGAAGAAATACTGGCTTTACGTGTTTGCATCACGAACCCCACCGCTTCATCATACAAAGGATCGGCATCTTCCACTGCAGATTTTTCCTCTCCAAATTCGCCTTCTGACCCATCACCTATGGTTTGCGTAATTTCCTCGATATAATCAGGTACACCCCGTGCGCGCCAAGCATCTGCGACACGATGAACTTCCTGGTCATCTACGAAAGCACCATGCACACGCAATGGCGCGCCCGTACCAGGTGCTAAAAATAACATATCCCCATGTCCTAATAATTGCTCAGCACCTTGTTGATCTAGAATAGTACGAGAATCGATTTTGGAAGATACTTGAAAAGAAATACGCGTTGGGATATTGGATTTGATCAAACCCGTTAACACATCTACAGAAGGTCGTTGCGTCGCCAAAATTAAGTGAATCCCGGCCGCACGCGCTTTCTGGGCGATGCGCGCAATCAATTGCTCCACTTTTTTACCCACAACCATCATCATATCAGCCAATTCATCGATGATAACAACGACATAAGGCAAGGCTTGTAATTTTGGCGCTTCCACATCGAGCCCGTCAGTGATTTTCCATAAGGGATCTAAAATACCATCCCCGCGCTTATTGGCTTCCGTCACCATGGTATTAAACCCAGCCAAATTACGCACTCCGACTGCAGCCATCAAGCGATAGCGACGCTCCATCTCAGCGACACACCAACGCAATGCACTGGCAGCTTCTTTCATATCTGTCACCACAGGTGTCAATAAATGTGGGATCCCATCATAAATAGACAGTTCCAACATTTTGGGATCTACCATAATCAAACGGACTTCTTCTGGAGTCGCCTTGAACAATAAACTCAAAATCATGGCATTGATGCCTACTGACTTCCCGGAACCCGTCGTCCCAGCCACCAATAAATGTGGCATCTTTGCCAAATCTACCACCATGGGATGACCAGCGATGTCCACACCTAACGCTAAGGTCAAAGGAGAATGAGCTTGCTGATAAACATCGGCTGATAAGACCTCTGACAAACACACCATATTGCGCACAGGGTTTGGTAATTCAATACCCACCACCGTTTTACCGGGGATGATCTCGACAATGCGTACGGAGGTCACGGATAACGAACGGGCCAAATCTTTGGCCAAAGCTGTCAAACGACTGACTTTGATGCCCGCAGCCAATTGCAATTCAAATCGCGTGATCACGGGCCCAGGATGGACCGCCACCACCTCAACGTGAAGACCGAAATCTAACAAATGTTGTTCCACATTGCGTGACAAGCCCTCTAATTCTTGACTCATCGCATTAGAAATCAATTGCTTAGGATGTCCAGGTGATAACAACGCCAAGGGTGGTAAAACACTGTCATTATCTGCAGCAAGTGACGTTTCACGCTTAAAAACAGCTGCTTTTTTCTTAGGAGTAGGCTCTATACTAACTTCTTGCGGCGGCTTCATCGCTAAATCTGGCATCAATTTTGGTATGTTTTCTTGTGGTTTTTTCACAACTTTCACTGGCAAAACTGGTTTCAAATCATGCGCCAGGACCACTTCTGCTTCTGCCTCTGCTTCAGCTTGCACCGCTCTTTCGTCCAAAAATTCGCGTAATCCTGCTCGCATCTGAACAACCGCAGTTGCCAATTTACTAGCTATGATTTTGGTCAATAACGACACTTTAGATCCGATCCACTCTAGCGTTACCACCCAGGATAAGCCTGTCACCCACGAAATGCCAACCATAAACAAGGCTGATAAAATCAGAACTGCGCCCTGCACATTTAAGGCTTGCGTCAAATGCGTCATCAACAAATGTCCAATGATACCGCCCGAAAAACGAATACCAACCGCTTCGTTAGGACTCATTTGCAAATCGACCAAACCACAGCTGCTCACCAAAAACAATAACAAACCCACCGCACGCAATATCATCGTGCCTTCATGGATACCTGACAAAGCGCGATGCTCGAGCAACAAACTGCCCGCTAGATAAAAAATAAAAATCGGTAACAGATAAGAACCGTACCCAAGTAACAAGAAGAAGCTGGTCGCAATAAATTCGCCCACTTGGCCACCTGCATTCACAGTTTTATCCTGTGCTGTATGCGTCAACAACGAAAATAACACCAGCACGGCCAAAGCCAAGATCAAAATAAAACCACCCTCTATCACATGCTTCGTCAAGCGTTGAGCAGAGGTTGATTGAGAGAGGTCGGACTCGCGTAAACGATTTTGTTTTATCATGAGTATTTCAAAGCAAGAGTTTTTATCTTATTATCCACCATACTATCATAAATATACTTAAGCGTGCTGCGATGTCTAAAAAAAATCATCATAAATTAATCATTTTGGGCTCAGGCCCAGCCGGGTGGACTGCTGCTGTTTATGCAGCACGCGCCAACCTCGATCCAGTCGTCATCACGGGCATGGAAATAGGTGGGCAATTAACTACCACCACCGATGTTGATAATTGGCCAGGCGATGTAGAAGGCTTACTAGGACCTGCGCTGATGACGCGTATGCAAGACCATGCCAAACGTTTTAATACCCAAATTGTCAACGATCATATTGTGCAGGCCGATTTACAGCAACGACCCTTCCTCTTGCAAGGTGATTCAGAGCAATATTCCTGCGATGCTTTGATCATTGCCACAGGCGCATCGGCCCGGTATTTGGGACTCCCTTCAGAAAAGGCGTATCAAGGCCGCGGTGTTTCTGCCTGCGCCACCTGTGATGGATTTTTTTATCGCAATAAAAATGTCTGTGTCATTGGAGGGGGTAATACAGCCGTAGAAGAGGCATTATATTTATCAAATATTGCAGCACATGTTACCTTGGTGCACCGTCGCACCAGTTTACGTGCCGAAAAAATTCTACAAGATAAATTATTTCAAAAGGAAAAAGATGGCAAAATCACAGTCATCTGGTCGCATACTTTGGCCGAAGTCTTAGGGGATGAGAAAAAAGTAACCGGCGCGCGTTTGCAGCACATCGATACAAGTGCGACGACAGATTTAGCAGTAGACGGGGTCTTTATCGCCATTGGACACACACCCAATACAGAATTATTTACCGGACAACTTGATATGAAAGAGGGGTATTTACTCATTCAATCCGGTCTAAAAGGCATGGTAACCGCCACCAGTATCCCAGGTGTTTTCGCCTGTGGTGATGTGGCGGACCAAGTGTATCGGCAAGCCGTTACATCCGCAGGATTCGGATGTATGGCCGCATTGGATGCCGAACACTATTTGGATGGAACCAGTTAAGCAGGACTGAACCATTTTTGAAAAATATCCATAAAAATCGTCTTTGCAAACCAAGTGAAGCAATCCAGATCGATTTTCAATTGAAATTCGGATAGGGATTGCTGCACTAACGCTCGCAAACCGAGTTTTTATTCAATTTTATAAAAACGGCCAAAGTCCAGTTATAACAAGCGTTAAGCAGTAAATCATATCAATAACCCCTCCATTTTTGTGAGCATTAGGCGCAGTAATGTAGCCTGGGTGAAGCGATAGCGTAACCCGGGAATGTCGATTCATTTAAATTCGAGGTTGCACTGCGTTCCACCCGAGCTACATTGATACGCTGCGCTCGAAAAAACGGAGAGGTCGGTAATTAATAATAACAATTTTGGAGTTTTATCATGAAAAAAATAGCTTTACTTTGTCAACTCATCCTCAGTCTCTGCTGTAGCCAGCTGGTTTTTGCAGACGACGCTACTCACGTCAGCTATGTCAATCATATTATCATCAATAATTACATTGAACGCGGCAGCGAGTTTCAAGTCCATTATGAACTGGTCGATCCCAACGACGAAGTTCACAAAGGGTACATCTATCCTGGCACACACACTCTGTTTTTTGATGAAAATCATGCGACGCATCTGGCTGGCTTGTACGTCATGCAGATGTACTATTGCGGCATATTAACTTCATCATGCCGTTCTTATAGTCAATCCGTCTTCATTCAAAATAATGCCGATGTGGTCTGGACTTTTGATACACATGGTTTGACCGTTGCGAAAACAGATTTGTAATTAAGAAGTGTATGTAACCCGGGGTACTTTGTAGCCCGGGTCATTTTGTAGCCCCGGTGAAACGCAGTGTAACCCGGGAATTTAAATAAGATTTAAACAATCTCGTCCTGTTCCAAATCAAGGCACTCATCTGACTTGCTTTTGCGCTCGACCTTGTTCCTATCTAAAACCGATGCTGGAACAGGCGCGACATCCCAAACAATCCCAAGAAGTTCCATTAATTTGATCACATAATAAGTGACATCAATTTCCCACCACATAAATCCCTGACGTGCTGAAGCAGGATAGTGATGATGATTATTATGCCAACCTTCTCCCATAGCGAGTAGCGCGAATAGAAAGTTATTTCTGCTAGTATCGGAGGTTTCATAGCGTCTCGTGCCGTATACATGACACAGTGAATTAATTAATGCCGTTATATTGAACAAAAAGAAAGTTGAAATACTGAAGCCCCAAACAAGCATTTCACCCATTCCTGTATTGAGCTCCGGTCTATACGTCTTGAGAACCCAACCCACCAGCATTAGGGACAAAAACATCAGCGTTGGCATAACGAGATGATAACGCTCTAGAAATACCAGCTCTGGATATCGTGCAAGATCTTTCACACGCTCTGGATTATAATTGTGGTGCTTTTTTGTCAGGAACCACCCAACATGACTCATCCAAAATCCATGTTGCAGAGGTGAGTGAGCATCTTCTGGTTGATCCGAATACATATGATGTTGACGATGATGCGCCGCCCACCATAGTGGTCCGCGTTGAATAGCCGTCCCCGCAAGCGCTGCAAATATAAATTGCCAAAACCGATTGGTTTTAAACGTCTTATGAGAAAAGTAACGATGATAAAACGCGCAAATTGTAAAGGCACGAAAAAAACAGAGAAACACCGCCGTCGCAACTGCAATCCAAGTAAAATGAACATAAAAAACCAAAAGACAACTCAAATTAAGTAGAATAAATGGCAGAACTCTCACCCAATCTATCTCATTACTTTCTTCATGACTCAGATGCGAATTATTTTCACTCACGAACCATCCGTTTACCAAATTCCCTAAAAATCGCATAAACTCTCCTTTACTCCAAACAAATTCACTTTCAAATCCTGTTCATCTTGCTTTCGAGCCACTACCGTTTCTTGATGAAAAAGGCTATATCCGTGTTGTTGACACACCTGCTGAATATACTCAGGATGATGGCAAAAACGCATACTACTTTGCAGAACCCATGGTGCATCCGTGCTAATTTCAGTAGTAAACCAAAATACGGCGCCAGGTGTCAAACGTGGCAACATCGTTGCAAACAAAGACGACAAATCACCCAAATAAGGCAACACATCTGCTGCAACCACCAAGTCATATTTCGCTGTATTCTCTTGTAAAAAAGCCAACAAATCCGCTTCTACTAAATCATCATAAATAGCTTTGCCGCGTGCAATTGCAAGCATTTTGGCCGCCAAATCCACACCCGTCAAATGTTGTGTCAACGGACGCAGAACCATACCACTCAAGCCTGTCCCACAACCCAAATCTAATGCTCTCGGATAGACGCGCACAGGCTCTTGGTGTAACAAATGCCACAAACGTTGCGGGACGGTATAGTCTAACACTCTTTCCATATGAGTATCATAATAAACTGCATAATGATTAAATAAATCTTGCACATACTCGGGACAAGCGTTTTGATTTTTCTGCTCTCCACGCAAAGCTTGCAGCATAAAACGACTGCTAGCATCCTGGGGTTGAATCACTAACGCTCGCTCCAGCAAAGCACAAGCAGCCGTGCGATCCCCCAACCGCATCTGAATGGCAGCCAAATTACTCAAGGCCCCAAAATGGCGTGCATCTAACGATAATACTTGCTGGAATAATTGCTGTGACGCTTGAATGCGGCCCAATCCCATCTCGGCCACACCAGCATTATACAAATACTCTATGTTATGCGGTTCATCACGGAGTAATCCGGCATAATATTGCAGCGCAGGTTCATAACGATCAAAATGAATCAGCGTTGCGGCCATATTATTGCGTGCTTCACGATGCTGGTTATCCAAAATCAATGCTTGGGTAAAGTAATCAATCGCCGTCTGTTCTTGCTGCCGTTTCAAAGCAACCACCCCGCGATTCACCCAACCCTCTACATGCTCCGGCGCTCGACTCAACAGAAATCGCAACGCTGTCTCTGCCTCGTCCAATTTATTCATTTCCAAATACAACGTCCCGAGATAATAATAAGTGGCTTCGTGCTCTGGATGTAGGGTGAGGACATTGCGAAACTGTGTTTCTGCAGCCTCCCACTCCCGATGTTGCAACAATAATAATCCCAAATTAAAATGCGCAGGTACCAGCGTCGGATCGCAATGCACCGCATGGCGATAATGTTGTAAAGCCAATTGATACTGATCAGTAGCGGCATATTCTGCTGCCAGATTGTTATGCGCCTTAGCGTAATTAGGATTCAGACTTAAGACACATTGATATTGTAAGATGGCTTGATCAGGTTGCTGCAAACGTTTGTGCACATAAGCGCACTGCATATGTAAATTAATTTCTCTAGGCGCCAAGCTCAAGGCTTTATCCAAAGTATCTAACGCTAATTGCCCACGACCCGCTTCTAAATAAGCAATGGCTAAATAGCCCCAGATGTCCATCCTGCTAGGTTCTTCTTGAAGTAAGCCCTGATACACCGCAATAGCCTGCTCATACTCACCACGTTCTTGCAGACGTAAAGCGCACTCAAACGCCTGGTTCACTTGTGTTTTGGCAGGATTCATAAAAAACCAATTGCGTAGCACATAGGTTGATCATACACTAATGAACTACACGCATCCATTGGTTAGCGATTATGTATCATTCCAAACATATTTATCATCACAACGAACATGAATTACACGGTTACCTTGCTTATTTAGAAAAAACGGATCAACCCAGACCTGCGGTTTTGATTGCGCATGATTGGTCTGGACAAAATGAGTTTTTTCAACAAAAAGCGAAGGTTTTTGCTGAACTAGGCTATATCGGTTTTGCCATTGACATGTTTGGCTTAGGACGCACCGAAAAAACCAATGCTGAGAAACAAGCCCTTATTCAACCCTTGGTGAAAGATCGTTTACTACTGCGCACGCGAATTCAAGCTGCATTCGATGCTGTCAGCGCATTACCAGAGGTCAATCAAAAGAAAATTGCGATTGTGGGTTATTGTTTTGGAGGGTTATGTGCTTTGGATCTGGCCCGCAGTGGCGCAGAGATCAAGGGCGCCATCTCAGTCCATGGCCTCTTACATCCCCCTACTGAGCTGCCCAGTCAAACCATCACAGCCAAAATACTGGCATTACATGGTTATGACGATCCCATGGTCCCTCCCGAACAATTAACGGCATTTTGTCAAGAAATGACTAAAGAAAAAGTCGATTGGCAAGTACACAGCTTCGGACTCACCAAGCATGCGTTTACCAATCCACAAGCGCATGACACAGAACTCGGCTTGATGTTTTCTGCTGACGCGGCAAGTCGTTCTAATCAATTAATTGTTACGTTCTTGGAAGAGATATTTGGCTAATTTAGTCTTAGGAAATTTAGCAACGCTATTGATTCAGAAAGATGCTCGTTGCGCAGTAGCAGAATCTTGTACAGGTGGGTTAGTCTCCGCCGCCATGACCACCTATCCAGGCAGCTCGCAGTGGTTTGATTGCGGTTTGGTCACTTACTCTAATGCTGCCAAACAACAATTTCTTGGCGTCCACTCAGACATCTTAGCCCAATACGGCGCTGTCAGCCAAGAAACCGTCACAGCAATGGCGGAAGGCATCTTACAGCGCACCCAAGTCCAATTCAGTCTGGCAGTCAGCGGTATTGCAGGCCCTGGAGGCGGTAATTTAGAAAAACCCGTTGGCACCATTTGGTTTGCCTGGGCAAGCCAAGACCAACCACCCCATACCCAAATTCATCATCTCAGCGGGACACGCACAAAGATACGCAAAACATGCGTTAGTATTGCGATAGAGGGATTATTAAACTATGTAGGTTGGGCCGTTCGGCCCAACAATCAATCAACATAACCTTCATGCAGCGCTAAAACCCACTACGCCCAATTCATTTGATATGCATACAAACGCACCGGCCCAGTAATCACAATGTTCTCACATGCTTTAACAGAACCGGAAAATAACTGCTCACCATTCACAGCACTGGTCACCGTCACAGTTGCACTTTTGTGTATGCCACGATGCAACCAAGAACCAGATGACATCGCGTAATCCAAGGCATGAGAAGATTTAGCTGGTATCAGAAAAGATATCTCATCCCCGTTTTCAAAAGAACCATTTACCAAAATCTCAGTACTACCCCCATTCACAAGGTAAGACATCCCTTTTGGGCACATGAGTACAGGCCTGATATTCCCCATCTTCCATTGTTTATCATTGATATCCGCAGCATACAACAGCGAGCTAGTCAGCAGCAGCCCACTCAAAGCCCATACGTTCCCTTTACCCATAACAACGCCTTAATTTTACAAATTAGCCGCAAATTATACACAAATACCCTTGAAAAAGAAATATCTACTTTTTCTGGCACAAAATTTGACTACCCACCATTTATGGTCTAATAATTTACTGTAAACCCTATATTTAATCACATCAGAGGGATTTTGAATTATGGCAGGCCCTAAATCACCCAAATCTCATGAAAATGATGGGCACAAATCACCCATGCGGAGTTATGATGCAAAAATTTTGAGCATCAGAGATACCGCGTTTGATGCTGCTATGGGCTTATCTATCCTTGAATTAAAACGCTACAAACAATTGAGTGATGGTATACAAGCAAACTTGATGGATCTACTACGAGAAAGAAATCGTTTAAATAATTTTGTGAAAGACTATTTGCAAGAAGAAATCCACAAGCAATCTGGGGTTCTCATGCAATTCTTTTTTCCATCTGAACATAGTTTAAAATATGCTTTACAAAAAGTGGATGAAATTGAAGCACTCATCAATGCTCAATTAGAAGATGACACACCCATATTTGATGAGGATACTACTAGAAAAAATCGTATAGACATGCTGCTCAAAGCTGCACATGCTTACCAAAAAATCCTTGAAAAGAAAATAGCTAAATTCGAACATGGGATCGTGAAAATAGAGCTCATCCACCACTACAAACAAAAATACGAAACCCTTTTAATGATCATAGAAGAATTACAACTACAAACCGAAAACACCGAGTTTTATATCCATAATCAATCTCTCTTAGATGTCCCAGACCATACACTCAATCATTTCCTTAATAAATTAAAATCTATTGGCATCACTGGTTTCGCTCCAAAAGCCAATACCAAAGATCAGCCCACCCACTTAACGATCAGCTTTTTTACCAGCATTTATGAAAAATTAATTTTTCACACCTCTGACAGTGATTCTGATCAAAGCATTTCAGAAGAATCAGATAAGGATCCTAAAGAAAAAGGGCCCAGAAATTAGGGTCTGTTTATACTTTTTACGGATGAATTTTAGGGATTTTAGGCCATTTGCTTTTGGGCTAAGCTACGATTAAAAAGGAGTAATAGCCAATTTTATTGCGAGTTTTAATCGTAGCTTAGCCCCAAAAAGCGATAGCATAAAAAACCTAAAATTCATTCGTGAAAGGTATACATTCAGAGGTCTACGTCCCGCGGACAAACCCGAGAATAAATCGTAGGGGCGGACGTAGGGCTTCTAGAGATGAATTGTCAACTTCCCTAAAAATACCGCAGTTAATTACTTGAAATACAAGCAATTTGTGCTAATTTTATATTAATAGATTTTTTTTAATAAAATTTGATAAGGATTCGAAAATGGACTTCAAAGCTGAAATGGAAGCATTCCAACAAAGCCTCGCAACTCGTATAAGCAAGCAGACAGACGAAATCAACAAAATGTTGAGCAGCCTCGCAGAATTAGAAGGTAAGATATCAAAAATAGAAGTAGTTATCTTACAACATAGACAGAAACATGCGAAAGTCCTAGAGGATATCGCCACAAAAAAAGAACTCATAACACAATGGAAAGCTGCCTTATTGGAACATGAAACAAAGCTCCGAGCAAATGAGAGTCTGGTAAATATCGATGAAAGCCTTGAACAAAATCAAGAAGCCATAGATCAATCCTTGCACACACTTGGGGCTAAAAAAGTTGGAATTGAAGACGCCATTGCAAATTTTAAAAAAAAGCACCCTTATATTAATTCGACGACAGAACAATCATTACAAGATCAACTAAATCAAAGAGAGAAAGAATTGGCGGATGTCCAAAATAGGATTGACTATCTCCTTGTCCTTGAAGCACAACTGAATATATTTGTTAAATTATTTTTAACGCTTTTAGTTGCCATAGGATGGCGCACCGATCCCAAAGCGGCAGAGCAAAACACGCTGGACTACCTTAGTAGAGAAATCACGGCAATCACTCAGTCCATTCAGGCATATGCCCAGATCCATGAATCATTAGAACTGCTCCAGCGTGAAGAAACGACTCTTGTGAGCGAAACGATACAAGTTCTCCATCAAAAATCCACTCTTATACATCTTATAGATACTAGAAGAGCCATTTCTGAATCAAAACAAACCATCAAAGCATTACAACAACAAATTACAAATACAAGTGAACAATGTGCCACGCTTACTAGGGACATAAACAATAAATCCTACTTGAAAACCATCGCGCCACTCGAAAGCTTAAGGCAAGAACAATCAGAAAAATTAGCTCTGTTACAAGTCAAAAATAAGGATCTTGCGCTGATGCATCATCCTGAGCGTACGGCACTCAAAAATCAACTCGCTGCAAGCCTAATAACCATCGCAAGCGACCGCGCAGCGTATCTTTCAAAAAAGGAATTGGCCGCACAAAGTAGTCAATTTTTTAAATCTTTGTCTACAGATAATCTGACTACTACCGCCAATTTCAATGCGCTCACCAAACTCCCAATATCCATCAATAAGTATGCAAACGGTCTGCACCCCAAAGGGCCCGAAGCACGCACATTATCAAGCATTGCTAGCAAATTGGTTCTTTGGCAAATAGCAGAAAACACCACAAACCTAGGCCTGCCATTTTCAGCCCGCATGCAAGCTCATCAAGTATTTCAAGAAGAAATGCAAGCATTGACTGCTAAGCTACCAATAGATAATCCTCTCAATGGCGCACAGCATCTCATTCAAAACATCACAACACCAGTACAGCCTGCACCTCCTGAACCAAGAATCGATTGGAGTTCGGACACGACCACACAGAGACGAAATCTACGCTGATAAATAAGGATCTGACTCGAATGAACCTCATAAATCGGTTTTCCTTCTCCCCTGGCATCGAGAGAAGGTGCCCGAAGGGCGTATGAGGGGTTGCTGAAGGGAAGTTCTTTGTTCGTATTTGCTATAAAATAGCTATAGTGCTCAGTGAGCAGGTCACTGCCATTAAGTTATGGTAGCTTATTGGTGCGAACTTCGTCATACATCGTGACCGTAGCCTGTATGCAGTGCTATCGACTTCCCGGATTCCGCTGCGCTGCATCCAGGCTACCATCCTTAACTTAATCGCAGTGCATGAGAAGGTGTCCGAATAACGGATGACGGGTACAAAACAGATAAAAAACGCGGCACAACAACCTATCGCAAAATACCGCGTTTAGACAGATTCAATGCATCGACCAAAGTACCCACTTCTGGACACTCCAGTCGCATGACTTCTAATTCTGCGATGGCTTGCTGAATAGTAAATCCTTTACGAAAAATAACCTTGTAAGCACGCCGCAAATTGTCGATGGTCTCAGATGAAAACCCCGCACGACGCAACCCAACCGTATTAAGGCCACAAGCTGAGGTATCTTCGGCTATCATTAAATAAGGCAAAATATCTTTTGTAATATACGTCGCACGCGCAACAAAAGCATACGCTCCGACATGACAAAATTGATGAATTGCTGCATAGCCTCCGATATAGGCATAATCATGGACCGTCACATGCCCAGACAAAGCTGAATAGTTAATCATGTTCACAAAATTGCCGATCTGACAATCATGGCCGACATGCGTATAGGCCATAAAGAAATTGTCATGACCGATTTGCGTCACGCCGCCCCCTTTCACTGTCCCACGACTAATCATAGAAAATTCACGAATAATATTATTATTCCCAATTTCCAAACGTGTCGGTTCATTTTGATACGTTTTATCCTGAGGCGCATCACCAACGGATGCAAATTGAAAAATTTTATTATTTTCACCAATTTTAGTTGGACCTTGAATAACCACATGCGGCCCCACCCAAGTACCTGCACCAATTTCTACATCAGCGCCAATAATCGTACCAGGACCTATCTCAACACCCTCAGCAATCTTTGCAGTAGGATGGATGATCGCTCGCTCAGATGTCACTATAGCTTTCCTTTTTTACTTGCTTGGCGGCACTCATGATATCAGCAGAACAAGCCAATTTATCACCGACATACACTTCACCATGCATCCGCCAAAAATCTCGTTTTTGTGCATCGAGTGTCACACGTAACGATAACTGATCACCAGGTTTCACTACTAATTTAAATTTAGCGTTATCAATCCCGGCAAAGAAATACAAAAACTCATACCCTTCTTCTGGGGAACGCGATAGATTAGAAAAAATTGCACCAGCTTGCGCCAAAGCCTCTAACATCAAAACACCGGGCATAATAGGATTACCCGGAAAATGTCCTGCAAAAAATGGCTCATTGATGGTTACGTTTTTTATGGCCGTTAAAAACTCAAAGGGCTTATAATCCAGAACACGATCCACTAATAAAAAAGGGTATCGGTGCGGTATCAAGCGCAATATGCCATTCACATCCACCGGGTTACTCATCTACTTCTCTCTTAACAATAGGGGGTTAAAATGATGCTGGTTATCTCTCAAAATCCGAGCAGCGACCGTTACTCACTAACGGCCACGCTCGCATATCCAGGTCCGATTTCTCGGCCCGATGACAAACCTTATTTAATTTCTTGCATAACTTTAGCTGTGATATCCAATTTATCGACACTAAAAGGAGCAGCATCTTTTTGAAATACAACATCAAATTTTTCATCTTCTGCTACTTTCGCAATAGCTTTACGGATCCGATTATAGAATTTTTCCATTTCTTCATTATGGGCTGTGCTCAATTCTTGTTGGTATTGTTGACCATTACGCTCGAATTCCTGCTGTTCACTCACAATTTTTTTCTCTAGGTCTTTACGGTGTGATGGGCTTAAAACAGCTGTATCACGTTTAAAATCTTCCATATCTTTTTTCAAAGTCGCTTCCGTTGCTACCAATTTATCACGACGTTCTTTGAATTCTTTTTCTAATTTGTCTTGAATCGCCTTCATCTGCGAAGATGTCTGCATGATTTTCTGCAAATCAACTACGCCAATCATTGAATCAGCTGCAGATACAGCCACAGAAACCAGAGCCAATGCTGCCGCCAAACACATACTTAATCGTTTCATTCTTTTCTCCAAGTAATACCTAAAAATCCCCAAACAAACACTGCCATCGGAGATCACGTATCGTAGCACAAATCATTTCAATCTGAAAAGTACTTCTTAAACGGTATCCCAGCCCAGGCGAAGCGATGCCTAACCTGGGAATGTTACCTTATTTAAAATCCCGGATAACCATCACTAAAACCCAGTTGATGCAGAGAATTGGAAATACTGAGTTTGGTCTCTGGGTTGCGGGTTGATAGGCGCTGCAATGCTAAACGCCAAAGGTCCCAACGGAGACCGCCACTCCATTGCAAGCCCGCCGGATAAGCGTAATGGTCCCGATTCAGAACCAGTTAGATTAGCAGGGATACCTTCGGCAAACACATTTCCTGCATCCGCAAACAAAGTAAATCGGATGGTTTCACGACTCAACGGATACGGCAATACCACGCCCGCAGACCCATTAATCAATAAGTTCGCACCCAATGCATTACCAAAGTTATCAATCGGACCCAAAGAGTAGTTTTGATAACCCCGCACTTGACCAGGCTGCGCAATACCCCCAGCAAAGTAGTTTTCATAAAACGGCAAACCTTCCTTATTATAGGTATTACCATAACCAACACTTCCTAAAAGACTCAAAATGAAACCTTTAAACAACGGTTGATATAAATGAGCTTGGTAATTACCTTTATAATAATTTAATGAATTGGAGGAAGCTGGCAATACCAGCCACATAACCGCCTGTTGATTGCTGCCATCAGTGGGGAAAGGCATCCGATCATACGAGTTACGGCTCCAGCCACCTGCTAACCGAACTTGGTTGAATTGTTTACCATGTAAGTTAACAAAATTCTGAATAGATTGCACACCCCCAACTGATCGGATATCTAAACCTTGATACCCATAACCAAGCTGTATGCTGCTAGCATCACTCAAGCGCATAGAGTAATTCACATCACCACCATAGCGATCGGAGTTATACATACTGACGTCTAAATGACGGGGATCCACTTTTTGAAAGTACGCATCCATCCCACGACCAATACCGTTTTGGGTATAAAAAGGATTAAAATAGTTGAAAGAATAATTTTGTCCCCACCAACTGGCATCAAACCCAAAGCCAACTGTGCGGCCAGTACCCATAAAATTATATTGATTCAAAGCAGCATTGACTTGTGGCCCAGTTGAGCCATACCCAATCGACGCACTGGCTTCAGCCGAAGGCGCCTCAGCCACTTGAACATCCAAATCAACTTGATTATTCGCACCAGGAATAGGGGTTGTTTTGATATCAATATCTTTCAAATAAGACAATAAACGCAATTGCCGTTCCGACTCTTTGATATTATGCAACGATAATAAAGACCCTTCCGATTGTCGGATAATATTACGCAATAAGTCATCCGAAGTTTTGGTATTGCCATGAAAATTAATTCTACGCACATAAACATGGCGACCTGGATCAATCACAAAATGAATCGATACGGTCTTATGGACTTCATCAACAACAGGCTCGGCATTCACAACAGGGAACCCATAGCCAATGTCCCCCAACGCAGCATTGATCGCAGCAATGGATTGCGTCACATATTTTCGGGAAAACACTTCTCCAGCTTTTATCTCAATCAAAGGTGCCAATTTTTCTTTCGAAATAATAGGCGTCCCTTTTATTTCATAGCCAGAGAATCGATATTGCGGCCCTTCGGAAAGATGGATGCTGATATACACATCTTTACGGTCGGGGGCCAATAACACTTGCGAAGAAATAATTTTAAACTTCAAGTAGCCATGATCTAAGTAAAAAGAATGCAAGGACTCCAAGGAGGCATCCATTTCCGCCTTAGAGTACTGATCTTTTTTGGTAAAATAAGTCATAAAATTGCTGCTTTTCAGCGACATATAAGATAACAATTCAGGCGTAGAATAATCATGGTTGCCAATGATCTTAATCTCTTTAATCCGCGATACGCGTCCCTCAGAGATGCTGACATTCACTGCCACACGATTCTCAGTCAACTGAGTTACTGTAGAACCAATCCGCGCATTAT
The DNA here is from genome assembly GCA_945878975.1 of Legionella genomosp. 1. Classification (GTDB taxonomy): domain Bacteria; phylum Pseudomonadota; class Gammaproteobacteria; order Legionellales; family Legionellaceae. The sequence goes on from CAMCUM010000006.1 coordinate 38,287, forward strand.
ATTTTCCACGTGCATTATAGGCTTGTTTCAAATTCTTTTTGAGTAACTCTAAGGCGGAGCGTTGATATACTTGCCCTTTTACCAAACCGATTTCTTTGAGCAACTCCTTCATTTTATCGCTATCAATCTCAGTATTGCCCACTACCGTGATGGAACCAATGGTTGAACGCTCTACCACTTGGACAATCAAAATAGAGCCTTGACGCTCCAACACCACAGATTGAAAAAAACCTGTTTCATATAAAGACCGGATAATTTTAGGCGTAGAATCGGCATTGACTTCCTCTCCTACCTGAACCGGTAGATAGTTCAATACAGTCCCTTCGCTTACGCGTTTCAACCCATTGATTTTGATGTCTTTAACGATAAACCCTTGGCTCGCAGACACGGTTGAAAACCATGCACTGGCACAGCACGCAACCAATAACAGTCTTTTACGGATAGTTTTCATAATTCTTATTATTTAGAAAAAATATTTTTGTGGCGACCCTAACACGAGTCCCCCCCCCAATCAAGTTAAATCGTAAATACTCACTCTCTAGCAAGGAACCGCCATATTTCACACGACCTGCACTCTGACGGTTCACAGAGCGTCAAGAACACGCTTCGACACACTACGTTAAATCATTATACAAAGCTACTAGCGTTAGACCGAACACCAACACTATCCCTAGAAACATACTTCTCATTTTGAATTCTTTGGACAAAGGACGTCGCAGAATCAATTCAATCAACTCATATAGCAACCGACCACCATCCAACATTGGGATTGGCAATAAATTCAGTACCCCAATGCTAATACTCAACAATGCTATAAAAAACAAGTAATACACGTAGCCAAATTGGACAGCTTCTCCTGCAGCTTTGGCGATACCTATTGGGCCGCTCAAATGCTCAAAAGGCAATTTACCCATGACAGTGCGTCCCATCAATAGAAACGTCATGCCGGTAAAATCTAATGTTTGTCCCCACGCTTGTCCAATCGCTGCAATCGGCCCACTATGTTCTGTCCGGAGCCAATCCGCAGGAATCTCAGGCAACTTGGCACCAACGCCTAACAGACCCGTATTATCTTTTGCATTCGTTTGCAAATGCACCAGAAATGTATAAGGTTGGCCTAAGCGCGACACCTCTATGCTCAGTTCTGCACCTGGCCGAGCTCGCACATAATCGCTCAACGTACGCCAATCTGAAATAGTCTGATGATCCACCGCCACGATTTCATCGCCTGGCAGCAATCCAGCCAATTGCGCAGATGATTTAGGATTGACTATATCGATCACCACAGGCAATCGAGGAAACAATGGCACGATCCCCAAACTTTCTAACAAATCAGAATGTTTCGTATCAAATGCCCAATGCGCTAATGGCAAAGAATGAATCGATACACTAGCATCATGCAAAGACTTCACTGCAATTGGGACATGTCGAGTCGAGCCCAGTAATGGCATCAACACATAATGCACATCACGCCAACTGTTAATTTTTTTACCGTCAAGCGCTATGATTTCTTGCATGCTCTCTATCTGAGCTTGGGCAGCTATGCTACCAGGTTTGACATAGTCAATCCTGGGTGCGAACGATTTAATCCCAATGATGGCGACCAACCAAAGCACCAAAAACGCAAACAAAAAATTGAACAAAGGACCAGCAATCACAATGGCCATCCGCGTCCATACTGGTTGATAATTAAAAGACTGATGGCGCGCATCTCGCGCAACGGGCCCTTCATCTTCATCCAACAATTTCACGTACCCGCCCAAAGGAAACAAGGAGAAAACATATTCAGTCCCATGTCTGTCACGCCATCTGCCCAATATTTTTCCGAATCCAAATGAACAACGTATTACTTTGACCCCACACCAGCGCGCAACCAGAAAATGTCCAGATTCATGCACAAAAACGAGTAAAAGAAGTGTCAATATAAAATAAAATACCGCGGACACCATTTAAAAACTCTGCATAAAAAAGTAGAAAAAAGGGAGACTCGCAAGCAAACTATCCAAACGATCTAACACGCCGCCATGACCAGGTAAAATATGTCCTGTGTCCTTTAACTGTACACGTCGTTTTAGCATACTGATCCATAAATCTCCCAGCATAGAGATCCCAATCAACACGCCAGCTTGAGCGAACCAAACACCTAAGTGCTGCGGATGAAAATAGACCCATCCCAACAGTCCAACTCCCAAAGCTAACAACAGACCACCTAGCGACCCTTCCCACGTTTTACCCGGGCTTACCTGAGGAATAAGACGATGTTTTCCCCATAATTTACCAAACATATACGCGCCAATATCCGTGGCCCATACTAAACCAAGTAGATAAACCAATAATAAACGACCTTGCTCATGATGAAACAGTGCCCAAATACTATTGGCAAACAAGCTCAAAGAAAACCAAGCCACCCCTACCATCAGCCACGGATATCCCCAAACCGGACGAGATTTTGGATACAATACGACCGCTAACAAAATAGCCACCCAAAGCACAGGATTTACCCATAAGCACCCGATAAAAACCCAATGCATCAACCAAATGAGTAAAACAAGTATGCCAACAAATAACGTTTTTTTAACAGTCTGCGTGATAGGGATCAATGCAGCCCACTCCCATCCAAGTGCCACAGTCATCATGCCTATGATACCCAATAATGCAGCGTCATTTGCATAATATATACCCATAAAAACCAACGGGATCAGTATCACCGCTGTCATCAAGCGTTGTTTAAACATAGGTTTTTTCTTCTAATTGTTTTGAGGTTTTTCCATAACGGCGCTCGCGCTCAGCGAAGCAATTGATAGCATAAGTAAACTCTTCCACTGTAAAATCAGGCCAACATAGCTCAGAAAAATACAATTCTGTATAAGACAATTGCCAAAGAAAAAAATCACTAATCCGCTGTTCACCACTGGTCCGAATAAATAAGTCTGGGTCAGGCAGCCCATGCGTACTGAGATAAGAAGAAAACAGAGTCGCATCAATATCTTGAATCCCTATCTCCCCATTCACCACATTTTCTGCTATTTTTTTCACGCTTTGCAAAATATCCCATTTGCCACTGTAATTAAACACCACGTTCAAAATCAAACCTGCATTGTTCACCGTATAAGCTTCCGCTGTGGTGATAGCTTGTTGTAATGTCTCTGACAGTCCTACTCTATCTCCAGTAAAAACCAAACGTACGCCTACCTGATGCAATTCATCCAATTCATGATCTAAGACAGAAAGGAGTAATTGCATCAAAAAATCAACCTCAGACGCTGGTCTGGCCCAATTATCACGCCCAAACGCCCAAACACTCAAAACAGGGATTTGTTTTTCCACACAAGCACGCACAATTTCTTTGACAACCTCAGCACCTTTACGGTGACCTTCACTACGTATTAATCCACGTTGTTCGGCCCAACGACCGTTGCCATCCATAATAATGGCCACATGTTGTGGTATTTTTTGCTTCAAACTACTTCTTCCATTGACAAAAATGTCCTATAGTCTACCCTCTTTACGAAAAAAAATTAAGTGAAAATTATGGCAAATAAAAACGCGGTCGTTCTCATTGTATTAGATGGCTGGGGATACCGCGAAAACCCTAGTCAAAACGCCATTGCGGCAGCGCACACGCCACAATGGGCAAAATGGTGGCAAACATGCCCACATGTCTTACTGGATGCTTCAGGAGAAGCTGTCGGCCTGCCTGTTGGCCAAATGGGCAATTCGGAAGTCGGGCACATGCATATTGGTGCAGGACGCAAGATACTGCAAGACTTAACCTTTATCAATCAAGCGATTGAGACAGGTGATTTTGCCAACAATGCTGTCTTGGCCCGCATGATTCAAGATGCCAAAACCGCCCATAAAGCCATTCATATCATGGGATTGTTTTCTCCTGGAGGCGTTCATAGCCACCAAAATCATCTCTTTTCATTTCTCAAATTATGCGCAGAACAACAGTATCATCACGTGCATATTCATCTATTTTTAGACGGACGCGACACCCCTCCTAAACAAATTAAAGAAGATATTCAGACGCTGCAAGCGACGCTTCATCAATACCCTGTGGGGACTGTGCGTTCAATCAGTGGACGATATTGGGCCATGGATCGCGACCAACGCTGGGCGCGCATTGAACCGGTCTACCAACTTTTAACAACCGGTCAAAGCCCGCATCAATTTGCCAGTGTGCAAGAAGCCATCGATACCTACTACGCGCAAGGACTCAGCGACGAATTTTTCCCACCCACTCAAATCGGTTCGCCGGCACCTATCCTAGACGGCGACGCCCTTTTTTATTTTAATTTCCGATCAGACCGTGCGAAACAATTAACGAAATCGTTTCTCACGCCAGATTTCAAGGAGTTTGCGCGCCAGACCGTGCCACAACTGGCTCATTTTGTGAGCATGACACAATATGATCCGCAACTCCCTACTGAACCAGTTTTCGCTCCTCGTCATTTGAATCTGACTTTAGGCGAAGTCGTGGCAGAACATGAATTATGCCAATTACGGATCGCAGAAACTGAAAAATATGCTCATGTCACTTTCTTCTTCAACGGCGGGGAAAATCGCAAATTTAAACATGAAGAACGTATTTTGATCCCATCTCCACAAGTCGCCACCTACGATTTACAGCCTGAAATGAGTGTGGCTCAGCTCACAACAGCTTTGGTGGATGCCATCACTTCCGAACGATTTGATCTCATCATTTGCAATTTCGCCAATGCCGATATGGTCGGGCATTCTGGCCATTTCCAAGCAACGATTGCAGCAATAGAAGCTATTGACCACGCTTTACAAATCATCGGCACTGCCATCCAACAAGTAAACGGCCATTTATTTATCACAGCAGATCATGGCAATGCAGAAGTTATGTTCGACGAACAAACACAGCAACCACATACCGCACACACTTGTTCCCCAGTCCCCTTTCTGTATATTGGTGACCCACAACGCCAATTTCAGCAAAAGCCAGGCAGTTTGATTGACATAGCCCCGACCATTCTAACCTTACTTGGCATCCAACCACCTAAAGAGATGACAGGCCATGCGCTGTGGGCCAACCATGTATAAAAACACTATGCGTAAAAAACAGAGTAACAACTTAAACTTTGCCACATTCGCGAAGACGGGATTTTGGGTTTCCATAAGTGCATGCTGTCTTCACCCTAACCTCTCACATAGTCAGGGTATGTCAGACGCGCAACGCAACTTGCAGCAATTGGACCACAAAATTGCTGTGATACAAAAAGACTTAACGCACAGTCATACTCAACAAGCACAATTTCAGCGCGAATTATCCGCTACCGATAAAATCATTAAAGAAAATGAGCAAACCTTGCATAGCATTCAGCAAAAAATCTCTATTAAAAAAACGAAAATTTTGCCTATTCAACAACAAGTAAAAGAATCAAGCCAACAATACGCGCACCTACAAGCATTGCTCTTACAGCAAGTCCAAGCACGCTATAAACAACCACCCACCCCCCCTCTGGCTTGGCTTCTCAATTCTACACAAAAAAAAGACATTGATAGACTCTTGACCTACTATCAATATACCATCCACGCGAACAAACAACTCTTGCAGCAACTCAAGATCACGCAGGTTACTTTACAACAGGCACAACATGCCTTGCAACGCGAAATAGCGACCTTACATCATATGCAAAACCAAGCACAAATAGCACAACACCAATTAGAGCTCCATAAAAATCATTACCAAACCTTAGTCTACTCTTTGCATCAACACGTCCTCACCCAAGAAACCTCATTAGGTCAGTATGAAAGAAACCGCGATAATTTATCAAAAATTTTACACAAACTAAATCAAGAATCAGTGATCCGCACACATCGTGCCATGTCCTCTATGAAACAAAAATTGCCTAATCCAATCAATGTAGAGACTGATCACATTCATACCTTGCATCAAGGCATTATGCTGTATGGTATGGAAGGCATGCCCGTTCATGCCGTATATCCTGGAAAAGTGGTATTTTGCGAATGGTTAAATGGATATGGTCTTTTGCTGATTGTTGACCATGGCTGGGGTCTGATGACACTCTACGCGAATAACCATACTTTGCTGAAGCATATGGGTGATACGGTAAACCAAGGTGAGCAAATTGCCACCATTGGACATGGTGGTATTTCAAAACAACCCGGATTGTATTTCGAAGTCAGAAAAAATGGCAAAGCTATTTCACCGCTAGATTGGCTAGCTAAAACATGAAAAAAGGGCTAAAGACAAGGAAAATATGGACGATTTAACTCATTATTTGGAATATCACGCACAGCAAGTGCGCGATGAAACACAGATATTCACTGGAAAATTTTTGGTCTCTAGGTGAATTTCTACTGCCAATCCTATTGACAACCGCAGATTGAGCTATACTGAATAATATCGAATATGTTATTCCTGGGGTAAAATTCATGTTCAAGCCTATCAAAAACAGTATTCCTGTAGCGCTAACCACCATCGCGCTCTCCCTTTCTTTAAACGTCTATGCCATCCCTAATCGCGAACTTGGGGCGGAAGATAACGCTCAAATTCAAATGGAGGACGTAGAAAGATTCTCCAGAGCCATCAGTTTGATTAAAAAATTCTACGTAAAAGAAATGGATGATAAAGTTTTATTTGATAATGCGATCCGCGGCATGTTAAACGGATTAGATCCCCATTCCGCTTATTTAGATGAAAATGATTTTAAAGAATTGCAATCCTTAACCAATGGTGAATTTGGTGGCTTAGGCATAGAAGTCACTCTTGAAGATGGGATAATCAAAGTTATCACACCATTGGTCGATGCCCCTGCATTCAAAGCCGGTGTCAAATCAGGGGACTATATTATTAAGATTGATAAAAATTATGCCCAAGGTATCGAATTAAAAGAGGCCGTGAACATGATGCGCGGCAAACCAGGCACCACGATCAAATTGACAGTTATCCGCAAAGGCGTTTCCAAACCACTTATTTTTTCCATTGTGCGGGAAAACATCGAAATCAAAAGTGTCAAAGAACGTCTGCTAGACAAAGAATATGGTTACGTACGCTTAACCCAATTCCAAACCATGACTGACAAAGAAATGATCAGCGCAATTAATTCTTTAAAACAAAAATCCGGAGGCCATCTCAGAGGATTTATCTTAGATTTGCGTAATAATCCTGGAGGACTCTTAGATTCTGCCATTCAAATTTCTGGTTCTTTCTTAGAAAAAGAAAAAAATGGTCATCGCGAAATGATTGTGTATACCCAAGGACGCTTACCTGGATCCAAATTTACCGCTATGGCCAACACAAAAGATATTCTGAACAACGCACCTATGATCGTATTGATCAATAATGGTTCCGCTTCGGCTTCTGAAATCGTTGCCGGCGCACTAAAAGACAACGGACGAGCCATCATCGTAGGAACTCGTAGCTTCGGAAAGGGATCGGTGCAAACCGTGTTACCTCTAGATGATAAACGCGCTATCAAATTAACCACAGCATTGTATTACACCCCTTCTGGTACTTCGATTCAAGCACAAGGTATCACACCTGATATTCTTGTAGAAGAAATGACCATGCCAAAAAGATCGGAAAAAACAAGTTTCATAGATCTTTCTGAATCTGAATTGAGCCGACACCTCAATAATGGTAATCTAATTCAAAAGGTGAACGTCGACAAGCCAACGCTTGACGAAATTAATTTACTGCATGAAGATTATCAATTATATACCGCATTGACTCTTTTGAAAGGGTTAACGGTGCAACGACCATGAGGAGCTTTTTAGATGTCGGCCGAACTTCAAGTGACAGGGGAACCTTTCACGCTGCCATTAGCTATTCCAGCACCGGCAGGTTATTTCCGCTCGAAATTATTTTCCTCTAACGCGGCCAGTAATCCACTGGTCGCGGCCGCCAGCCCTGTCTTATCCATATTAGAACGTTTATGTGTCAGCCAAGCATTGCCTAAAGTCGATAGCATGCGAGAGAATCTCGAGCATGAATTATTTGCTTTTCACAGTCGTATGGTCAATCAGCAATATTCAGAAGACACTATTGTTCTATCCTATTATTTATTGAGTGCCACCATTGACGAGTTGCTGGGTAAGAATTATCTACGTGTCTATGGCCAACCTACTGCATTCAAAGCCTTCACACCAAGCAATGCGAATGATCTCGGACCTGAATCCCAATTTTTTATCATCATCACCCATCTCAAAGATCAGGGCAGTCAGTATCTAGATCTCTTAGAACTGGCTTATTACTGCCTCATCGCTGGCTTTGAAGGGGAACAGCATCTGCGCACAGACGGCCGACAAATACTGGAAAATCTGATGGAAGATCTCCATAAAGTCATTCAACATCATCGGGTATACAAACCTCAGTTATTATTCAAAACACCTAATCCAAGCTCAAAAGAAAGCAAAAATTATCGCCCCTTCGTCATGAGCATTATGCTATCGTTATCTTTGCTGATGGCCATGTACGTAGGCTCACAACGCTTACTAGACTACCAAGCTAAAAATGTTTTTCAACATTATGCTACTATGGTAAAACACGGGCTATTAAATGAATAATTCTTTAAAATCATTATGTGATGCGCTCAAACAAATCTTTATCCAGCTAAAACCTCAGTCTCATTTATCTTTTCTAGTCGTAACTGGACGCGCCAATCAAGGCAAATCTACATTAATGCGCCAAAGTAATTTTGACCAATACCCTATTGATGCGGAAGGCGCTAATATTTATTTTAATCCACAAGGTGTGATTGTAGAGTTAGGAGAAACATGGATCAATCAAGATACCCATTTGTTAGAAAACACCTTGAAGCAACTCAATCGTGTGCATCGTTTGCTGAAAATAACCGGCATCCTCCTATGTGTCGATATCAATGAACTATTAATTGCCAACCACAGTGAACTGAAAGAATTACTCAAAGCCAATACCAAACTGCTAGAACGCTTTGGACTCGGCTTAAATTACCCGGTCGATGTTGCAATCATCATCACTAAAATGGATTTATTGGCTGGATTTTGTGATTTCTTTCAATCTGAGCATCCTTCTGATATGGCAAAACCTATGGGCTTTTCAATATACGATGCAAGCAAGCCCAACAAAATACAAGATATTTTTAAAACCAAATTTGAACAATTTGTAGAACAACTTGGCCAGCAAGTTACCAGTAAAATTCATCCCATTCGTTCCAATACAAAACGCACATCCATTCGTGAATTTCCACTCCAAGCCGCCAGTTTGCGCAATCTTATTTTACCTTTGGCCAGCTCCATCTCAGCACGCTTATTTCGTTTACAAGCCTTATATTTTACCAGTGCAGAGCAAGGTGGTGTCATTCTGGATCGTTTGAATAAGAAAATTCAACATGAATTCTCTTTGGTTGTGCAAGATCAATTCTATCAATCCACCAATTATCGCTCTTACTTCATCGAGGGCGCATTATTCGCATTTCAGACCGAAACACAACGCAATATGCAACGCTTACATCCCAAACATAAACGCATCACCCTAGGCATATCCGCATCGAGCATACTGGTCATTACTTGGATTGGGTACTATTATGTCTCATCCAGCCAAGTCCTCGATCATGTACAACATGAATTACAAGTAGCACAGCATTTAAAAAATGCCTCGCAATCTTCAGACGCCATTTACCATCTATCCCAAGCCAACAGCAGTTTAAATACATTATCCTCAAAATCTCGTCACTTAACCATGATCAAAAATTTACAAAAGAATTTGAAAACCACTACGCAAGATCAACTGATGCATAATTTTGTCCCGCAAATCTTATCTGATTTAGAGCAAGCGTTGCGTGAATCCAACCAATCCCAAATCAGTCGGTACCAAACACTCAAAATTTATTTGATGTTGACGGATAATCAGCATTTCCAGCAAGATGACATCTTAGACTGGTTTACCCAACGCTGGCAAAGCAACCCAAAAGAACTGGATAAAAAGCTCACATTACTTCAACAACTCCTGCACCGAAAAATGAGCCCCATCGCCGTCAATCGACAACTTATCGCTGACGTCCGCAATTATTTGAATGCATTACCCCCCAACTACCTATACTACTCCCTAGCAAAAACACAAATTTCTGACACGAAGCAGACTGCTATCGATTTTCAGGGATTTCAAGTCGGCAGCTCGTATATCCCTGATTATGTAACCCAAAAGGGCTATCAAAAAATCATGGCTAAGCTACCAGATATCACACAACAATTAATAGCTGAAAATTGGATATTAGAACGCCAAGATACCCAAAATATACTGGGGCTTTTACAACAAGCTTATTGCAACGACTATGCCATATGGTGGCAGCATTTCTTACACAATACCAAACCACTCCGCGCCCAAGATTATGCACAAGTGCATCAACTGACTCAAACACTGATCCAATCACAAAGCATCCCTAAATTAATCAAAGTCATTCAAACCCATACACATCCGATCTCTGGACCCAATGCCGAACTCTTTAATCGCGAAATTGCCAGTAAATTCTCTGATCTCAATTTACTAAGCTCGAGCAATTTGCAACAATTATCGAAAACAGTGACCGAACTAGATAAATTTTCCAATACATTGTCATTGGTTTCGGATCAAGGAAAAACAGCCTACACTTTGACCAAAGCACGCTTTCAAAGTGATAAACTGACCAACCCTATTTCCGAGCTCTATGAGCAAGCTCAACAATTTCCAGAACCTTTGACCACCTGGGCAACACAAATTGCGGATGACATGTGGTTTAATCTCATCGCGGATACTCGAAATTATATTAATCATCGTTGGCAAGCATCCGTCTATAACGATTATCAAATCCATATTGCGCACCATTATCCGCTCGATACGAATCAATCCTTCGACCTTAGCCTGGACGATTTCAATCGATTTTTCGGGCCGCACGGCGTGCTCAACCAATTCTCAGAAGAATACATCAAGCCTTTTTTAGACACGTCACAAGCGCAATGGCAACGTAAAGAATTAAATCATGTCATGATCCCGATTACGGACGAGCTCATTAAAGAACTGATACGTGCTAATGTGATCACACATATGTTTTTTCCACATCAAGAAGATCGAAGCTATATCGAATTTAGTTTACAAAAAATCAATCTGGATCCCGTAGTAGCAGAATTACAATTACATATCGGTGATCTAGGACTGACTGATAATCAAACCAGCGATTCTTTTACAGAATTCCATTGGCCACAACGCGATGCACAACTTATTTTGCGTTCCATTCAAGGCAAGCAATTCGAATTATCAGAATCAGGCGTATGGGGCATCTTTAAACTTTTACAAAAAGTCAACGTCCTAGTCGACGAACAAGACAGTACCAATTTACAAATCCTATTTGAAATCAACGGCAACTCTGGGCGATATTTGCTCAAAGCTCAAAATCAAGTCAACCCATTTATCCCAGGAATTTTAGCCGGTTTTAATTTGCAAGATCATATTGCTTAAGATTGTGCTCGGATGAAGTGCTAGCGTCACCCAAAAACCTCACATTATTTAAATCCAAGTTAAACCTGCGGTAGATGGCGTTAAATTAAGAATTGTAGCCTGGATGCAGCGCAGCGAAATCCAGGAACAGTGGCATAGATTTCCCGGATTTCGCTGCGCTGCATCCAGGCTACGGTCCGATGGATGGCGCAGTTTTTATCAATAACTTAACGCCATTACCCTCAGCCCCTAAATATGAGTCGTTATTTCTGGCCCATGCCTACAGCTAAATCAATGGAGCAGGACAAGCATTCTCGTCCACTGGACATGCAAACGGATCACTAAGATGCCGCGGTATCACATCTTGTCCAGTCATGACTTCGAGATTTTCAGCACGGCGAATGACGCTGTGTTTGCCATCAGCATGGATCAAAACGATCGCTGGACGATATTCGATAAATTGCATCCATTGGGTATTGTTATAAGCACCTACAGGTCCAATCATAAGCGTATCTCCCATCGTCAAAGGCGGGAGTTGCACCGATTTACGCACGATGTCAATGTTCATACACAATGGTCCATACAAAACTGTATCATCTACCGGACCGACCGGCGGTTTCGTTAATTTGACAGAATGATTATACCAAAAGGCAGTGAAAAGCAGATTAGCGCCCGCATCCAACACAGCGGAACGTCGACCATCTGGTAACATTTTGGTACCCACCACAGAACTTAGCAAAACTTGTGAATCATCGACTATCGCACGACCGCTTTCGATGATAAGACGCGGTAACTTCAAACCCTTTTGCGCTCGGTAAGCGGTTTCTGTTTTCAGCATATTGCAGATTTGCTCCGCATATTCCTCAATATCCGGCACTGCTTGTTCCGGCTGTAAATAGATGCCTTGTAACGCATTGCACGAAGGAAAACCACCGCCAATATCGATGCTATCGATGACGATGTTGGCAAACATCTCTTCAATTTTTTTCATAAATTGACACATGATACGCGTACTGGTCGCATGTGCTCTCGGATCAAGGACGAATGTTCCAATATGGCTGTGCAGTCCAGTGAGTTTGAGATACTGGCTTTTCGCGATACGGCTAACCGCTTCCAAAGCCTGACCAGATTCAAGATTGAACCCAAAGCGACTCCAAGGCTCAGTGTATCCGGTCTCAAAGTTCATGCGAATCGTTACGTGAACCATTAAGTTTTTCTCGCGAGCAATGTCTTCGATCATGGTCATTTCATCAAAATGATCGATATGGATTTTTGCACCCTCGTCGATAGCGCGAGAAAGGATTGCGCGCGGCTTGTTTGGACCGTTAAAAATAATTCGATTACCGGGTATGCCCAGTGAGCGTGCTTTTTCATATTCAAAGCTTGATACCACTTCTGCCCACGAGCCTTCCTGATGAATAATATTACAAATCGCACTGGTGTAGTTGGTTTTGTACGACCATCCATGCACAAAATCTGGCCAATGGCGTCTAAAAGCACTGCTGATGCGTTTCACATTCGCGCGCAGTTTTTTTTCTGAAGTCACGAATAATGGCGAGCCGTAGGTATCAATCAATTCTTTAATGGAGATCCCTTCAAATGCATTGATATAATCAATGCATGGATTACTCGCGCCAAATTTATTCATGGCACCTAAACCATCAGGCTCAAACGAAGGGAAAACCCAAGGTTTTTTAGATGACCGTTTACCCATAGCATGCTCCTTGTTTAATTTGAGTTTTCATCCGACAATACCGCCTGGCCATGCATTGTGAGGCATTCCAGTTCCGATATATCAACGATTAATTCCTGCGCATAACGGATAAACAAAGTACCCGCTGAAATGGGACGCAAATCGAATTCACTATCCCCTGCCATCAGTTGCAGCAAGGCAATAGGCAGATTTCGACCGACACCGTGCGATAAATATATCCATGCAGGAAACCGTGGATTAATTTCAATTAGGTAGATATCTCCGGTTTTATCACGCAGCACTTCGATTTCCAAAGGGCCACGCCACTTTAGTGCCGCGACTAATTTTGCTGACATGTCATGCAATTCCGGATCAAGCGTGCTTATCCCCGCCCATGCCTTACCCTTTTCCGTGATGGCACGCTTGCACATCGACACGGCGCCAATCATATTGCCATGACCATCGCCAATCGCGACTAGATTATATTCCTCGCCTTGAATAAAAGGTTGAACTAAAACGGGATAACCCCATTGCGCCGCAATTTTATTGAAGTAAGTACAAGCTTCATCAGGATTGTGCGCAACATAAGCCTCGCAAAATATCCCTTTGATCTCTAACGGAAAAGGATGACCATCCTCCACACAACGGGAAAAAAAACTCGGATCCGTGACACGCGAACATGGCGGCGTTTTGACGCCAATTTTGTCACACAGCTCAGGTAAATAATCTTTGTTCCGCCCGATGAACATAGCTCGATCCGGTATGAACAAACGCACCCCACGTTCCATGAGACGATCTTCAATGGTCATAAAATTCAATAACTCTGAATCTAGACAAGGAATGATGGCGTCGATCTGGTTTTCGTCAAGAATTTCAGTGAGTCGATTCCAAAGCGCATCAGAACCAGTCGAAGGGTAAGGCAACAAATAACCATTGTCCGAAATTCCACCAAGATGCAAACCCATATCAAGTGCATCGTAGCCCAAGCCAATGATGTTGCCTTGAAATATTTGGCTGTCCTGCAAACAGCGTGCTACTGGATAACCAGGACCTGGATTATCTGGCCGACAATTCATCCCAGTGATAGCAACAGTCCATTGCTTCCAATCATTGCTAGCGTTGGCGTGGCTCATAATAAGTGCCTGTTTAGCTGGCTAATAAAATTGTTGAGACCCGCATCGACCGTTTCAGGCAACACTTTATAATTTAGCTGTAACGTCTGTTTGATGGTGGCAAGATCTTTGCCTTCCACTAAAGCATGGAGAATATCTAGACCCGTTTCATTGACGGAAAAACTATGCCCATTTTTCTGGTCAAACACAAAGCCTGTTGGACTGACAGAAATATTTTTAATCTTTTCCCATGGGACAGACATATTGTCAATCGTTTCCGATGGTACAGAAGTATTTTCCATCGTTCCTGGTGGTACAGAGATATTTTTATTTTTTTCCAATGGTTGCTTGCCAGGTTCCGGCGATATCTGTGAACTTTGAGTACCCATACTCCCTAGCTCCTGTTGTTTGATTATGTTCCCTCATAATCAACCGTACCGATCATTTTATTTTTTGTCAACAGGCCCCGCACTCATCTTTACGCATTTTCAGCTTTGATGCTATCGCTGTGCCAAGGCGACACTTACACCCAACTCAGCCTCCTCAAGAGGACCTGCTTTGCGCGCAAACGTAAAAAAGTCATTGACTTGATAAAACCTTTTACAACGAACCTCCCCATCTTTGAATTGGCTCCGCATATCAAAAAAATAATCATTTACATGACCAATCTGAATAGATACATCCTTAATATTCTTATTTCTAGCCAAGACTTGCTGAGTTTTTTTAGCCACAAATGCTCGATAGGTGATAGCTCCTTGCGTCGTTTTCTCTATGTCACAACATGCCCGATCCAAAATTTTTAATAAGGGTGCTATTTGATCAGTTTGGATACTCCCATAAAAAAAACCTGGCCGACATAAGATAAATTTGTGGCGCTGAGTTTGTAGATAAGCTTGCAATTCATATACCATAGCAAATCCAGAATGATTCACTTGGATGGCGTCTACCTCCTGCAGCACTGTTTGCCATGCCAATGATTGTCGAGCATCTACTCTGATGCGCCGAGCAGCTAGTTGAAACCGCTGCATAGGAAGTGCCGATTGCGCTGCCTCGTTTGCTTCTTGCCACAGATCCACAGGAATTTGTTGCAGAGACACCATCTGATTCACTTGCTGCAATGCGGTGCCACATACGTCACGCAAATCAGCATACCCAAAAAACCACCCGAACGGAAAATACCACCATACTTGACTCAAAATACTTTGTTGCTCAAACAAGGCCTGCATAAACGCTTTAAGCACTTCTTTATTGCCGGGTTCCATCACTATTCTTTGCGCCAAATCATAAATATTATGTGCGGCTCGCTTAACAGTACGCGATTCCAACCAACGATAATAAAAGCTATCTGTTTGAGTCACCCAGTGTATCTGTGACGTAAGCGTTCGTCCTAAGGCTTGAATAGCCATATCAGAAGACACTGTCGCTAACATACCGATGTTTTTTTGCAATGTCGGTCTATCAGACCATGTCAGAATCGATTCCATACAATGGTATAAATTGACACACAAATCCATGGCTGCAACCCATTCTGGAGACAACGCCTGTTGCTCACATTTCTCAGCCAAATAATGAATCAAGATTTCAAATTGCTCGCTAGCAACCACTGTTCGTTTGGCAGCCGGGCATAAACGTTGTAACGTTAACAAATGATGCTTTAAGTAACGTTGTATCCAATGCATGCGCTCCTCTTGTGATAAATAGGCACGGTCGTAATGCAAACGCGCTTGAGAAAGATGTTTGCCACCTTCATCATATCCAGATAAATCGCTTAAAGAAGCCGCATAACGCCCAAAATGTTGCTGAGATAATTGTGCAGTCCAAGCGTCGTCCGAATGTGTCCTTAAAAAATTTAAGCGTGCAGACGCCACAGTGGACAAGGTTTGTTTGGCTGCATATTCCGATAATTTTTTTTCTGTCTTTTGCCATACCTTCACCAAATTGTCACGTTGAAATTGTTCAATAATATGATCAATTTGCTGCAGATTCTGGCAAGGCAAGCGCGTGGAAATAAACTGGATCCAACTGTAATCTAAGTTTTTCAACAACCCTTCACGATAATTTTGTAAAACCGGAGATTGCTCAGCCGCGGGCATTAATATCGCATACCAAGCATCAAATGCTTGTAGCACGCGTTGCTTCATTTCAAGCAATGTCTGTGCTAAATAAAGATTCAGCGCAGGATGCTCGGAAAATTTGAGAGATTGGGAGCCAAAATAATAACTGTGCGGTCGCTCTGCGAACACACGTGTGTGCAACACGCCAATTTTTGTCACGGAACGATGCGTACATTCGGTATAAACAATGTTTAATTGTTCCAAAAAAATACGACTTTGGCTTGCAGCATTCTGCAAAGCTAATAGGCGTCCAGCTTGCTCAATATGGACCACATGCCCACGCAGACACAATAAGCTGGTATACAGTAATAAGGCACCAGGAGATGTTTTATCGGCATCTAATTGCCATTGTAATTCAAATTGTGATTGTTCCAATGCCAACAATATAGACGCCAAATCTTTCTCACTCAGATTTGCGCCAGTGATTCTACGATACGATTCATGCAAAATCGCTAGGGTTTGCAGCGTCGCACGTTGCATAGCGACCTTATCTTCACAAGGTCGCATGACGGTACTCATGAGTGCATTTAATTGCTCTTGCGTCAAAGCTGTTAGGCGACATCTTTGACGTCCTTGCTCATTTTGATAATAAAAATCGTCCGTGCTAAGCACTTGTAAATAAGCAAGATCTCGAATGTACTGTGGACTATCATCCGCACTGCGCTCCATTGCAATACCCTCAACCACAGATATTTTCTCCAACACAGCCTCTAGCAGCCCAGTATCCACCTCTTGTGAACTGAGATACCCCGCATTAACCGGCATCGGTACCACCGTCACACCACAATCCTCATATTCATTGACTATCATTTGACCAATAAGAGGTTGCAAACTGGCCTCTTTCAAAACCTGAGCGACAACTTTTTTAGTGCGCGGATCAGCTAAAAAACTTTGAAAAAATGGTACCAAAAGATAGTGAAGCGCCCAAATCGTGTTAGCATGTTCTTTAAACAACTCTTTGGTGCTAGCATCTATATCTATTAAGCATGCATCCACCTGAGCCCAATCAACATTGGGTAAGGGACTCGCATCCTCCATAGAAATTAATAAACGAAACAAGCCCTGCACTTTCCCGTACAAAGGCTCAACGATTTCTCGCAGGCCTTCCGCACTCTTTTTAGGTAAGACTTTTTTTGATTTCTCTAAAATATTGTTATAGAGCTCTTTCGAATTGATAGCGTCTTTTTTGATGAAAACAGCTTGCAAAACGCTAATACAATCACTAGGAGTTAATTGTAATGAGCCTATTTTAATGCGTAGTTCAGCGCTTGAAGTGGTGATAGTTTCAAAAAAACTCATGTGCACCCAATATGATTTATTTCTCGTTGGTTAATGCTAGGCTCTTGCTGTTAGGATTACTCGAATAAGCACGTAAAATATCTTTGATTAAATTATCAACCACAGATAGCTTGACCTCTTCTTCAACAAACCCACCACCGGCTTTCAGGCGATTCAAACGCTCGGATAGTTCTTTGGTCACCGTCCCATTTGGAAATAAAGACGCCAAAAACCGTCGCGCTTCTGCTGGACCAATATGCCGGTACAATTGATTACGCACTGTCGCATCTTCCGCTGTGGTACTAAATGCCCATAATTCTATCGGACCTAACGTCAAAGTGAGCAATTGTATATTAATTCCCGCCTTGGTTGCAAATTGTGCTAAAAAAGTAGCACCACCATGCCTCGGACCATGCACCTGAGTCCGTAAAGCTGTTCTCGCGGTATCACTTAAACCAAATATTTGACAAGTTTTATCCATCGTTTGCGCAGGACCCGCATCCATGATAAAGATCGAAGTTGCAAAATCAATCATGATGGAATCAAAATCATCCAAAGATTGCGATAAAAGAGAAATTTGTACATTCCATTTTCGGCCTTCGCGCATGTCTACGATCACTTGGTCGCGTACTGCAGAAGACTTTGAAGTACGATGGAATTCATCATACACAATTCGCTTTGGATCCTCGCGAATTTCACTCACTCGTTGCTTATGGTAAGGCTTATATTGCGCTGGAATATTCGTCATACTTTCTTCTGTCAAGTAATAATGACGGGCCAATATATATCGTGCCAGCATATACATAACAGAGGTTTGACGGTCCGCAGCTTCCCCACCACTTTTCGCAACTTCATCTAAATCAAGGGACACCACACGTGCATCCCCAATATCAAATGCCGTAACACGCGATAAAATAGGATATTCGCGAACCGCACCAGAAATCATGCGCGAAAACGAATTAATCAAAGACTCGCCCGTGGGCGCAGTCACTTTTTCATATAAATCTTCAATAGACGGTATCCGGCAAATGGATGCCGCATCTGCAAGCAAAGGCATAGCATAGCGTTGCGCTAACATTGCTTCATGCACAAACCCTGCAGAATACAGAGCGTCTGTCACTTCCCACCAAGTGGATTTTGAGTCACGCACAAAGCCAATTTCATCTAGAATACTATCAATAAACTCTTCTACACCCACTGCGTAAGGTGCAGGCTTGGCATCATCCGCCATAGCTTTATAGGCTTCATCCACGACCATCCCAATAAGATCTGGCATCGCGTCATAGGGTTTAATGGCCCCCAAAGGTGTCGTTAATAATGTTAAGAAATTAACCAAAAAGGACCGCTCTGCCGCGGTAGGGAAACGACAACCTAATTGTGTATCAAAGGGATTGATAGAATATTCAGGCGTCATACGCAAGCGATGATACGCAACCAAATGACGATCTTCTGGTTGCAAAGCTTCTTTTAACAAAGAAATCAAACCCGAACTCGATGGACCGATATCAATAATGGCAATTCGGGGTAAGCGTGTTAATCCGCCAGATAAACACAACGCCAAATTCTGCGCACTCGACAAAACTGACTTACCCGAACCAGGCCGTGCATACACCAAATCAATCCAGGTGGTTTGCTGACTAGAGCCAGGTTGAAACGGCCATAATTTCCCATCAGGAGAACGCAACAATAAGGCGCCTACGTCCCATGGCGAGGCTGGGCGTGTAATGGGCAGCATCTTTATGACTGCTGACAAAGGTGCCACCGTCGGCACAGCTGGACTATTTGTGGTTGCTGCCAACATGGATGCAGCAAACCCTGCGAAAGGATCTCCGCAAATTTCAGATACGTCGGTACTCCCCCACCCTTGAACAGCTTTCACTAATTCCGATGCACGCCTCCGCAGCAAATCCTCTTCCTTTGCATTGGCCCAGGTTGAGAGCACCACTCGTAGGCGTACGATGGATTCATCTGTATTCAAACTAATGTATTTTAATAAACTCACTGCATCAGCGATCAAACGATTTTGGGGCGAGGAAAAACTTAAAATCGCCGAAAGCAACCCTTTTAATCCAACGGTGTTTAATGAGTCGGAATCAACAAAGTAGGACATGCGCCATGGCACATGCGTAGGGAGCATCCGCGCAAATAATTGCGAAAAAGGACGCACTTCTTTGGGAAACAAATCAATATAAACAGTGGAGTACAATTTATCACCCACCTGCACAGTCCGACGATCTAAAATCGTTGCGTCTCGTGGAATCACTTGCTTAGCCAAAGGCGGCCACAATAAATCAGAAGGATCACCCGCAAAATCATTGATTTCGCTCACGCCAATACTGTCTCCAGGTAAAGTCGCTTTCCAATCAATCGAGGTAAAATCGGGATCAGCGGTCATACGTATCGCATGCACGGCTTCATGAACATTCACAAGCCTTGCTAACAAATGATACTGATCCAAATCATTGAGAATAGATCGAACATAAGCAGTATGCGTGTCTCTTATTTCTGGGATCGCTGCAAAAACATTTTGTGAGTGTAGAAATGGGGGTATTTTTTCTTCGCGAATCATTTTGATTTTATTTTTCACAGAAACCTTTAATTGTTCCGCTGGCAAATTAAATGGTCGCGTGAAAAGAACAAAATAGAGATGTTCTTCAGAGCAATATTTCGCAATATGTGAGGATCGTTCGTTAAACAAATCATTCAAATCTAATTTCAAACGATCTGCTGTTTCACGGGCAGGACGATAAACCGCTTCAATATTACTTTTGATATTTTCTTTATCATGAGAAAAATAAACTTGCAAAGCATGACCAGAACGCCCCATTGCACCCTGCAATGAATTGGTCAAGCCTTCCACCAAACGCGCAAACTCCTCATCACCAGCCAAGGATGTCACGCCTTCAATACGAATCACAGACAGCAAAGAACCATCATGATTCACTAAGACTGTCGGGCTATCAGCCGTTTCTAATTCACAATAAGACGCACACGTTTGTTTTAAAGAAACACTCATCCAGGCAAAAAATGTCTCAATCCCCCCAAAAAAAGATTCTGCCCACGTTGCCATTTTTCACTCTCCGTTTATATCAATTTACCCAGGGTCGCCTATCCGAGTCGCAACCATCAGGGAGAGGATGTTGTGGTACATATACTTATCGCGAACGAACTTTCAGCTTTTACCGAAAACCCATTTGTAACAAGTATCATCCTACGAAGCCTCATTTGTTTCAGCAATTTCCTGCAATGCATTCGCTGCCCAAGATTCAATTTGGATCCTAAATCGTGCTCTAGAAGGTAATAAGCGAACACCCGACATCAATTGAGTTAATTTCTCAGGAGCAATGGTACCTGAGTCAATCAATAAATGGCCAAAAATCGCTGGGTCACTGGTCCCTTCTCCAAATTTTTCTTCTACTTGCTGAGATCGAACTTTGAATCCCAGATAGATTGTTTGGGCACTTGCTTTATATCCAGTATCATTGGTAATAGCACAAAACAGTACATGACATAAGACATTGAGTTCAGCTTGCTCCATTTCGGGAATATACACCAAGGTACCCCCTCCATAACCCCCAACGCCTACTGACTCTAAAAAAAAACACTGCGCACAAAAACAGCATGCCGTAACTAAATTACTTAATTTGTTGTTATAATAATTACCATCAAGATTGATTACATCTTGATATAACTGGGCTTGAAACCCACAAAACTGACAAATATAATGGTCACGTTGCAATACTTTCTTTTCATACAATTGAAACCGAGGATCTAATTTTCTGGCAGAATACAAGCGCCAAGCTCCAGGCGAAGCAATAAGCTTCAACTTGGATGCTTGGGGCTGATAGGTGTTGCTCATTATTAAGACTTAGAAATAGACGTACCAGAAGCACCTGCTGTTTGCCCGCCTCCAGAAAAAATAGTATTTCCAACTGCTGAAAAGATAGTGGGGAGAAATAACAATGCAGCCGCAATCAACACTTGTGAAATAGGTTTTCCGACCGGTGTTTGAGAAGGATTTTCTTTATGTTGTTTAAACTGCAAAATAGCTGCGACGGCGAAACCTAGTCCCGCAATATAGGACAAAGCAGTAACCGCTGCACCAACATCTCCGAAAGTCTTCGTCAAAGCTTGCGCCATCGTTCCTAATGATTCATCACCAGCATATGCAACAGTTGTTCCTGCTAATACAGCAACACTCAGTCCAATTTTTTTCGCAATTCCGGGCAATTTAGCCGGCAATTTTTTTTTCATGATATGATCTCCTTCACTTTTATGAACTACCTAACTTAGATAGTACAACAGCCTATCTTCAATGTTCAAGTACCAAATAAAGTATTATGAAATACTTCCAACGTACCAATAATATTCATTGCCAATACTCCGCCAAACACATGCATAAATCCCTTGCCAACTGTACCAGGTTGCCCCCCTTGTCCAGAAGCACTGCGCGCTATCAAAAGCCATCCCCGCAGAAAGGCAACCAAACCGATCACTTGAATGATTGTCGCCAAAGCAGGACCTACTGCACTGTCTGTGCCAAAAATACTACCTAGAATAGGTGTGCTGGCACTCATAGGGGCATAAGCTAACACCGAACTATAGCCAAAAGTAGAATTCATTATCACTTCAAAGGCCGTGGGGTAATACAATAACATCGCAGAAACCACGAGATAGATGGCCCCCTCTTTCGCGCCACCCACCCCCATACTACTGCGTTGTTCCCCATGTATTTTCATCGCGACGATTGCTTTGATGCCAAAGGCAATACCCATCAAATAGGATGCGCCTGTCAGCATATATTCAACAGATATCAGGTTATTAGCCAGATTTACGAGAACATTCGTAGCTCCGGAATACCATGTTTCGCTCATTGCATCATCCTATGGATTATGAGTCCGCCAGACTATATGTGATAGTCCGTCCCGAGCTGGTCAGAACCTGACTATTGCTGGTATCAACATAACGTACAACCCCGTAATCCGGAACAGCGGTTCCTTGAGTGACCGTTAAGGTTTGTCCTTCCGTATTGACCAACCACGCACGCCCAGGGATCATGGCTTGCACAAAATATTGCGCCAAACGCGGCGGCTGCATAGCAACGCTCCTAGCCACCGTTTTCATTTGTAATTGCTTCATTTGCTCAGCCAAACCTGAACCCAGTTTTGCTTCATTGGTCACCGTAGCGGCCAACTGTGACAATTGATTATTCAACGCTCTTAGATTCTCTGCAATATTACTGACATTACTGGTTAAACTCGACATTTGCGTAGACAATGCATTCACCTGAGCTTGCAGATCTGACTGCATTTTATCCAAATTACGATAATTGTCTTGCTGCGCAGTCGTATTGTGACTCTTTGCTTGCGGTTTTAAGATAACATGATTACTACGCGCCACCGGCACTGAGCTTTTAGGATACGTGGCCACAACGGGCGCTATCTTTTCACTGCGTTTTTCCACCAAATGACCGGCCGTGCATTTATAAATGACGCCACCACACAATAAAACCACTATCACAATCAGAGAGATGCGCACCACAAAATTTTGTTTCACTATCTCCAACACAGGTTGAATGGTTTCTAATATTTTTGAAATATTGGGAGTGGATACAGATTTTTTAGGCTTGGTTTCTGCGGGAGCTGACTCAGAAGGGGTCGTCTGAGACTCACTCATTAATGAACTATAGTCTTCGCCTTCTGGCGCAAAATGATATTCATCATCATCAATTTTTTCATCATCGCTCATATTGTTCTCACTATTTTAACATCTTGAGTAAATAAGATTCCTACTCCTGTACCTGAATATATCTCTACGGTAATAGGACGGGACATATTTTGTTGCGCAACTTGTCCCCACGCTTTACCAACAGCAGCCAAGCCAATGACAGCATTTTCCATCGCCGAGCGACCGATGCCATTTTGTACGGTAGTCTGTTGGGTACCACCCGTACCGCCTACTGTAATGGTCGTATCAGCTGATTGGAATGCATTACCAAAACCCTCTAAGAAAGTCGAAGCAAATAATGCACCATAACGACTCAAATAATGATGATCTGTTTCACTCGATAAAGCAGTGCGCGCAGTATTAGGATCGATAGCAAATGCGGATATACCAATTGTTTTTGGCGCACCTGGAATAGACATCGAATTAAATGAAATCACCATTTTTTCAGCATTAGAAGGTAAATTAAAGCTACCTATCAATTTGCTTCCTTTCAATGCCCCAGACACGATGGTAGCTAAAATAGGTCCTGGCTCATCCGAGTTTATAGAAGTATCCATGACCGCAAACATGATATCTCCCATCTTAATATTCGTCTCTTCAGCACCTACTTCAAGCGCATTTGTTGTTGCACCAGGGAGTCCTCCTGCAAGCGCTGGCGATCCAACCTTGGCCTCAGTCGTAGCCGCTGTACCCGCTACATAGCTTTGCTGAATTGTGACTTTCCACGATTGCAACAATTGACCAGCTGCTGTATTCATGGTGCTCGTACGTTGTTGAACTTTTTGTTGATATTTTTGGTCCGCCATTTGTACCTTTTGACGTGCAAGAATTTTTTCTAGATTTTTTGCATTATCTGCTTGTAATTGCGCATTTTTATTAGTGGCCGCTCCTGGAGCACCTGGAATAGATGGAAACGCTTGCTCTGAAGCGGGTTTGTTAGCTGCCAAATCATCTAATCCTGCTAATGCAGAAGTACGTGCAGAAAATCCTGCGGCTTGTATCTCTTCATTGGAATATCCCGCAGCTTTCAACTCTGCAGCACTCATACCCGCCGTCTTCATATCCGCTGCCGTAAATCCAGCTGCTTTCAAATCTGCAGCAACATATCCTGCAGATTTTAATTCAGCTGCAGTAAAACCAGCCGTTTTCATATCAGCTGCAGAAAACCCTGCTGTTTTCAGATCTGTTGCGGAAAATCCAGCGTCTTTTAAAGCTGAGGCATCATAACCCACCGCTTTGAGCTCTCCCGCAGAAAACCCTGCTGCACGCAAATCCTTGGCAGAAAAACCAGCCGTTTTCATATCAGACGCTGAAAATCCTGAGTTTTTAAGCTCAGCCGCAGTAAATCCTGCCTCTTTTAAATCCAAAGCCGAATACCCCGCAGCTTTCATCGCAGCAGCGCTACATCCTAATTGTTGTTTGATGACCGCAGCGCTCGCGCCCAAACGTCGTGCTGCTCTCAACATCTCTGGATTACAGCCCGTCAACCGTCCTGCTGCAATGAGGCCCGCAGGCGTCAAGGCCATACCAACTGATTTCAATTCCTCAGGCGTAAATCCTGCCGCTAATAGCTGCCCAGGCATAAATCCAGCTTTTGCTAATTCAGACACACCATATCCGGCATTTCTGAGAGCCAAGATCGAACAACCTGAAATATCATGAATCCGTTTGGCAGAGACGCCTTTATCGTGCATAGCTTTCAACTGCGCCGGATCACATCCCGCAGTACGCAATTGCTCATTGGAAATACCACTATTATCTGAAACAGTCCCAGCTTGTGTAGCAAATTCCGCTGGCGTAAACCCTGCCGCCAATAATTGGTCTCGCGTAAAGCCCGCCTGCATCATGTCAGCCAAACCATAACCAGCTTTCTTAAGCACATCTGCCGAACAACCAGCAATATCATGAATGCGCTGAGCAGTGACGCCTTTGTCACGCAATTTTTTCACGTTCTCTACATCACAGCCTGCTTTGCTAATCTCAGCATCCCCAACCCCACTTGTATCCAGCTTACCCGCCGCCGCCAACGCTTGTGGGGTCAACTCTCCCGACTTAAACCCAG
Source organism: Legionella genomosp. 1 (assembly GCA_945878975.1). Taxonomy (GTDB): domain Bacteria; phylum Pseudomonadota; class Gammaproteobacteria; order Legionellales; family Legionellaceae. The sequence continues at coordinate 63,716 of CAMCUM010000006.1, forward strand.
CACGCGCCAAATCCGTAGTCGAAAAACCAGCTGCATTCAAAGCACTGGCCGAGCATCCCGCTAACTTCTTAATCATATAGGCACTCACGCCCGCCAAACGCTGCCTTTTTAATGCTTCCTCGCTGCAACCAGCTTTACGCACATCTTCTTCAGACATCCCTACAGGCAACACCGTCTCAGCTGCGAAAATATCCGCTGGAGAGAAGCCAGCAGCTGCCAAATCACTGGGGGAAAACCCTGCATTCATCAATGCTCTAGCGCTAAATCCTGCTTTACCCAACTCTTCGGCTGTAAATCCAGCAGATTTTAATTCCGCAGCAGAAAATCCTGCATTTTTTAGATCTAATGCAGTGTATCCTGCCGCTTTGAGCGCCTCAGCACTACAGCCAGTCACTCTGCGTATGATAGCAGCGCTGACACCTGCAGAACGCAAACGTCGTAAATTTTCTTTCGAGCAACCTGCTTTCTGAACATCGCTCAGACTAACACCATCTGGTAGCCCTCCCGCCTGAGCAATAGCGGCTGGGGTAAATCCTGCGCCCGCTAATTCCCCATCCGAATAACCTGCATTTTTCATCTCATCAGCAGAAAATCCGGCTCCGCGCTCTTCACAAGCCGTAAATCCGCACACTTTCATCTCAGCTGCACAATACCCAGCCTCTTTAAATTGTTTACTGGAAAAGCCCAAAGCCCTTAATTCTGGACACGGACAAATTCCTTTCAATTCAGACAAAGCAAATCCTTTGCGCTTTAATTGTTCACAGGTGCATACCTTTTTAACTTCTTTTAAAGTAGCGCCTGCATCAAGTGCTTTTGCCAAACTATCTTGGCTACAATGTTGATCAAGTAAGTTTTGGTACCACACAGAAGACTGAGCACCTTCCAAATTTTCGCGAGCTAAAGTTGAAAACCCTACTCCGCCTCGACCACCCTGCGCGCCAACCGATTCTATCCCTTCTCCGAATGCTTGACTGCGAATAATCGTCGGGATCGCAGATTTGCCTTTCTCTTGTGCTTCTTTTGCCTGCTCCACATTCTGAGTTTCTTGCAATGCGGCATACTGTGCTGTCTGGTTCAAAGAACCTGGAATAGAACGGATCCCAGCTGCTCCTCGCTGTACACCTGATTTTTCATTGAGCGGATTCGTCACCGAATGAAATTTCACAAATCCAATCACAATGGTGGTAACGAGTACCAATGCTGTAAAACCTATAATGACACGAGAGCGCGTATTAGAGAAAAGTGCTTTGAGGTTTTCTTTTCGGGTAGCCATTTTTATAACCCTTCTATCTTGAGTTGCATGACCTTCCCATGCCAAGAAACTAGCAATACTGGAGATTTCAACATCTCATAAGCATGCATCCCGTCTGCACTCGTCATACTTCCAATCCAACCAGGTGACAAAATTGTCAAATTAGTTCTTATAAACATCTTATTATCCAGTAACCAAGCACGTGCATCCCCCCCATTCACTATCAGGCGTGCACTCCCAGTAGGCGGAACCCCATCTAACACATGTAACAGGATGTCACTCGCAGAAGGAGGTAGCCCCTCTTCCATGGGCATACTTTTCGCATTAGGTCCATAGCCTTGAACCCGCAAGTCAACGCGATAATCCACTGCTTTTTGTCCTGGGATCAAAGTGAGCATCACTGGGGTATTTAATCCTACCAAGCGCACTGCTAAATTGCCGTAGTTATACATTTTAGTCGCTTGAATCATCAACGTATTACTGGTCTTATCCCATTGAATACCGAAAGAAGTCGGATCCCCCAAATCAAACGCCGCAATTGGCCAAGGGGCACCAGTTGAGTCTAGAAATACCAGGGAAGATACAAACCCTTGGGCCAAACGAATAACGGGTGGTGTTGAGCCAGGAGATAAATTCACAAATTGCGAAGTTGCCGTGGGTTTGGGTGGTGTCGAAGCACTCGCGGCCTTAGCGTATTCTGTTTCGGCGAATTTTTCCTTTAAAACATGAATCTTTTCTGGATTTAATGGAAATAACTGTGATGCGACACCTTTGAATGCAAGATCATCCAGTGCTTGAGCTTCTTCATCCGGTACTGCTATCGCAGGCTGCATGACGAGGCCAGGTGGTTCTGGTTCTGCGCGTTGTTGTGCTGCTGCCGTTCCTTCTACCGCAACCGATTTGTCGACTTGAGCAAGTTGTTCCACGCTTTTTGGTGGATTGGCACTAGCCTGGACTGGCGTTTTGGGCCCAAGTGCTACTTGGTCTTTGACCATGTTTGGAGACTCTTTCGCTAGACTTCTTTGTAACAATCGCAATTGGTCTAAAGCTTGCGCGGAAGATACATTTTCAGCAGCCCAAGCCGGCGTCATAACAACCATCAGATACGATATGTATAACGCCGCAATCCTCATGATCCGACCGTTCCTGATGCAGGAGCTGATACGAATTGTGAGATACCAATACCACGAGGGAAATTTAAAGGATCTACACGAGTAACCAACATAGTCACCACCAAATTCTGCTGAGAGAACTCACTCGCACTTTGGTAGGTCACCAAAATTGGCATTTGAATACGCCATGCATATCGGCTATTCAAAATCCCTTTTTGCAAAATCACAGGTGCCATAGTAGCCACCGCAGATACGACCAATTTTTTCGCTTTCACAGCTTCTAGATTATTGGAGGCAGCCAAAGCTGAAATAAACTGATCCCAACCTTCTGCGGTAAAAAATCCAGAAGATGCAATTAACTCAGATCGATAATTCACAAAATTATATGAGAAAGCAGCAATTGCCGCCTGGTTTGCCCATTGCAAAATCGCGGAATCAGATTGATTCGGTGCATTTAACGCGGTAATAGGTGTAATTCGCCCATTAATACTCGTTGCAAAATACCGTGGCGCTGGGGGATGGGTAATAAGATAAGCCAGCAAACCAGCCAAAATAATATTAACGGAGATAGAAAATAACAAAATCAGGATCATTTTCCGCTGACCATCACGGTAAAAATTATTACGCAGCATCACTGCTGTCATTGCATCTTCAGCCATACACTCCTCTCACTGTAGTGGTATTGCCCTGGCAGCACTGTCTGGGGTCATGTCATCTGCTAACAAGGCATTGGGGCTATCATTCGCGCTATCCATCGCTACCAAAGGCACCGGCGCAGTCTCTCCATAAGTTGAATAGTAATCAGGCTCAGGTCGAATAGAATAAGTATAAAATATTCCTACTCCTAAACATATACTAACAAACATAGAAACCAATAGCACGGCCTCCATCCTGCGATATGCTTTAATATAAAACATTTTGGAGTTTTTGATTAAGTTCCAAGCTTTTACACTCATGTTATTATCCTATCCCTACGCCGTCATTTGTCTAAAAACAATCTCTACTCTAGAATTCCGAGAAGTATCAGAGCATTCTTTTCTTGGCGAAGTTATCGGTTTATCATTCCCTGCACCCGCTGTAAATACCATTCCTGTTCCAATATCTTGCGACCATAAATATTTCCCCAAAACCTTTGCACGTTCCTCAGTTAAAGCATTCGTTCGTGATTTAGACTGACAATACTCACTGTAAGCAGTCACTTTCACTATAATTTTACGATAACTTTGCAAATAAGCGATCACGTCATCTAAGAGATCATAACAAGACCATTTCATTTTAGGTGAGTCCTTATAAAACAATATTGACGACGGGATACTAATCATATACGAATCCCCCATACTAAGCACCGTCACGTTCTCAGAACTTAATTTTTCATACGTATCCTGCAGTGACTCATCCGAAGTATCTTCCATCCCCGCCGGTAACTTCGGTTGGGTATCAACCATTGGAGCGAAACACCCCGATAAAAGCCAACACACAAGCAATAAGCTACATAGAGTTCTCAACATATCACTCCGAATCAGAGAACGTCATTCAAACATCATCCATATTGGAAATCAAAACATAGAACGCAATGAGATACAAGAGATTTCTGAGGTGCGTCATCCTAAGCGTCTTTTTGCACGAAGGATCTCCTGGGAGTGGCTCGGTATTTAACAGAACGATTAGTATATATTTTGCCACATCTAAGAGATCCTTCGCGCAAAAAGACGCACTCTGGAAGACCTGCTGGGGTACTGTTTCTTACTCTTTAGCAGTGGCCGCAGCCAGTTTTCGAGCACGTGCGATTTTCAGTGCTACCAGATTAACTTGCTCAGCTAGGCGCGCGCCATCTTCCATATAGCGTTCACCAGGAGGATAATTTGTAACAGATTGGAAGTCTTTGATAATTTCATTCGCGATCTTACCAGCCATAGTAGATTTTTGTCCCGTTAAGCGTTCAATATCAATCAGATGGTCACGCGTTTCTTGAATAGGTAGCAATGGTTGCGCGAAAGCGGTTTTATCTTTCGCCAAAATGGGGGGCGCAGAAGCGACTTCACGTAGAGGTGCAAAAATGGTCAGTACGCCCCTCACTTCTTCTTCGATCACATCTGCCACTTGCTCGGGTTCATTATGGCGGTGGAACGCTAAGAGCACTGCCACACAACGCTCAACTGGTTCAGCAATCGCAGATTCACGCAACGATTGTGTCACAAGCCCGATGGTCTCACTTTCTATCACCAAATCAATATTAGGTTTATCGCTGATTAAAATAGCATGGAAGCCCATTAATTGCTTTTTTAGTTTTTCGAGATAATCATCTGCAGGAGGTTCCACCTTTAAAAATTGATTGATTTTCAATTTTTTCACAGGCTTGGGCGCCGCATAAAACATGTTCACACGCACAATCTGCGATCTGAAAAAGATATGTGCTTCACCCTCGCTTTGATCTTTCAAATCCAATAAATCGATGCGCGCACGTTTTTCAAATGAAGAGCTTCGCGTGTCTGAGTAGGCATTGGTCATTGAATTTTCTTTGGTTTGAAAAGAGTCTACTTTGGTGACATAGGCTTCACCAGCAGTTTTCACGAAAAAATCGTAAGTATCAACAGGATCCTCTAATTTCATACATATTTTAATATTGGTATTCGCGCCGATAGAAGCCGCTTCTTCTTTTGATGCCTTTTGAAATGCCGGCAAATCCTGACCAGCAAAAATGGCAGAAAACCCTAAAGAACGCGCCTGCGCAGGCACTACTGCAAATCCTTTCACTGCATAATAACCGTACTCGTCCAAAATACATATGTAAGGTGTCGGGGCAGTTGTGGGCTTTCTTTCAATCACATCGCGATAATCCCCTTCCACGTCCTCTCCCAAACCAGATGCCATCATTGCCTTTAATGAGGACACAATGATTTTGCCCAAATTGGATAATTCATCTGGCGACTTTTCCAAAGCCGGTAAGAGCACCACTAAAATACGCCGATTTAATACCACATCTTTGAAGTCCACTTCAGCCAAATTGGTCCGAATGATATGCCCATAGGTATCTGCCAAAGATGAAAAGCTACGCACCAACTGCATGGTGATAAACCCGTGCTGCTCTAAAACTTGAGAGACCTGCTTCCCTTTTTTTTCTTTATTGTACCCTGGCAACGTATCCAAATAATTACGCAGGGGATCGGTCACCAGTTTGGGAATTTGATCAATACTGACTGACTCTTGATCATCACGAGGAAATACTTTATCAATCACAATAGATTCTAAGCGCGTCAAAGCAAAATAGTTCCGGATAGTATTCGCATCCAATAATATCGAACCTTCATCACGCATGTACACTAACAAGCGCATCAAGGCTTCCACAAACGCGATGGCCCGGCCTTTCCACATATCCCCATCCCCGCCCCCCGCAGATTCACCCATCAGACTAACCACTAATTGGGTTAACATACTGGAGGAACCCTGGCAAAACGGATTCAAGGTATTGGACAAACGTCTTTCCTGCGGGCCGACAATGTCACGCGCACCCGTCATAAAGTTGATAATGAGCAAGTCATCTTCGCGGCCCATGCTACGCACCATAGAGAATACCTTGGCGTAAAGACTGTTATCCCCTTTACCATCCACATAAATGAAACCACTACTTTGTACCAAAGCATTATAAGCAATCGAGACCAAGGCCTCCGTTTTACCACTACCTGTGGAACCAAAAATCAGTACGTGGGTTCGCATATCTTCATTTGCAAACCAGATTTCTTTATTAGTTTGTTTTTCATTGCCAAAAAACGCAATCCCTCTCGCCATATAAGGCAGTTTAATGCCTGGTTTGAGATCATTATAATCCTTCACTTTGGAAACTTGCGGTAAGCGAAACGGTAATTTATGCTCACGCGTCACCGCATAAACAAACATCACAATCATCAATATGAAGAAAATAACGGCCGCTTGGGACACATAGAAAATACCTGCCGCACACGACAACAACACCACAGCAACATTGGTAGGGCTCGCGAAAAAACCCAACAAACGCTCACCGAGCGAACGGGTATCGCGTAAGAGGAGATTCGGATCAATTTCACTTTTTGAGTAAACGCCTCTAATCATGGTTGTAATTCCTGCAATTCCTTCGGAGACAATTTGATCTCTTTGATCGCTATTTCTAAGGCTTTAATGGCTTCATCAATCATCGGAGCACGAGAAGGACGGCCCATCGCTTTTTCTGCTTTCCAATGCGCAAATGGCCCACCCACTTCCGCAAAAGGCGTCTGTCTGCCTATACAATTACACATGTACCAAAGCCGTCTATCCGTAACTTTCAACCATAAAAACTCCGCGCTTGGCACCACACCATCTTTACGCGCAGCTTCTAATAAAGAGGCCATCACCGTAAGAACATAGGCATGCCGCGCTAGAATATCTTGCACCAACTCTGTATTGATATGTTTCTTAATTACGGCATCGACATCACCCGGATCGAGCTTACCGGCAACAAAAGATTGATCTAATCTTGTTAAAATACTCGTTGCAGATGCTTTATCACGATTCATACGCGCCATAAATACCGCACCCAATGCGCGAACATGCAAGGGACAGCGATCAAATCCATCCCAAGCAGGCCCTAGTTGTAGGGTAAAGATGCGTTTGGCATCTCCACGCTTTAATCCCGCCGTCATTTCTTGACCTGGCGTAGTCGATTTATCTAACAACGCATCAGATTTTTTCAGTAACTGATGTTTACGCGAAAACTCCATCGGCGTCATCGCCATGGCCCATGGCCCCGTATTCACATCAGTGGCAATCAAATCCTCTTTGATAACCGGCATGATGGATGGCCAATTTTGTTGCTCTTGCTCCCTTAATGTGGACATGGTATGTCTTCGACGATATTTCAATGTCACATCCGAACGAAACAAAATCAACGCACCCACCAACATCATGAAAATAATAGGATAACGACTATAATCCCCAACATGCTTCGTAAAATCCATCAATTGATCCCAGTTTATCGCGGAGGGATTTAAAGTTTGCATGAGGAGAATGTCATTTTTTAAGGAAGGATCATTAATAAAATAACAAATGAATTTCGCTTGAATAATATTGAAGGCAAAAACAAAAGAAACAATATACTGATGCGCGCTATACCAGATGACATAGCAAGTAAAGACGAGCATCACCATAATCCATACTGGTGCCAACGAATGGTCGCCGGACGGCTGTTGCGCTGATTGCCCCATTAATCCTCCTCCGTGACAATATTCTAAGTATATAAGGTCTCTTGCGAATTCGCCAGTGAAGTCTGAATTGTTCAACAACTCTCTCATGCAAAAGACAGTTTTGACAAACACATGCAATATAATTTATAATCATCAAAATCATAAATTATATAAAAAGGGCATATAATGAACAAAAAGTTTTTTTACAACCTTGTTTTTCTCGCATGCGGCATTTTGTTATTACATACTCAGTCTTGGGCAGAACCTGCCAACCTTGGTTTGTTAAAAGAAAGCCTGGTTCAGTATCACGATTCCGGCAAGTACCTCAAAGAAATTCAAAATGTCACAACCCAAGCCATCACTTATATCGACCAAGTAACGCAAAGCAATGCACAATTACCCCAACCTAAAAAGCTTGCGATTGTCTTAGATATCGATGAAACCAGCTTGTCTAATTTTGCCAATATGAAACAAAGCGATTTTGCCAATAATCCAGATACAATCAAAGCACAACTCTTAGCAGCCGATGAGCCACCGATTCAACCAGTGCTCGATTTATATATGAACGCATTGAAAAAAAATATTGCTGTGTTTTTCATAACTGGCCGAGACCAAACTCTAGCAGAGGCCACCGCACAGAATTTACATGCGGCAGGCTACCAATCGTGGTCTGGGCTAGAATTTCGTCCTGATAACACACCTAGTAGTACATATAAGACGGCGGCACGTGCTAAAATAGCCCAACAAGGATACTCGATCATTGCTTCTATCGGTGATCAAGAATCTGATTTAATCGGCGGGTTCTCACTGCGCACTTTTAAATTACCAAATCCTTATTATTATATTCCTTAGGATCACGCAATAACTTCTCTTCTGCGTCTTTGCGAGCCGTGGGCGAAGCCTTGCAGCCGGGTGGATAGCGTAACTATCCACCCGGCTGCACTCGCAGCGCCGCAAGAGTGAGCAAGTTCCCGCTATCTTTTCCGAATCAGTAAATAATGAATTAACTTCGATTCGAGACCTGACTTTGATAATGAACTGATCATGATTTTAAGTGGGTTATTAATAAAATAAAGACCCGTCGTTTGCATAATAATCTGATAATCTCCCAGGAATGGCTCAATTTCCGTCAAATTCCCTCTCCTCACCACCAAATAATACGGCTTAGGTTGCATAAACAATTGTGTGGGATTATCAACAATGACCGTACTGCCTACATCACTATGAAATGCCAATGTCATGGAACTTTCTTTATACTCAACAATAAGATGGGGTGTTTGATATTTTAAATATTGAGCAATTTTGTAACCAACATCATAGTTTATATAATTGCTTCTATTGACGACGATAAAAAAAATAAAAACCAAATTAATCGATAATGTCGCATACACAATGGCTTTAAATGCTTGGGATTGCGTGGATAGCAAAATAAATGCCAGGAAAATTCCCAACGTCAAAATGAATATCAACACTGTGATTTGACGAAAAATTGCAATATCTAAGAGCAATATCAAAAATGTCAACACGACCGACAATATGATTTGTGCACGAAATACCCTCGTAACAAAACGTGGAAAAACGATTTTCTTACGCTTACAAGCGATATTATAAATCCATTCAGCACACATAATCGCTGCGAATGGCACAATGATATTGATATAATGGTCCAATTGAAACAAGCACGCACTAAACATCACAAAGGTAGGCATAAAAGAGCCTAACAAATAAATATAGGCTCTTTTTTGTTGAACAGTGATGAATGATTTATCCTTCAAAAATGATCTGACAACCCGATAAATTGCTGCAATAAAAATGAATGTCCAAGGTAAAAACGACCATAAAAACGTATAGATAAAGAAAAGATAATGGTATGAATGTATATGTCCAGTGATCGGACCATTATTAAAAAAACGTCCGATCTGACTATCCCAGAAGAACCATTCTAAACCCGATACATGCGTATGCTGAAACACAATTTGTTCAGGATGCCTATCAAATTGCAGATAAAGCGTCACCAATTCTGGGGCAATAAAAATTAAGGAAAGCACCAAAGCAATACCCCATTTTAGTATGAATGACGCAACATTCTTCGGTCTCTCATAGGCTACAACCCGATGATATAACCCTAAAGCAAACAAACCACCTACAATCGTTACTAAGACAAAAATACCTTTCGTCATGATTGCCATCGCAGTAAACACAGCCCCAAGAAATAAATAATCGAATGTCATGCCGGGGCTATCATGGTACCGTAGCCAATAGTAGCAAGCTGGCATGATGGTACCTAGTAAATAAGCTTCCGCTCGAATATCAACGCTTGAAACCATCAAATGAGCTGATGTCAAATACATTAATACAGAAAATAAACCGATAGGCTCGTTAAACAAATAACATGCGAGTACATAGGTATAATACGCCCCCAGTAAATAAAACAGAAATCCTGGAAAAATATAGGTGAACGAAGAAATACCGAACAATTTGAAAGATAACGCGGTGATCCAAAAAGGGAAATGTGGTTTATCTAACCAACCGGCATGATTCAAGATAAGGTCAACCCAATTGTTGGAAAGGGTCATATGCTTAGCAATCACCGCATATAAAGCAGGATCATGATCAGGTAAAATGGAAAAAAATACCGCGATCACATTGATGAGTAACGTAATGCCCATCAACTCATAGAGTAAATACTTATTTACTTTCAAGGTAACTACTCACTCCCCAGGTCATCCCGAGTGCAGAGAGGGATCTCGGAAGTATCTCATAATACTAAAATCCAGAAGATCTCTCGCTGCACTCGGGATGACCTGCAAGAAATTATCTGTCACGAAATGGGTGCCAACTATTAAATTTTCCCGGATTTTAACAGAATTTACGCGAATATGAAACCAACTGTGTCATCCTAAATTGATCGGCAAAAAAGTGATCAATGCTGGTTCGTCCGTTAATCGGTCTCTTTTTAGCTAAAATAAAACAAAAACGGTCAGTTTCAAGTTGAATTTATCATTTTTACTCATATTCCTGAAAAATAAATAAAAAATATGCTCTCA
>CAMCUM010000007.1 GCA_945878975.1 Legionella genomosp. 1
TTTGGTGCTTCATGGGGATCCATGAACTTTGTATTAAGCAGGAGATGAAGATAGTTCTTAATATTAGCCCGCGTCAGAAGGTAATACTTGATTGCCTCGGTGAAAAATATTGGGGAATTTATTCATAAAAGTGGGTGCGGAATGTGGGAAACATGACTGTTTTCTCTAAAGAAGCTCGTTTATCAACATAGAACGTATTAAACCGACTATAACAGATACTAATATCTGACTCTTGTGGCAATTCCAATAATTCTGTAACAGCGGCTAACGTCAGCGGGTCGGGTTTAGGATTTTCATATAGAGATTGCACATCTATTGGATTTGAAACCAACTTCTCTATCATCGCATGAAAAGATAAATGCCTTGAAACGGCATATAAGACCTCTTTTTTTTGCGCTTCACTGACATCCTCAAGCCAGCCATAATCAGGATTTATCTTGTCTCCGAATAATAAAATGAGATAAAGAAACTGTATGGTTGCCTGCATACGCGCAATGATATCAGCCTCTTGCGTTTCTGATATCAACGCTCTGTTTGTAATGCCCGCTTGTTTAGCTCTTGCTAGGTATATTAACAATATATTGATATTGCTAAATGAGCATCTAAAGAGACGTTGAAACTCACGCTGTACATCCTCAATAAGTTTGGCTTTATCTGCAAGATCAATGGGTTTTGGTATTGCGTAATTTAGAATAATTTTTTACAATGTGTAATGATTTGTATCATTTAATTGAAGCTGCCCAAATGCGCTTTTTGATTCGGCACTTAAATCTCGGAGTCCACCTTTTGTAATTTCACTCGTTATGGGTGCAATCAGATAACGGCTTATCATTTCAATGGGCGATAGTATGGTAAATGCAGTATGGGGCAGAAATAGATTTCTTTTTTTGCCTTAAATATGAATATCTTCTTGGTGTGCTCATAACTACCAAGATAGTATTATACCAAGTCAATATTAATCATTTATTAATATTTCCATATGCGAACTGATCTATAGAGTAGAGCTGATCACAATCGAGTAAAAAGAAACTTATTTGATGCTTTTGTTTAATTATTATATAATTAATCATTATTCAACCAACAGTGAGAGGATGTATGGCGGGTCAGAACCAATGCTCTAGCCGATGGCAATACTTTAAACCAACCAGTTGTAGCGGATTTTTTTTATAAATCGCTGCGTATTTTTTTAAAAATTATTTTCGCGTTATCGATAGTGATTGCTTTCGCACTTGGAGGCGCATTCGTAGGGCTTGGAATAACTGCCCTGAGTAATGATAGTGGCCGAATGGATCCCAATACTATGGCCACGCTGGCGTTGATTTTAGCTGGCATTGGGGCTGGATTGGGTGCTATTTTAGGAGCAATAGGTGCTTTTCAATATTTTTTTTCAGATGCCGATCCTATTGTTCAAATACAGACGTATATACAGACCCATAACTTGCCCTTTTTTGGTACACCCACTTCTGAGGGAAACGAACCAGTAACGAACCTGTCACAGGCACGCATTTAACTCATTCATGAAAGCGATGCCACCCGGAATTAATTTTCTAGGCTAAGACTCTCCAACTGCGCTTGACAAATAGGCCTTTAGTTTTGGAGAAATGCGTTTTAATTGGTTAGAACCGCGGGTGATTTTTGCAATGCTGACTTGTAATGATTCAGAAATTTGGCGTTGAGTCTGCTCTTGACTTAATAACTCACGAACAATCAAACAGCGGGTTTCGATACTATCTTTTTCTTCTGGGGTTAATAAACAGTCATATAATTCCGTTAATAAGGCTTTATCTTGCGTACCTACACACCAATCTAAAAAACATCGCCAACCGTCAGAATTCATGTTTACGCTCCTTAATCGTTGGGCAGAACGGCCCAACCTACCATGGTACGTGATACAGCTACATTTGTCACGACTGTGAAAAATGTGATTGCATAGAGGCTTTGATTTTTTCGAGCTGCTGGTCTTCCGGTTGAAACCAATGCTGAATTTGTAACAAGGCTTGTGCAATAAACATTTCATACCCTGGAATGCCTCGCCAGCCAGCGGCTTTGACCAAACGTAAAAAGGTCGTCTCTATTGGCTGATACACAATATCCATGGCCAATACGTTTGGTAACAAAGGCCGCGATTGCCATAGCGCTTGCATATCTGGATCCTGGTAAGCCTGCTCTGGTAAAGTATTGACGCACAACGTATAGCCCGTTAAAGCATGTAATGCAGGGAGTGCCTGCGCTTCACACCCTAATTCTGTGGCCAAGCGCTGCGCTCTGGCTAAAGTACGATTTAAAATAATGACCTTAGCTTGATGGCGCAATGCCACATAAGCAATCGCACGCGCTGCACCGCCAGCCCCGATTAGGATCAGCGTTTGCCCAGCCAATGCGCCATACGAAGATAAAGCTTGGATGGCGCCTACGCCATCTGTATTTAAACCAATCAATCGTTGTTGCCGACGCAGCACCGTGTTCACGGCTTGAATGACTTGCGTCTCTGGATCTATCTCATCCAAACATGGCAGGATCGCCTCTTTCAAGGGCATAGTGATACTGAGCCCCCAACATGGCAACTCGCGTAATAATTGCAGAGCCTGCGGTAAGTCTTCAGATGTCACGCGTAATTTGACGTATACCGCATTCTGCTGCAACAACGCCATGGCACGGTTATGCAGGAGATGCCCGACACTCAAATGCACTGGATCGCCCAACAAGGCATACACTTTGGTTGCTGGATTCAATTGACGATAATGATAAATCGCCGTCAAATCCTGAAGTGACAATTGACCTGGTGCGGTTTCTTGCTCAGGATCCCAATAGGCATAGGAAAAAATACTGCCCACGACGGACCCTAAAATACGCGTACATTGCCCCGCCTCTCCCATGCACAAACCTACCATGCGATGTCGAGGACGCAACGTCAAAACGCATTGCAGCATCCGCAAAGCATCTAAGCTAGACTGTGCATGCGTTGCAATTTTATAAGCGTAACAATCGGGTTGATAGATGCTTTGAAATAATGCCTGCAAATCCGCCGGCGTTTCCTCAAAATTATGATAAGACAAAATGACTTTGATCGCAGGATAACGACGACGGATGGCTTGAATATGCTGCACGGGGACATCGTATTCCACATCCAAATAATCAGGATTGAGCGCACAAAGCCCCATGATCTCTTGAATACGTTGCGTTTCTGGATGGGGGTAATGACCACCATGTGCCCGGCTCCGTAAGGTGAAGATCACTGGCAGAACACATGCTTGACGCAACGCCGTCACTTCATCAATATCCCAATGACTGAGATAATCCAAACGTAATTCAATCCCATCTGCACGATCTGAGATTTGGAATAGTTTTTGTTTGGTGCTGGAGTAATCTGTCACGGGGAGTGTTGCGATGAGCATTTTTTACCTCGTTTTTTGGATGGGAATGGCGCATTTTTTCCGCTCACTTGTGGCACGGGTCTGGAGTGATAGTGTCCACTCCCTGACGGTCGCGGCTCGGTCTTCTAGAAACCGAGCCGCGACCGTGAGGGAGTGGATATTACCCAAATCGCTCTGCCGCCCAATCTAACGCTTGATCTAAATGTTTAGGAGCAACCTGGTGGGTGTAAACACCCTCTAGCACATGCGGAACACCCACATCTTTTAATAACACAAATCTTGGGATAGATTGCAGCGATTTTTTATCTAGAACCAACGTCTGGATAAACAATGCTTTGTCTTGAAATACCTTGGTTTGCAAAGGTAATTCATATCGTCGCAGAAGCGCATGGACACTATCCAATACTGTTTCTGACAAATGACCACTCTGCACTGCTAGATAGCATTCCACTAAGATACCTAGTGCTACAGCCTCGCCGTGTGCAATCTGATAATCTTCCAACGTTTCAATCGCGTGCCCGATGGTATGGCCAAAATTCAATAATTGACGCATATGTTGCTCACGTTCATCTTGTTCAACGATGGATTTTTTTATTTCGCAATTGCGCTGAATCAAATAGAGCAAGTCTGCACGTGTTTGAAAAGCTTGGAGGGTGGCCGAAGCTTGCATTTTGGTAAACAAGGCGGCATCCGCAATCAAACTATGTTTGATCATTTCCACCAAACCATTGCGCCATTCACGCTCTGGTAACGTCTGCAAGGTGGTCACATCCATGCACACCGCATGCGGTTGCGTAAAGGTGCCAATCAAGTTTTTACCTAAGGGTGTGTTGACGCCGGTTTTTCCGCCCATACTGGCATCTACCATCGCTAACAAAGTAGTCGGAAGGTAAATCACAGGGATCCCACGACAATACGTCGCGGCCAAAAACCCGACCAAATCGGTCACCAATCCGCCCCCCAATGCCAATAAGCAAGTATCGCGACCACATTGCTTGCGCTGCATGGCATCTTCCAAATATTGTTTTGTGGCGCGCGTTTTATACATTTCGCCTGCTGGAAATACTAGTAACTCAACTGCCACACCTTTTGCCTGGAAGAGCTGCTGCAAAGCGATGCCATAGCTATCCATCAAATTGGTATCGGTTACAATCACCAACCGTTTGTGCAAAGCCGTGCAGAGCTGTATCACCACATCTGATTGATATAACTGCGATCCGATGTAAATAGGGTAAGCGCCAAATTGCAAGGTTAACATAGTCGCTCCCCTAGCTGAGTAGCACGTTGCATCAAGAAAGCATCCACTAAGACCAATGCACACATCGCATCTACCACTGGGACAGCGCGAATGGCCACGCAAGGATCATGACGCGAGCCGTCCGGAAGCGTCATCTCAGTCGGCTTGCCGGCTAAATCGACGGTTTGTTGCACTTTACGAATACTTGAAGTGGGTTTGAATACGACGCGACCCATCAAAGGCATGCCTGTAGAGATCCCCCCCAACGTGCCGCCAGCATGATTGGTTTGCGTCGTGATCCCTTGTTCTGAGATCATAAACAGATCATTATGATCTGAACCCACCATCTGAGCAGCTTGAAAACCTTGGCCTATCTCAAATCCTTTGCTCGCTGGAATACTCAACATCGCTTTCGCCAAATTGGCCTCCAGCTTTTCATACACGGGATCACCCAGACCCACTGGCAAATCTATGGCTAGAAACGTGACGACGCCCCCCACCGAATCACCGGTTTCTTTGGCTTGATTGATCAAATTTTGCATGGCTTGCGCTGTCTGTACATGCGGACAAAAAATAGGGCTACTTTCAGTGGCTGCTGCCAAATCTTGCAAGGTACCGTCTAGATTTGGTACATGAATATCCCCCATTGTCGACAAATAGGCCCCCGTCTGAATCCCATGATGCTGGAGAATTTTTTTGGCAACGGCACCCGCAGCGACACGGCAAGCGGTTTCGCGTGCAGACGCCCGCCCGCCCCCACGATGATCATATCTGCCATATTTTTGTAAATAGGTAAAATTGGCATGTCCCGGACGTAAAACCTCTTGCAAAGCAGTATAATGGCTAGAATTCACATCCCGATTCATAATGATAATGGAAATCGGCGCACCGGTTGTGTGCCCATCAAACACACCTGAATATATTTCTGCTTCATCGGTTTCTTGGCGCGGACTTGTAAATTCATTCCGACCCGGTGCTCGTAATGCCAAAGCCAGCTGAATATCTTCTATGGTCAACGCCACGCCAGCAGGACACCCATCAATCACCACACCAATGGCTTTGCCATGCGATTCACCCCACGTTGTCACGCGAAATAATTGACCAAAAGTATTGCTTGCCATCATTTATCCTTATAAATAGATGAGCCAACATGCCGTGGCTTGTCCGCGGCATCCAGCGAAATTGCTCAATCGCTGGATCCCGCGGACAAGCCGCGGGACGTCAGATTATTAAAAGTCTAGCCTCACGTAAAGTTGGTAGATTTGTTCAGAAATCTCGACCACCGAAGCCTGATCGACATCCAAGATTCGATCAGAGAGCTTACGATATAACGACTGACGATGCTGAAAAATCTTTTGAAACCCCGTCTCCAAATCATCTAGATACGCCGGCAGTGCACGTGCTTGCAAGCGATGTAACAAGGTCTCATAGGAAGCAGATAAATAAATCACCGTACCCAAGCGGCGTAACACGCGCATATTTTCCGGTTCAAGCACCACGCCACCGCCCGTCGCAATCACGGCTGGCCCGGTTGTGGCCAAACTGGCGACGACCTGCTTTTCCAAAGCACGGAACGCCTGCTCCCCCACCTCACGAAATATGGCCGGGCAACCCAATGCCTGCCCAGTTTCCTTCGCGTACTGCGCTTCTAATAATTGATCCGTATCCACAAACGGTGTTTGGATTTTTTGCGCCAAAGCGCGTCCCACTGAGGTTTTACCACAAGCCTTGAAACCGATGAGAATAAGGGGTCGCTTCATGGGATGCTCTCTATATTGGCGCCTAATTGTTGCATAGCGGCTAGAAAATCCGGGTAACTTTTGGCAACACAACTCGTATGATCAATCAGGGTCTCACCATGAGCGGCTAAGCCCGCGATCGCTAACGCCATCGCAATTCTATGATCAAAAAAGCTCGATACCAAGGTCCCGGTTAACGGGGCGGGTCGGATCCGTAAGCCATCTTCTAATTCGTCTACATCAGCACCCATGGCACGTAAGCCTTGCGTCATCGCAGAGATGCGATCCGATTCTTTTTTTCGCGCAATAGCAGCGCCAGTCAACGTCATTTCCCCAGAGGCAAAACACGCTAATACCGCTAAAATAGGTAAGGCATCGATATATTGATTCACATCCAAGGTTTTCCCTACCAATCCCGGCGAAGGATAGACTTGCAACGCACGTTTGTCCGCATCGATAACAATCTTCGCACCCATTTCTTGTAAAATGGTCACCAATTCTTTATCACCCTGCGCATCCTGCATATCTAAATTATGCAAGCTCAGATGCGACCCCGTCACCAAAGCAGCCACCAACGGAAATGCGCAAGAAGAGAAATCACCTGGTACCGTATACTCAAAACCAGGATATGCGGCATTGCCCGATACAGTATAGCGCGTATAGCCTTCACGTTGATAAGCAATGCCTAAGCGGTGCAACCAATCCAAGGTCAAATCAATCCAAGGTTTCTCGCCTGGATTGCTTACTTCGATCACAGTCGGTTCTGGCGCGAACGCCGCAGCGATGAGCAAAGCGGATACGGGCTGAGAATCTGCGCCGTCTAAATGAGTATGCCCCCCTTGCAGCGGACCTTTGACTATCACAGGTGCCAAACCATTTCCAAGCGCCGATTCAGCGAAAACGCCTAAACGCGCCAAACCATCTAACAAAGGTTGAATGGGACGCAAGGTTCGAATCGACTCATCACCACTCAGCATCGTGTAACCTGAGCTCAATGCTGCCACTGCCGCGACAAACCGCAAAACCTGTCCTGAATTCCCCGCATCAATACTATGCACCGGCGTACTAGGTTTGCCATTCACCCCCACAATCGTCAATTGATCCTCTGTGACCTCAATGCTTGCGCCCAATGCTTCACAAGCACGCAGCATGGCTTGCGTATCGGGTGATGACAAATAATGACGAATCACCGAACGACCATGCGCCATGCTTGCAAATAAGATGGCACGCAAAGTATGCGATTTCGAAGGCGGAATCGTGATAGCCCCCTGTAAATGCGAGGGACGGATCCGATATTGCATATTCAATCTCCTACTTTCACATCAATAGCTTGCCCAATTTTTTTCAAAACGCCCATCATGTCCGAAAACGCTTGCGGTGTGATCGTTTGCTTGGCATCTGACAACGCTTTGTCTGGTTCAGGATGCACTTCTACCATGATACCATCCGCCCCAGCCGCAAGCGCTGCATAGGCCATAGGCGGTACAATAGAACGCAAGCCCGTGCCATGACTAGGGTCAACGATAATCGGTAAATGAGTTAATTCACGCAAAATCGGTACCGCCGCAATATCCAAGGTATTGCGTGCGTAGGTTTCAAATGTGCGAATACCCCGCTCACATAATATGACATTGGGATTGCCAGTATGCAAAATATATTCAGCTGCCATCAGGAAATCCATATAGGTCGCCGACAAACCCCGTTTTAGGAGTATCGGTTTCCCCGTTTTTCCCACTTGTTTTAACAAAGAATAATTTTGCATATTACGAGCCCCAATTTGCAAAATATCCACATACGAAGCCACCAAATCGATCTCTTGGGTATCCATCACTTCCGACACGCTCAACAAACCATGTGCTTTGGCTGCGGATTGCATATATCGCAAGCCTTCTTCCCCAAGCCCCTGAAATTCATAAGGCGATGTCCGCGGTTTGAATGCCCCACCACGTAGAATCTGTGCACCAGCAGCAGCCACGTATGCCGCCGTCTGATGAATTTGCTCTTCAGATTCAATCGAACAAGGCCCCGCCATCACGGTAAAGGTATTCCCACCAATCGTATGCCCTTGCAGCTCAATCACGGTCTGTTCTTTTTTAATTTCACGACCCGCCAATTTGAATTTTTGCGTCAACGGCAACACTTGTTCCACGCCAGGTAAAACGGAAAACAATCCGGTATCCGTCCGCGCATCCAACCCATTTACAATCGCGATATAATAGCGATTATTTTCCTCAGTAGGGATCGCTTGTAGATTCATCCATGCCAATTTTGCAACCAATTCGTCCACGGCCATTTTGGTTACATTGTCTTTCATCACGAGAATCATCATACACTCCTTACTAATGGATTGATCTGCATAGCCAAACGTTGCAACGCCTTGAATGGCATACCTTTTTCTAACGCTTCTACAAATAATGATCCCACTACGACTCCGTCGGCATCATCTAATACTTGTGAAGCTGCTTCACGCGACGCAATCCCAAACCCCACCACCACTGGTAAAGTAACCTGCGCTTTCAGCGCTTGCATCTTGGTTGTAAAATCTTCCGGCAATTGCGCGCGCACACCGGTCGTGCCTTTCCGACACGCATAATATAGAAATCCCCGCCCCAATTCATCGAGCTGCTGAATACGTTGCTCCGGCGTTGTTGGAGTCGCCACAAAAATCGGGGCAAGCCCATGCTGTACACAAGGTTGCAGCAGAGGCGTCATTTCTTCCAGCGGACAATCTACCACTAGCAACCCATCTATGCCAGCTTGTTGCGCTTTTTGAAAAAAATCCGTTTGCAAGATTCGGAAAATCGGGTTCAAATACGTAAATAAAATCAAAGGAATATCTGTGCGATGACGGAGCTCAGCGACCAAATCTAAAATCGCAGGCAATGTCGTCCCAGCTGCCAAGGAACGCGCGGCAGCACGTTGAATCACAGGCCCATCCGCCACAGGATCGGAAAATGGCACCCCGATTTCCAAAATAGTCACGCCAGCATCAATTAATGCCAAAGCGGCATCCAAAGTCTGTTTGAGTCCCCCATCGCCTGCAGTCAAATACGCTACAAATGCTTTGCTACGTGCAAAACTAGCGGCGATTCTTTCTATGCCAGTCATACATCTTCTCCAAGTAGGTTGAGCCTAAGTATGTAGTATGTAGCCTTGATGAAGCGCTAGCGTAATCAAGGTTTCTGCCAAATCATCCTTGATTACGCTAGCGCTCCACCAAGGCTACGGTACCGAGATCTTTATCTCCACGTCCTGATAAATTCACTACCACCACAAAATCCTTTGGCAAATTTGGCGCCATCTCAATCACATGCGCCAAAGCATGTGCAGATTCTAAAGCACAAATGATACCTTCGGTCCGAGCCAATAATTGCAAAGCCTGTAGCGCTTGCGTATCTTCAACCGCCACATATTTCGCACGCTCAAGCGTATGCAATTGCGCATGCTGTGGGCCCACAGCCGGATAATCCAGGCCGGCTGAGATCGAAGCTGTTTCAGAAATTTGCCCCTGCTCATCTTGTAGCACATAAGTATGACACCCATGCAAAACACCGGGGGTCTGTGTACGAAACCGTGCGGCATGTTCGCCTAATTGCTTCCCAAATCCGCCTGCTTCCACCCCTATCAATTGCACATTATCATCCTCTAAAAATGCTGAAAATATGCCAATAGCATTGGAGCCACCACCCACACATGCGACAACCAAATCAGGATTCGATTGAAACTGAGTCTGACACTGTTGCACCGCTTCTTCTCCAATCACCGCTTGAAAATTTGCCACCATATCGGGATAAGGATGAGGCCCCAAAGCCGAACCCAAACAATAAAAACTATCCGTAAACGAAGCTGACCAATCACGCAAAGCCTCATTCACAGCATCCTTTAAAGTAGCCGATCCACTCTCAACCGCAATCACTTCCGCTCCCATCAAACGCATACGCAACACATTAGGTGCTTGACGTTGCATATCTTTCGCACCCATGTATACCACGCAGGGTAAGCCCAAACGTGCACAAGCAGCTGCCGTTGCCACCCCATGTTGACCGGCACCGGTCTCAGCGACAATGCGCTGTTTGCCAAGACGTTTGGCCAATAAACACTGACCCAATGCATTGTTTATTTTATGCGCACCTGTATGGAGCAAATCTTCACGTTTTAAAAATATTTTTGGCCCATCAATCGCCGCTGCAAAATGAGGTACTTCAGTCAATGGTGTGGGACGACCTGCATAATTCTGCAAAAGATCCCTCAACTCCGCACGAAAAACGGGATCTTCTTTGAGTGCATCCCAAGCAGTACTAAGCTCTTGAATAGGTGCCATCAAGATTTCAGGTAAATAACACCCCCCGAATGCTCCGTAATACCCGTTTTTTTGTTGCATGTTATCGCTCCAATATTTTTAAAATAAACGCCCTTATCAAATCACCGTCTTTCTCACCTGACACACCCTCTACCCCCGACGATACATCGATCAATGCCGGGTGAAATTTCTTTATCACTTCGCCAACGTTATACATCCTGATGCCTCCGGCAATCCCCATCGGCAATGAGCCTGTATACAGCACCTTATCCCACGCAAAAACTTTCCCAGAACCAGCCTGCACATGATCAAACAACACATAATCACGTGCCGGATCACAAGACACTAAGCCAGCAAAATCCTCTGGCACTACCCCAGAATCATCGACTGGACACACATAAATCCGTTGATAATGAGCTGGCAACAAAGGGTGCTCACGGCGTGCATTCGCACCGTGCAATTGCACCATTTGGATCCCGGTCGCCTGACAAAATGTCATCATTTCTTGTGCATTATGATCCACAAACACTGCAACAGGTATCCCACCTTTGGCACGCGTGGCATGTGCAATCGCTTGTGCCGTTTCTAAATCAACATAACGCTTAGAAGCTGGATGACAGACAATCCCAATCAAGTCGGCACCAGCTGCAACCGCTTCCTCGGCAAGCTGTACTGTTCTCAAACCACAAATTTTGACTTTAGATGGTCTCTTGTCGCCTACGTCCCGGGCTGTAGTATCCGCGGGAACCGTTGGTTTACAAGCGCGGGACGTCTTGGCAAGAGAAGCACAACATCCTCGCAGAAACAATTCTGGAGAATCAGCCGTTACCAAGGCTTCTCCAATCAATACCGCATCAAAACCGGCTTGATGATAGTCACGTGCCAAATCAGGCATTGTGATCCCAGACTCTGCTACCGAAATGATCCCCTTAGGAATAAGCTGCAACAGGTGAAACGCACGATCCACATCGATTGAAAACGTCGTCAAATCACGATTATTCACGCCAATGATCTCAGCACCACTCTCCAAAGCCAACATCAATTCTGCTTCCGTATGCACTTCGACCAATACATCCACTCCCATGTCTTTAGCAGCATGGAGGATCGTTTTGGTCTCTGAACCCAGAACCGCCACAATCGCCAAAATAGCATCGGCGCCTGCCGTCACCGCTTGCGCGATTTGGATAGTATCGATGACAAAATCTTTACGCAAAATAGGCGTTGGCTGTTTGACACAAGCTTGTGCTACCGAGCTCAAATCAGCCAATGATCCGTTAAAAAATAGCTCGTCCGTTAAAATAGACAACGCAGCTGCTCCAGCCGCGATGTAGGTTTGCGCCAAAGCAATGGGATCCGCAATCGGAGCAAGATGACCTTTTGACGGTGATTTGCGTTTGATTTCTGCAATGACCGCCAAATTGGGGCCTTGCAAGGCTTGTCTGAAACTTTTCAACGCAGATCTTTGGGCTTGCCCGCGCAGAAATGACAACATGGCAGGCTCAGGCTGAGCGCGCAGCAGATCTTGGAGCGCCGCCACTTCCCGTCTTTTCTGCGCAATAATAGGTGCTAAGCGATTAGTCATTGGTATACTCAATCAAGTGATTCAATAAAGACGACGCAGTGCCATCCAATAGCTTTTCTCGCGCTAAAGGAATGGCGTCTGCGACCGAAGGCTGTAAACCATATAAATAAGTAGCCACTGCCGCATTGAAAATCAACGTATCCGAAAATGCTTTGGCTTGCTGCGTACCTCGCCCTTGCAAGGCATCTCGCAACAATGCTGCATTGACCTCGGCCGATCCGCCTTGTAAATCTTGCAAGCTACAAGGTGCAAACCCTAACGCTTTGGGATCCAAAGAAAAATAATCTAAAGCATTCGGTGTGACTTCTATGACAGTCACCGGGCCAATACAAGACAATTCATCGATACCATTCCCATGAACCACCAACGAACGTTCCGTCCCCAACTTTTGTAAGGTTTCGGCCATAATAGGCAATAATTTAGGCTCATACATCCCCATTAAAAGATGCTTGGGTTGCGCAGGGTTTAATAAAGGTCCTAATAAATTAAGCGTGGTTGGGACATTTAATTGTTGGCGCA
The DNA here is from genome assembly GCA_945878975.1 of Legionella genomosp. 1. Lineage (GTDB taxonomy): Bacteria > Pseudomonadota > Gammaproteobacteria > Legionellales > Legionellaceae. The sequence goes on from CAMCUM010000007.1 coordinate 12,752, forward strand.
AACTGCGTAGTTCACGCAAAATAGGATGAAAATTAGGAGCAAAGCAAAAGCCAATCCCCAAAGCATCAATCCCCGCACTGATTTTTTCTGGCGCCAAATCAATATTGACCCCCAATGCTTTGAGCACATCCGCCGATCCGGCTAACGATGTGACCGCGGCATTGCCATGCTTCACAATCGCCACACCACAAGCAGCCGCTAAGATAGCACTCCCGGTAGAAATATTCACCGTGCGCGCGCGATCTCCACCTGTACCAACAATATCCAAGGTTTTTCTGTTGAGTCGCAACGGCAGCATTTTCTCTTTCAAAGCGGAAACCATACCTACCAATTCATCCGCCGTTTCAGTTTTAGAGCGCAATAAAACTAAAAAAGCTACTTTCTGAAAAGGATGACTATCCGGTTCGAGCAAATCTGAGATCAGCTCCTTACAGATCTGGCTATTCAAGCTCTTCTGCGCCATCAATGTTTCTATCCCTTCTTTTAAGCGCATAAGGCACCTGTCTCTACGGGACAGCAGCGTTGCAAAAAATTCTGAACCAGTTGCCCACCTTGTGGGGTTAAAATGGACTCTGGGTGAAACTGCACACCAAAAATGGGCAAATCGCGATGACGGATCCCCATGATCAAACCATTAGCAGATTCTGCTTCAATTTGTAAATGAGCAGGCAACGATACCCGATCAGCCAATAAAGAATGATACCGACCCGCAGAAAATGGCAATGCCAATCCTTGATAGATACCTTGGCGATGATGAAAAACCAAAGTTGATTTCCCATGCACCAATTCAGGCGCTGCAATCACCTGTCCGCCCAAAGCACAAACAATGGCTTGTAAACCCAAACAGACCCCGAGTAATGGAACAGTTGGTGGGAGCGCCTGAATCAATGCCATGCAAATACCAGCCGCCTCAGGACGTCCTGGGCCAGGCGACAAAATAATGCCATCGGCACGCATCGCTTTGATCTCAGTGACCGTCACTTGATCATTGCGTAATACCACCACGTCTTCGCGGCTCTGCGCCACGATTTGATACAGATTATAGGTAAAACTATCGTAATTATCGATGATGATTAGCATGATAACCCCCCTTCTGCTAACGCTAACGCACTCAAAACGCCACGTGCTTTATGCCGTGTTTCAGCCGCTTCAGATTCAGGATCTGAATCTGCCACAATCCCTGCCCCAGTCCGAACCGTTGCAATGCCATCGCGTAAAATGGCCATACGAATGGCAATACAACTATCAAAATTACCCTCTGCATCCAAGCGACAAAAGGCGCCGCCATACAAACCACGTCGCGATGTTTCCAAAGTATCGATCAACGCCATCGCTCTGATTTTAGGCGCACCACTAACTGTGCCAGCCGGAAACGTAGCCTGTAAAGCATCCAAAGCATCTTTCTCTGCTTGCAAACGGCCAGTCACCACGGAAGTCAAATGCGTCACATGCGAAAAATGCTTCACCTGCAATAAGGTCTTCACTTCTACCGAACCTGGCTGGCAGACGACACCCAAATCATTGCGTGCCAAATCCACCAACATCATATGCTCAGCCAACTCTTTCTCATCCGCGAGCAATTCCTTAGCATTTTTCTCTTCATCTGCCACAGAAAGACGTGCACGTGTCCCCGCAATCGGATTGATCTCAACTTGCCCTTGGCGAACCGTGATCAACTTTTCGGGAGAAGCACCCACCATCACGCCAGATTCCAAAGGAAAATAAAACATATAGGGCGCCGGACTCAGTTTGCGTAAGGCACGGTAAATATCCAAATGCTTTGCGGTATAAGCCTGCTTAAAACAACGCGACAACACGATTTGAAAGGCATCACCTATACTAATATGATGTTTTGCTTGAGCGATCAATTGCATAAATTGTGCATCACTCACATCCACTTCTGGCATCAGAACAGACACTTTATCTGCGACAGCACTCTCTTCCAAGGAAGTAGAACGTGTGATTTTCTGGATTACATTTTGCAGATAAATTTGAGTATCTTGATAAACTTGGGTGAGATCATCCGTATCCAAATCCACCATCTTAGCCAATAACAATTTATGCTGCGCATGATCGAAAATCAGGGTTGTGTGATAAAAATTAAATAATAGATCCGGCAATTCTTGTTCAGAACGATGCCGATCCGGAATATTTTCATTGATTCTAACCGCATCATACGTCACAAATCCCACTGCACCATGCCGACGCAACAATTCATGCGTAGGATTCACACAAACGAACTCTGCGACCATTTGGCGCAACACAGCAAAAGGATCCGCAACAGTCTGCGTGATTTGCGTCCCAACCCGTTGAGTAATTTGGGTACCATAAGCCGCCAATTGCCCCATCTGACCAAACGCAATATAGGAATAACGCCCATCTTCTGATTGTTGCATACCAGATTCCAACAAAGTGCCTTCTTGCATCTCTGCTTCTAATTGCGCTACCACCCCAATAGGGGTCAAACAATCCGCCATCATTTCCCGATAAATCATCAAACGCGGCATGGTCTGAGCCAAATGAAGAAATTCTTCTAAACTCATATGCTTCAATGTCATGATCTTAACCCCCATTACTTGTACTTTTGTAATGATATAGCATTACATAAGTAATTGCAAGTTATACCCTTTACGGATGAATTTTAGGTGTTTTAGGCGACTGGATTTTGCATGTGCGTTCTGATTAAAAGCGAGTAATACTAAATTTGTCGTCATTGCGAACGTAGTGAAGCAACCCAGTACAGCTATTCAACGAAGCATCGACCTGGGTTGCTTCGCTAACGCTCGCAATGACTGATTTTTGTACCAAATTATAAAAACGTCTCAGTCGAGAAAAAATCGCTGAGACGCCGAGAAATAACTTTAGGGACGTTAACTACCAAACCTATTGTTAGACGAACTGGCGTGTGTATTATCAGCCGCCTCCTTTCTGCTAGACTTTCTACAGTGCTTATCGGCGACAATCCTGTGTGATGATGACACAAGGGGCGTTTCGCCTTTTGTTTTGTTGGGAGAATCCAGACAAAAAAAACTTCCGATTTGTAATGGCGATTCTGTGTTTCTAGGTTCATCCAGTATTCTTTTTGTTTTTGCTCCCTCAAACTGAGTGGATAACGAGAAAAAACGGTAAAGATCATGTGAACTGTTGCATCGTTCATCGAAGCCTAAATCATCAACGTATTCTGAATCAATTGAGCTCGTTGAATCCGTCGAACCCCTCAAAATAAAGGAATCTTCAGATAAATCAGGTCTCAAAAAATAGACGCCTTGGCGCTTACGCACTTTTATAAAAGGATATTCACCCGTTGTTTCTATTCTAGGATCAAAAGGGATGGAAAGAGATAAATCTGCTTTAGATAAACTACATTCAGATATCGCTACAGGTTTAAAATCAGTTTGTTTTTGATAAGTCACTAATTTCATTTCTTCTGCAATTCGCACAGGGAAATCAGGATTTCTTTCCAAACCCAATAATAACGAAAGAAAAAACACCAATGATCCAAACGGTGGTTCATAGTGACCACTTTTATTGGTGATTTCGATAATCGTAGTGTAATCTTTTGAAAATACAAGGTTACCTGCAGTGTACACATCTTCATCTGCAATCATATCACTATGAGCAGGAACAGCAGAACTACATGTACCCTCACGAGCGAACCAGATACGCATGTTTTTATCAACCACAAATCGAATTGTAAAACGCTCCAAAAGATCATCTTCCTCATCAAAAGAATCGGGGATTTCTTGCTTCAGAACTTGGATTAAATGATTTAAGGCCATCCAAGAATAAATTTTCTGATTCATAACACTTTTTGGGATAGCAGAAAAAATAGGTACTTTACGCGTGGTCTCAAATGTTGCTATGGATGCATGAAAACTGGTACGAATATCTGTTAAATTAATCATTGATACGCCTTTTAAAAAATGTATTGAAACAATATGTTGTTGTTTTTTTGTTGTATTTTAGGCAGCGTCCAGCAAGTTATTTACGAACTGAAAAACTTTAAGGATATTGCCTAAATATTGCTTGTTTAGTTTGATATACAAACTCAATACGAATCGACGTCCTTGACCATCCATGACTATGAAATGGTTTCGCTTGAAAGCAGAGAAATTCTAACTCAAATAACGCATAAAACACAAATAATTTTCACTATGTTTTTAATATTGATGCTATACAAAAAAACAGAGCATAATGTGCTTTGAGCAGACGACCGGACATTTGCCTATAGGCTTCAGAGATATTGAATAATGAAAAGACTGATTGAACCAATAAAAATCAAAAGGAATCCCGCGGACAAGCCACGGGACGTTGGTGGGTGGGGGTATAAAAATCTTGTAATAACGCATCCCTCTTGCCTACGTCCGGTGCTTTATGCGCGGGATCTAGGAATCTGGCATCATCGCTGGATCCCGTGCACAAGCCCGCGTTGTTGCAGATATTTTTGAAACCGTTCAAACTGAGGTGCCGAGCAGCGGCGTCTCGAGGCTTATTGAAAAAAGCTTCGAGACGCCACACTACGTGTGGCTCCTAGCTCGAACGGATAAAATTGATAGTGATACCAAGGATGTAGAAATCTGCAACAACGCCGTACCATCCGCGGAAGGACGTAGGGCTTCGTGAGATGAATTGTCAACAGACCCTAATTTTCTGCCATTATTTTAGGCTGATTCGCCAGCACGCTGTGTTTGCGGCCAAAGAAAAAATAGATGCCCATTCCGAAGATAAACCATACCACAAAGCGAAGTATGGTTAACCAGGGTAGATTAGCAATCAAATACAAACAACAGACCATCCCAAGAATTGGCACGTATGGCATGCCAGGGGTCTTGAACGGTCTATGCATCTCTGGTCGGGTATGTCTTAAAATCAACACGCCCAAGCAAACCAGCGTACCGATATTTACCAACTCTGTTAAGAGATTAATGGGAAATAGCGCTGAAATCGCGCCGATCCAAATCCCACATAGCACAATAATACGCATCGGCGTTTGAGTCTTTGCGTGCAAAACAGAAAAATATTTAGGTAACAAGCCATCGCGCGCAATAGCATAGAATATACGGCTCAACCCATAAAACAAGACTAAAATAACGGTCGTCAAACCCGCCAAGGCACCGACAGAAATCACGCCCGCAACGCCTTGATACCCTATCGCTATCAACGCATCACTGATGGGAGACGCCACATCCAAGGTACGATACGACACCATACCCGTCAACAAACCAGAAATGACGATATATAACAAAGTTGACACAGATAAGGAGCCGATGATCCCGATTGGCAAATTCCGCTGCGGGTTCACCACTTCTTCGGCTGTGGTCGATACAGCATCAAAACCAATATAAGCAAAAAAGATCAAAGAAGCCCCTTTCGCCACACCCATCCAACCAAACGGCATAAAGGGATCCCAATTACTGGGATTAATATGCGTCGATGCCACCACAATAAATAGCAAGATCACCAATAATTTCACACCAACAATGGTATTGTTAAACCGAGTGGTTGAACGTACCCCCCAAATTAACAAAACGCTGACCACGCTGATGATCGACAACGCTAAAAAATCAACCGTTATGAGGCCCACCGGCACCGTGTTCACAATACGAATGGAAATGGCCTGTAATAGACTCTTCATATACGAGCTCCACCCCACAGCAACCGTGGCAACGGTGATAGAGTACTCCAACAATAAATCCCAACCCACTATCCAAGCAATGATTTCACCAAATCCCACATAGGCGTAACCATAGGCACTCCCACAGCCACCAATTGCGGTGGCTAATTCAGCATAAGACAACGCCGAAAACAAACAAGCCAAACCTGCAATAATATACGATAAAATAATCGCTGGGCCAGCCTTGGTGGCTGCCACCACGCCAGTCAAAACAAAAATCCCCGCACCAATGATGGCGCCGATTCCGAGTAAAGTGAGATCAAAGCCTGTCAAGCAACGCATCAGGTTACTGGTACCCTCTTCTACGCTAATGGTATGAATATCTTTTTTTCGTAATAAATTCATGGAATAGTCACTTAGGTCGTTCTAATTGCGAGGCTATATATTACGTGGCTTAGAATTGTTGTCAATCAACTTTGTAAAGAGGTGTCATGGTAAGGGCGTGTATCGGGCGTTTATCAGCCTCATCACGCCCGGTAAAAATCCCGACTTTTAATCCGTTTGCCGCCCAAAGCATGGTGCAAAGCGCTGCGCATCATGTGTTTAGCGGTCTTAAGCACCTTGGGATCGCTCAAATCATCATTGGCCATTGCGAGAATATCTGCGCCTAACAGCCCTTCTTGCGCCAGAATCAACCCTAGCCCCGCTTTAAACACGTAATAATAATCGGCCACAATGGGTTGGTACGTCTGTCCGTCATGGGTCAAAGAGATAGCATAACCTATAGAGGATAATAAGGCCCATTCAAAGCGGCGCAATACTTGTTCTAACTGCGGCTGAGAGGTCGCCAAACTGAGGTTCTGTAGCGTCGTCACATAAGCATCATATAATTCAGGGTGCGGATCTTGTTGGCGTAAGCCATGATACAGCAACTCATTCACATACAATGCTGTTAATAAATTAGGGGCCGTATAGTCAAAAGCCATACCGGCAAGTTCCAAATGCTGGACATAATACCATCCTTGCCGTTGGGTGAAATCAACCCACAAGGGATGATAAGCTTGAATGAGCGCTTGTTTTTTAGGTGACCACCCGCCCTGACAACGTGCCCAGACCAAGCCTTGAGCCCGAGTAAAAAAAAGGACGCGCGCAGCACTACCGCCAGCCCAGGTTTTATGAATCACCCAAGTGGGAGCTTTATTCATATCCCAATGATTGGAGGATACGCTCATTATCGGACCATCCCGTTTTGACTTTACACCAACATTGCAAAAAGACTTTTTTCTCTAACAATTTTTCCATATCTAAACGCGCTTGCGTCGCGATTTCTTTTAATTTTTCACCTTTTTCACCAATGATCATGCGCTTATGGGTTTCTCTATCGACCCAAATCAAAGCAGAAATTCGCACCATTTTAGGCGTGTCTTTGTATGACTCAATTTCTACCGTGGTAGCATAAGGCAATTCCTGGCCACAATGGCGGAAAATCTTTTCTCGAACCAATTCAGAACATAAAAACTTTAAAGAGCGATCAGTCAGTTGATCATCAGGAAACAAATGCGGCGATTCGGGTAAAAAGGTTTGCAATTTGGCATGTAAATCAGGGATTTGTAAGCCAGTGCGCGCTGCAATCGGAATAATTGCTGCAAAATCATGGCGTTGGGCAAGCTGCTGGAGCCAAGGCAATAACGTTTGTTTGTCTGCAATTTTATCTACTTTATTGACCACTAAGATGCAGGGGATCTGAGAGGATTGAATCAAGCTCAAGACATAGTCGTCTTCCTCTCGCCAAATCATCCCATCAATGACAAACACAATCACATCCACGTCATTCAACACACGGATAGCAGTTTTATTCATCATCTTATTCATGATTTTTTTCGAACCGAGATGAATACCAGGCGTGTCAACATACACGTACTGATAAGGACCATCCGTACGCAGCCCCAGAATACTATGGCGCGTGGTTTGTGGTTTGCGGGAGGTGATACTGATTTTATGATCTAAAATCTGATTCAACAAAGTCGACTTCCCCACATTCGGGCGTCCAACCAAGGCGATATAACCACAATAATTTGTCATAGATACTCTGAAACTTACGAAGGGCTTAGTTTAACACAAAGAAATGCTAGTGGGCACGCTCTCCTCACATCATGACTCGAGTATCCGAGCCGCGACCGTGAGGGAGCGGATATCTAGGGTCTTATGGACTCTAATACGATCGACTAAACTTCAGATTCTCATTCTGCGTCGCTTTAAACACATCCCGAGACGCAATTTGCGCCGCTTGCTTGGCACCAAAGGCAAAAAACATAAATTTGTGACCACTGGCTTCCTCATTTTTTTGCAAAAGGCCCAACCAATACGCCAGAGGTAACCCTACCACCGTCACTGCTAAAAATACCGTCACGATTATATTCAAAGCACTGTTCGCCAACGATTTGCTCGTCATTTGTAAGGTGTTCAAATGACCTTTTAATGTTTCAAATTGCTCTTCGAAATAGTTTTTAGGATCGCATTGTGAATCTAATCCCCCCATCAAAATCCCAGCAATCGCTTTAATTTCTTTATTATCAGGCCGGGTATTTTCAAATACAGTGATGCTGTCCGATAAAGCATATCGTCTCTCAACACTCAAGCGTGGGGATGCACGAGGCGCTTCAGGAATCTGGTCAGGCACAGCATGCTTTATTACTACTTGCTTTATTGCTTGCTTTATTGCCTCCATACAGTTACCAGGCGTTTTTGCAGAAGTTTCTATGTAAGTCAAATCCTCTTGTTCAGCGTAATCTTGCGCTTCTTCTTGCGTAATCACCCTATCAGGACAATCCGTCTTATTCCCCAGCAATAGATAGGTTGCTTGAGCAGAACGCTCTTCTCTTGCCATATTAAGAAAAACTTTTACCTCGTCGAATGATTTTTGATTCTCGACTGAAAATACCAATATAATGATCTGACTATCTCGCAAATAGCTAGGCACTAATGAACGAAATCTTTCTTGACCACTAGTATCCCAAATCTCTAGCCTACAATGGTCGCGGTCTGCATCAAGCGTTTTAAACGAAAATTCAACCCCAATAGTCGGTTCATATCTGGAATCAAATTTGTCGTATGCTAGTCTCCCCAGCAAACTGGTCTTACCAACTCGGTCACTGCCCATCACAGCTACTTTGGTCTTAAGTAATAACCCGTCTCGCAACTTCAATTCTTGCATAATTTCACACCGATGATTTTTTGTTTTGCTAATTGTATCACAAACAATCATAAAACAAAATAAGTACATCTAGAACACACGCATCATGAGCCTATCATTCCTATCAAACAAATATTGCTGAGTGAACCAAGAAACGCTAGGATCGGCACCATACACTGCTACGGGATACGGCTACGATGCAAAGCCAAGGATTTTCTCTGTTTGAAATGCTCATTGTACTACTCATCCTAGGCATTTTACTCAGTTTTGCTTATCCTTCTTATCAAATGTATTGGACACGTGCGCACCGTCTGGAGGGACAAATCGCTCTATTAGATTTGGCGAATAAGATGGAGCAGTATTTTACGAACTATGGCACATATGCTCAAGCTAGCATTGGATCACATTCAGAACACGATGTATTGCCGACAGCATATACCTCGCAAGGTTGGTATGCCTTAAGCATTCAAACCGCATCAGACACCCATTATAATTTACAAGCCATCCCGCAAAATTCCCAAGCACAACAAGACCTGCGCTGCCAAAGCTTACAAATCAATGATCAAGGGATACAAAGTATTGCAGCAGGTCCAGGCCGAAATCCTACGGGGAATTGGGAGGAGTGTTGGAAATAGGAACGGCCAGAAATAAGCGGGTTGTTTCAATTTTTGCGCCCCTGATCCGCCCTTCGCGTGCCTCTTATAGCGGATCATTTTTCTTCTTGAATCGCCTTCACATCCACCACTAAGGCTTGGTCAGCCAACTCTTTCAAAGTTGACTCTGGCATACTGCCAGATTCAGAGTAAATAGCAACGCCTTGTTTGAACACCATCAGATGCGGTATCGAGCGAAGTTCAAATAACTCCCCCAACTCGGCTTCTTTTTCAATATTGACTGAACCAAAAAATATGCCAGGATATTGAGCAGACACTTTTTCATAGATCTCTTTGAATTGCTTGCACGGTACACACCAAGGTGCCCAAAAATCAACAAATAAGATAGGCTGCTCCGCCAAAATCGTTTCGAATTGACTAGCTTGGATAGGTTTCACTAAAGACCGATGTTCATAACCCAATGTTGTCAACAACCGAGCATAAATGTCTTCCACATCGCCTTCCCCAGAAATTTGATGAAATTTCGGAGCCATTGTGTCACCGGTTTTTTGCCAAGATTGGTAATACTCGATCAACGGTGCGGTTTTTTCATAATACACTTGTAAGCGTTTGCGAATGATTTCTTCGCGGTCGTCTTCTCTTAATACCAAAGGGTCTTGCGTTTCATCATCCAAACCGGGTTGCTTGGGAGGATGATACACCACATGATAGACACGCCCTGAAGCAGGATGCACACGCCGACCACTGATGCGTCGCACAATTTCTTCATCATCCACAGCAATTTCAATCACATGATCTAAGACAATACCCGCATCGCGTAACGCTTGCGCTTGGGGAATGGTGCGTGGAAAACCGTCTAACAAGAATCCCCCTTTACAGTCATCTTGTTTCAACCGCTCTTCAACTAATTTGATCATAATATCATCGGATACCAAACGACCTTCATCCATGATTTTTTTAACGTCGGCACCAATCTGACTTCCCGATACAACCGCTGCACGCAGCATATCACCGGTAGAAATCTGTGGAATGCAAAAATTTTTCATTAATTTTAAAGCCTGCGTCCCTTTTCCTGCACCAGGCCCACCTAACAACATCAAGCGCATCACGCTCATTTCAATACTCCCAGCTTTGGGCAAAATATATAAAAATCTACTAATAGGGCTTGTACAAAACCTCGATTTCGACGTTTTGCGTAAGTCCTATACTATTCACTTTTCTCAGATTGAAGTCAACAGAACTTAAGAAAATAGGCTCTGTTTTCTGTTTTCCAGCGCGTTTCGTTCAAGAATATCGCCGACATAAAGATAATTGCTGATCGTATACTTTTGCTCTATTAGCAACTTTTCTAGCCACAGGCATCAACCATCCCTTACGCAGGAAAGTCTTGCGCTGATAGCCGCCTATCCCTTCATGATAAGCTAAATATAAATCATAGGCATTGGAGCGAGGGATCCCCGCTTTACGATGTGCTTGATTAGCATACCAACCAATAAAATCGACTGCATCACCAAAATCGGTTCGTGACGCGAAATAACTACCATCTGATTTACGATACAGTGACCAGGTTCCATCTAAAGCTTGTGAATAACCATAAGCAGTAGTAGGTCTTTTCCAAGGGATCACGGAAAACAATTTCCGTCTCGGAGGACGTGCATCGGAGACGAATCTTGATTCTTGATGCATAATAGCCATTTGCACAGGAACGGGCACTTGCCACCGTCTTTCTACTGATTTTGCTTGTCGATACCAACGAGGCTTTTCTTTAAAAATCTTACAAACATTCGATACATCCGAGGGAGGACGGGAACTCATGCATCCCGTCAAAAAACTCAGCAGCAATCCCGCACAAACCAAAATAACTAATCTTCGCATGTCACCACAACCTTTTTCTTATTGTTGTATCACAGGTAGGTTGGGTCAAAGCCCAACCTACCTATGACTACTCATTCTACAAGCCCTTTTTCTCTATAATCTTGGGTCTCAAAATGCAATTTGTCATCTTTCATACTCAACAAAACATGACCACCGTTGGCAAGCTTACCAAAGAGCAACTCATCCGCCAACGGTTTTTTAATATATTCTTGGATGAGTCTAGCCATCGGGCGTGCACCTAATACTTTGTCATACCCATGAACAATCAACCATTCTCTGGCTGATTTTTCCACCACCAAAGACACGCCTTTACTACCCAATTGCTCTTCTAATTCCATTATAAATTTATCGACTACCAAACCAATCGTTTGTTCGTCTAAGGCTTTGAAGTTAATAACCGCATCTAAGCGATTACGAAATTCTGGGCTGAATTGACGTTTCAAAATCACGGCATTATCGCTGCTATTATCTTGCACGGAAAAGCCCATGGAATTACGACTAACTTCTTCTGCCCCAATATTAGACGTCATCACCATGATCACATGCCGGAAATCAGCATGACGTCCATTGGTATCAGTCAAAGTGCCATGATCCATAATTTGCAGCAGCAGATTAAACACATCTGGATGCGCCTTTTCAATTTCATCTAATAACAATACAGAATGAGGGTGTTTGGTAATCGCTTCCGTCAATAACCCACCTTGGTCATAACCCACATACCCTGGAGGCGCCCCAATCAAACGCGATACAGTATGTTTTTCCATATATTCTGACATATCAAAACGAACGAGTTCTATTCCTAATAAATTCGACAATTGCTTAGTCACTTCTGTCTTACCAACCCCAGTTGGGCCCGTAAATAAGAAACAACCCACTGGCTTTTCTTCTTCACGCAAACCTGAACGCGATAGTTTAATCGCAGAAGATAAGGCAGAAATCGCGGCATCTTGCCCGTAAACCAATAATTTCAGATCCCGTTCCAAATTACGCATGGTATCTTTGTCTCGGGCAGATACTTTTTTAACAGGAATCCGCGCAATTTTAGCAACTACCGCTTCAATTTCAGCGACTGAAATGATTTTACGACGTTTGTTCACAGTCAATAGATTTTGATAAGCACCCGCTTCATCCACCACATCGATGGCTTTATCAGGTAAAAAACGGTCATTAATGTATTTGGCTGCTAATTCTGAGGCGGCCTTCAGCGACGCCGTTGAGAATTTTACCCCATGATGCTCTTCCAAACGTCCCCTTAAGCCTTTGAGAATTTCAAATGTTTCTTCGATAGAGGGTTCTGGAACATCAATTTTTTGGAAACGCCGTGCCAATGCTTTGTCTTTTTCAAAAATACCACGGTATTCTTGATAAGTGGTAGAGCCGATACATTTTAATTCACCATTTGCCAACAGAGGCTTGATCAAATTCGAGGCATCCATCACGCCACCAGAAGCCGCACCTGCTCCAATAATGGTATGGATCTCATCAATAAATAAAACGCCCCCTTCCACCTCGGATAGTTGTTTCAAGACGGCTTTCAAACGTTTTTCAAAATCCCCGCGGTACTTGGTGCCCGCTAATAAAGCACCCAAATCTAACGAGTAGACCACGCATTTGTTAATGGCTTCGGGCACTTGACCGTCTACAATGAGACGTGCCAACCCTTCGGCAATCGCTGTCTTACCTACCCCAGCTTCCCCAACTAACAAAGGGTTATTCTTGCGACGGCGACATAATACTTGAATCGTACGTTCCACTTCTTCCTGTCGGCCAATCAAGGGATCGATTTTGCCCAAACGTGCGCGTTTATTCAGATTCATACAATAGTTTTCTAAGGGGGATTCCACATTGTCGCCACCCGCCATCATCTCTTCATCCATCATAGATGACATGCCTTCACGCAACTCAGAGCCTTGATATTTAGACACACCATGTGAAATATAATTGATGACATCTAAGCGTGTGATGTTTTCACGACGCAGAAAATAAACGGCTTGGCTTTCTTGTTCAGAAAAAATTGCTGCCAACACGTTGGCACCGCTCACTTCTGTTTTGCCTGCTGATTGCACATGAAACACCGCACGCTGCAATACACGCTGAAATCCCAAAGTGGGTTGCGTTTCACGCAATTCATCATCCACTGGAATAAGCGGCGTCGTTTCTTGGATAAACGTTTCCAAATCACGGCGTAATTCTTCGATATTGGCTTCACAAGCATGCAAAACATTTGCCGCAGCGGGATTATCGAGTAAAGCTAGGAGCAAATGCTCTACAGTCATAAACTCATGGCGCTGTTCCTTTGCTTCTTTAAAGGCAAGATTTAAAGTGAACTCTAACTCTTTGTTTAGCATGATCGGATGCTCCTTTACTGTCGCTGACAGACGATAAGTTTACGCTTGTTCCATCATACAAAGCAGCGGATGTTCGTGTTGCCTAGCAAAGTCATTCACTAGCATCACTTTGGTTTCTGCTATATCACGCGTATAGATACCACAGGCCGCACATCCATGAGTATGAACTTGTAACATCAACTGCGATGCAACCGAGTCACTCATATAGAAAAAGCGTTGTAAAACCAAGACTACAAAGTTCATAGGGGTATAATCGTCGTTGCGTAATAGAACTCGATATTTTTTGGGTTCCGCTAGGAGCATTTCCGTTTCAGTCATGACCGAAACCCGTTCTCCTAAACCTGGTGCAACGATAATCACTTCACTCATTTTCATCCCTATACATAATTTATAGACGGATATCAGTAATTTGGCCAGTGATTAGATCAATTTAGCGTAAATCGGTGGATAAAAATAGACGTTGGGCAAGTAATCCTTGATTTCGCTACGCTCCATCAAGGCTACATTTCATTATTAAAATTCAATCCGTAACGGCTCCCTAGGTTGTAGAACTGTCTTTCGATCAGCGCCACCATTCGCAAGACGAAACTGACCGTTGCGATCATATCCTCCGCCTGTTATTTCAGGAAACCGTGGGGGAAGTCTGCTTTTGTTGATAGCCGCATCCATGATAGATAGAACCTCTTGAGTACGATCTACCTGATCACTTGGCTTCACACTCTCTAATCTCTTGTGCGCTGGTCGTGTATCATCGCCTAAGACAGGCTTTACCGAGCCACCATTTTCAAGCAAAAGCTTTGGATCTGCACCCACACCATCTGCGATTAAAAAATCTTGTATCCAAGGACGAAGTTGTTCATCGACTCTATCTAAAAACTTGCTTTGTGGAAATTCAAAATCCTCACCTAACATAGCCTGCAGCTCCTCGTCTTGAAAAGCTTGCGGTATAAACGTTTGGGATGACATGCTCAAAGTACTCTGATATTTTGCATGAATAACGTACCCCACACCTAACACAACGCAGCCACTCAGCACCGCCGCCAACAAACTGGCATAGATAGCAACACAAACAACCACTGCTACCGCAACCAATATACCCACCTTCCGCCTGAGATAAAATTGATCCAAAGTCATCTCTTCTTTATCTTTGACGTTTCTCATCAAATCCATTCTAGCATTGGTAAATAATAGACATGTCTTGTTTTTATAATCCGCTGTGTTTTTGAACACTTTTAAATTATCGATGAATGCTTTAGATGCTTGCTCATATTGCGCCCTAGTCAATGGTTGGGTGTGCCTCAGCTCGTCCAGCAACTTTTTTGCCATTGAGAATGAAAAAACATCGATACTGTCTATCAACACATACGGCTCTAGTGACTGATGTGTACTCGATAAATCATATAATTTAAATAGTTTCTTATCTTGCACGTTCCCTGCTTGATTAAATTCTATGATCACAGATTTCATAGCACGAATACTAATATAGTGAATAAATTCGAACAATAATTGGGTTTTTTTATCGTTATCACTATGCAAACGCTTATTCCATGTCTCTACAAAGCGCTGTTCAAAAAACTCATTGATTTGCTTCAATAAAACAACATAGTGCCGAATAAACTTTTTTTTCTGGTCTAATAAGCTTTGATCGCTTTGTAATGGCATAAAAGCCCCTCAGTATATTGAAAAAATATTGGGCAGATTATACGCTATTTATTGTTTACTGGTCTATTTAATTTATTTATTTAGACTTTCTTATTTGAAAGAACGTCTACAATCTACGTCCCGTGGCTTGCCCGCAGGATCCAATGATATGACCAGGTGCCTGTATCCCGCGCATAAAGCGCGGGATACAGGCAAGAGGGATCACATTAAGCGAATCACCGCCTGGGCAAAATCTGAACAACTCAACATTTTTGCATTGTCTAAAAGACGCGCAAAATCATACGTCACTTCTTTGGCCGCAATCGCTTGCTCAACGCCGTGGAGAATATGATCTGCCGCTTCTTTCCAGCCCATATGACGTAACATCATTTCGGCTGACAAAATCAGAGAGCCAGGATTTACTTTATCTTGCCCAGCATACTTCGGTGCCGTACCATGTGTCGCTTCAAAGACTGCCGTTTTATCACTCATATTAGCGCCCGGAGCAATACCAATGCCGCCAACTTGTGCCGCCAAGGCATCTGAAATATAGTCGCCATTCAGATTTAAAGTTGCAATCACCGAGTATTCTTCTGGTCGCAATAAAATTTGTTGCAAGAACGCATCGGCAATCACGTCCTTGATGATGATGTGTTGCTTCGTCTTTGGATTGACCATACGCATCCAAGGACCACCATCCACTAATTCCGCATCAAACTCTTCTTTGGCGACTGCATAACCCCAGTCCTTAAAGGCACCTTCGGTGAATTTCATGATGTTGCCTTTATGGACCAAGGTCACCGAATCACGCTGATTATCGATAGCGTATTGAATCGCAGCCCTTACCAAGCGTTGTGTGCCTTCTTTAGAAACTGGTTTGATCCCTATGCCACAATGCTCTGGAAAACGGATTTTTTTGACATGCATCTCTGTACGTAAAAATTGAATGACTTTCTGAGCCTCAGGACTATCCGCTGCCCACTCAATACCCGCATAGATGTCTTCAGAGTTTTCCCGAAAAATCACCATCTTGGTTTTCCAAGGTTCTTTCACAGGACTGGGTGTCCCTTTAAAGTAACGGATTGGGCGCAAACAAATAAACAAATCTAATTCTTGGCGGATCGCCACATTTAAAGAACGGATCCCACCCCCAATCGGGGTCGTCAACGGCCCTTTAATCGATATCACATATTGTTGCAATGCATCCAAAGTTTCTTTGGGTAACCACTGATCTGCACCATATTGACGGGTTGCTTTTTCGCCCGCATATACTTCCATCCAAGCAATTTTTCTTTTTGTGCCATAGGCTTTGAGTACAGCCGCATCCACAACTTTTAACATAGCTGGCGTCACATCCACACCAATGCCATCCCCTTCAATAAACGGAATAATGGGGTTATCTGGCACAGATAAAATACCGTGATCATTCACAGTAATGGCAGTTCCGTCTGTTGGTTTAACAATTTTTTTATCTGACATCGTTCACTCCTTTACGCAGTAAAATTGGCAATGGCCCCCAAAATATCATACTCGTTACAGCAACGCCCGCAATGGTGGCTACAGAACTGATATGACCGAATGAGGCATCTACTATAAATAAAATCAACTGATAGCACCCACATGCTAACCCTACCACCAACATTTGTTGCATGATAGAAAAAAACATAAACTGGTGCGTTCTACCCACCATAAACCAAGTGATCACAACCAGTGCAAACGCGTGCTCTCCCATGGGGGTCGACAACAACGCATCCAAAGATAAACCAAGAAGTAAGACCAGTAACACGTGAAAATAAGCAGGTACATAGGTTTGTAAATAGAGCACACATAATAAAACCCACGCGGGTCGTATGGCATTCATTTGGGGAGGTAACGGTAAAATAGTCAGAACATTGGCACCCAAAATCATTCCTAAAATTCGTCCTGGTAACATCACCCCACTCCCTCCAGTGCCAGCAAACGTTCTGTCAATTCGGTACTCAATTCATTATGCTTTTCTTCTGGCCATACCAGCAACACTAAACGACTGCGATTTAACCAAGCAAGAGGATTAACCATAACTTTGATAAAATCGTCGCCACTCGTATTTTGGACTTCTTCGACATAACCAACGGGATACCCTTCAGGGTAATTGCCTCCCAAACCGGACGTCACTAAAAGATCGCCAACTGCAACCGAAGACGTTTTGGGTAAATTGACCAATGCCAAACGCCCAATATGATTCGTCCCTACGACAATGGCACGCTCTCCTGTACGTTGATTCAATACCGGGACCGCACATTTGGAATCTGAAATCAGAAGCACGGTACTTGTAAGCAAACCCACATCTATGACTTGTCCTGTCACCCCTTTAGCATCCAGCACCGCTTGTCCACGGATCACCCCATCGTGAGATCCCTTAGAAATCACCACAATTTGGCGCGATGTGCTTGTATCCACCGCCAAAATTCTCGCCGCCATAGAGCGCATTTGTGCAGAAGAGGAGGCCGATAGTAAACTTTTCAATTCGGAGTTTTCATTACGCAATGCTAAGAATTTCTGTAAACGTGCTTCCAATACGGTTTGCTGATAACGCAGACGCATATTTTCATCCACAAGCGCTTTTTTAGACCCTATCAACGATCGGCTCCAAGCGACAACCTGCACTGGATAATCGACAGCAAACTGCACAGGCACCATCATTCCCGTAAAGATATTACGTAACCAAGGCAAGCTGCGATCACGACAATCCACCACCATCAGTGAAAACGATAGTAAGACGGATAATACAAACCACAGCGAACTGTATTTTTTTTTAGCAAATAAGCGATTGCGTTTCAGGAGCATCTGCTCATTTTGCTTATTCCGTTGAAAGAAAATCGCCACCGCGCAAATCCATTGTTTCTAACGCTTTACCACCACCTCTTGCCACACAAGTAAGAGGATCTTCTGCAATCAATACCGGCAGTCCAGTTTCTTCCATTAAGAGCGTATCCATATTTTTCAATAAGGCCCCACCCCCTGTTAACACCATTCCGCGTTCAGCAATATCCGCCGCTAATTCTGGTGGCGCCAATTCCAATGCAGCGCGTACCGCGCCCACAATGCGTGACAAAGGCTCTTGCAACGCTTCAAGAATTTCTGCGCTGGTTAAGGTAAAGCTACGTGGGATCCCTTCTGCTAAATTACGCCCACGCACTTCAATTTCATACAAATCGCGACAAGGATACGCATAGCCAATTTCATGTTTGATACGTTCAGCCGTGGTTTCCCCGATCAGCGTGCCATAATTGCGTCGCACATAAGAAACAATTGCGTCATCGAATTTATCGCCACCAATACGCACAGATTGGTGATAAACAATCCCACTCAAAGAAATAATCGCCACTTCTGTCGTACCGCCGCCGATATCAACGACCATGGAACCACTGGCTTCTTCTACTGGCATACCCGATCCCAAGGCAGCTGCCATAGGCTCTTCTATCAAAAACACTTCACGTGCGCCGGCACCCATGGCCGATTCACGAATCGCACGACGTTCCACTTGCGTAGAACCACAGGGCACACAAACCAGCACACGTGGGCTAGGTCGTAAAAATCGATTTTCATGTACTTTGTGGATAAAATGTTGCAACATTTTTTCCGTCACAAAAAAGTCTGCAATCACCCCATCTTTCATTGGTCGAATTGCATTGATATTACCAGGCGTCCGGCCTAACATACGTTTCGCTTCCAATCCGACTGCGGCAACCCGCTTTTGGCCAGATTCATTGCGTAGCGCGACAACGGAAGGCTCATTGAGCACAATACCTTTGTCCCGCACATAGATTAAAGTGTTAGCCGTTCCTAGATCGATTGATAGATCATTAGAAAAGGCGCCTCGCAGTTTTCTTAACATAGTCTTCGTCAACCTCATTACATTTTTGTGAAAGTTTACCTGATATTGCATTGAAAAACGAATATTATTTCGTAACTTGTATGTTTTATAACCCGAGTGCCTTGTAGCCCGAGCTACGCCCAAAATTATTGCATATGAAAAAAAAATCTGCTATTGTTTCATATGAAATGTTTTTATATGACACAATGGAGACAAACCATGACTGCTTCTGTCGATAAATTGCCAGAACAAGCACGCGTCCTCACCAAAGCCGTGTTGAACGTGGCGCATTTTTATGAGCTAAGCGGCAAAGACTTGAGTGAGATCATTGGCATCAGTGAAGCCAGTATCAGTCGCTTGGGTCAGGGTAAAAAATTGCTCTCTCCGGATAACAAGGAAGGCGAAATGGCCATCCTTCTGATCCGAGTCTATCGCAGTCTCAATGCGTTATTAGGTAATAATCATACCAAAGCCAAACTATGGTTGCATAGTGATAATCATTATTTGCACCAAAAACCCATCGAACTACTCAAAACCATCCCCGGATTAGTCGCTGTGCTCAATTATCTAGACGCTATGCGCGGTAAATTATGACGATTTGGGAGGATTGTGACGGTGAAAAGCATATCATCGCCTTACGAGAGGAACCCTGGCGCATTGTAGAAGCACAGCATATTTCCAGCTCGCGCGATTTGGTAGACACCTTAGAAGAGCACGATTTCTTAGAAGAGCTGCTAGAAGCATCCAAACCCCCTATTCTGAAACAAAAAGATTATTTGATTTTTACCCCCTTTCGCTACCCGCCCTTAAAACACGGATCGCGTTTTGGCCAGCATTACGAACCGTCTTTATGGTATGGTTCGCGTGAACTTGGCACTGCGTTTGCGGAAGTAGCTTATTATCGTTTGCAATTTTTTAACGACACAGAAGCCCCATTGGATTACATAGAAATCCCCATGACTGCTTTTCAATCAGTACTAACAACGCAACGCGGCATTGATTTAACCAAACCACCCTTCAAAAAAAACACAGAACAGATCTCACATAAGCAAAGCTATGCATACAGCCAAGCACTCGGCACCGCCATGCGCGCAGCTGATATCGAAGCTTTCATTTACTTCTCAGCCAGAACACAAAAAACCAGAAAAAACATCGCAGCCTTTATGCCAGCTGTCTTTCAAAAGAAAAACAACCAATATATTCATCATCAACAAAACTGGATCTGCATCGCCAACCAACATCGAATTGAATTTACCCGCTTGGGGATCTTGGAAAGAGAACGTTTGATTTTTTCTGCAGAATGCTACTTCGAACAAGTCTGATTTGTTTATTTATTGATTAATAAGCGATATAACATAGTCAATTTCAAGAACAAATCTCTTTATGTAGATCACGCCAAGTCGGATTGAATACCTCCATCAAGTTGATTTTCCATTGTCGGCACCAATTTTTAAAACGTCTTTCACGTCGAGCGGCTTCAAGATAGGTATGATTTTTTTATAAAGCATCGATGGCTACCGCCGACAAACCGCGGTACGACGGGGGCCGAGATCATTGGAAGATTGTTTCAAATCTCAAGCTACAACATGTATTGACATCCCCTCATCATTCTTGCCATACTCCCGTCCGCATTCAGCCTGTCGGCCGTTTGCATATGGAAAAATAGTCCAACATTAAGGAGATCTTATGAAACTCGTTTCATCTTTTATGCTTGTATCTTGCGCATTGCTTGCTGGTTCCAGCCATGCGACCACCCATTTGCCTGCTGCTCCCGCAGTGCAGGTTCACAAAAAAATCAATCTGAATATGGCCTCGGTAGAAGAGCTGACGCATTCGATCAAAGGTATTGGCAAAAAACGTGCCATGGCCATCGTGCAATATCGTCAAAAACATGGTGTGTTCAAAACGATTACCGATCTTGCTGCTGTCCGAGGGATTGGTTTGCGCTTTGTGCAAAACCATCGATCTGAATTGGATGCAACCTTTGTTTGTTGATGGGAGATAAGATCTTGTGGGCCAATGGGCCCACAAGATCTCATTGGATTCAACAGAATAAGCGCTCATCCTAGAGATTGGCGGATTGAGAAATTATTTAACCATTGAAACCTACGCATACGATGCGTTTATTCACTATACTCAAAGCAATACTATTTCATTCAAAGCAATAGCACCGTGCCAAGACCTACTCAATTCCGCGCCATAAAATACCGCATTGCAGGCCGTAATATTGAGGTTGCAGGATTAGCGCGTCCTGGCCATAAAGGAAAACAAACCGAAAACAAGGTCATTGATTATTTACATACCCATCAATTTCATACGTTGATCAGTTTGGAAAATCCCGCAAAAAATTTGACAACAAACCGGATTATCTCAGCGCAACCAGATATGCAATACAACCAAGCTTACGCTGTAGTAGATTTTCAACCGCCTAGTATTGATGCGATGGATGGCATTTATACCATCGTTCGCAACAATGCGCTCAACGGAAAAAAAACAGCCATTCATTGTACTGCTGGGCTTGGCAGAACCGGATCAATTCTGGCGGCTATTAAATTAAAAGAACTGATGTTGGCCCTGCCATCAGAAGCGCTTAACAACGCGCTCAACAAAAAAGATCACCTCATTCAACTTGGAGAATATGCACGCGGTTATCGTACAGATTACAAATCGGAATGCACCGCTCTTGTGAAGCAAGCTGTTGAAGCGATCCGTTCGCAAGGTGGGTCGTACCATGTAGACTATGTCGAAAACGAAATGCAGATTGATCGATTATGCGAATACCAATCACATCTTATAACAAAAATTCTATCGGAGCGTCAAGCCCTCCAAGAAGCCTGCCAAAAAGGGAATATTACCGCTATCCAGGAACAAATTGGTGCTGGAGCCACGCCTACTCAGGATATGTTTGCGAACGCATATTCAAATGGGAACATTGATGTAATGAATGCCCTGATAAAAGGCGGTATATTACCCACCGCAGAAACCTGTCATGACTTCCCCAAATCCAATCATGTAGATGCCGAGTTATTCTTAGAGCTGGTCGTATCATCCGCCACCTTAGAGCTCCAGCTTGAAAAATTCAGACAACTCCCAGCTAATGAAAACAATCATTCAATGCTGCAAGAATTAAATACTTTACTGATTCAAATTAAGAATTTTAGTTCAGAATGGACGAATGCTACTAGGCCTTCTGACCAAGCTTTACAAACACTGACGATTGCACTTGATACAGATACAGCCTTGCATTCAAATCTGGCTCAGCATCGCGGCTTCGTAAGAACGACACCCGTCATACGAGAGATCACTATGGCTATCCAGGTTATACTCAAAGCGCTTCTTTTTGTTTGTATAAAAATATATAGATGCCTGACCCTCGATAAAAATCCCGTGCACCAAGAGGGTATCAAAGAGATACTGCAACAACCAGACACCACTACTGTATTAAAAATAAAGGAATTCAAGAAGACCCTCAACAAATTGAAGCGCCCTGCTTCTTCTATGAATCAGCAAGAAGAAATCCCTTCAGATCACTCAAAAAATAACGCAGGTTAGCATTTCCCGAATTTGGTACCGGGTTTGACGTGCGGATTTAAACTTTTTTGTCCTCAGCTTCAGATGAGCGATCTTGGCAATGTATCAGCTGTTTTGAGCCCCCTCACCCTCACTGCCATTAAGTTAAGGTAGCTTATTGATAAGAACTTCGTCATACATCGTGACCGTAGCCTGGATGCAGCGCAGCGAAATCCAGGGTCAGTGCTATCGACTTCCCGGATTCCGCTGCGCTGCATCCAGGCTACCATCCTAAGCCTAACAACTTAAAAGAATATTAATCAAATAAGCTGATGAATGCTCATATTTTTTGCCTTCTTGGAAAAAATACTGTCCACGCCAAGCCGCCATGCCAGCAGGGACTGTAGACAAGGTGAGGATATAGAGCGCCCATGCGCTGATCAGTGTGGCTACAACGCTCGCCACACTGATACCCGAAACCGCCAATCCAACCATCAGATACGCGGCTTTACGATATTGTTTGGATAATGCTTGTGTCTCATTCTGTAATGCCTGCGCTATCGTTAATTCTTCTCTTTGCAATGTTTCTAGACCTAGTGTTAGCTCACGTTGCCGATCCAAACAAGGTTGTATAATCATCTCTTGATACGATTTTAAATATTGCTCACGTACTTGATCCGTCATATGGGTAGCTTGGCATTTGACCTTTTCACATAGAACTAAGAACCCATTAATCTGCTTTTTTTTCTGCAAGACCTGGGCATCCATGTTTTGCAATTGCTGACTTAAAGAATACCAACTACCACCTAGCACCAGTCTTCCTCTACTTCTATCCGTTCGGCTACCGTCCTGCTTAAAATTATCATAAGCAACTGAAGTTTCTGAGATTTGCAGACGAATTTCTTTTATTTGTTTCAAATCTGAGCTGATCTCAAGAGCGACCTTCCTCCCTTTCTCAAGATCACAATCTCTACATAAAAATAAAACCCTTTCCAAATCCATTAATTCAAGACCAATATTTTTTATCTTCTCTACTTGCAAAGCAATATCATTTTGTTTCTGTGTCCCTTGACATTTTAAATTCTGAATCTCCATTTTTTTCATTTCAAGATGATTAAAAAATAACATTGCGCACCTCTTGTGATATGCAAATATTGCGCAATTTTATCAAAAATAAACTAAAGTGTAAACAAATAGAAATATATCGCACCTACCCGAAGCACGGTTTGTTGTCACAATACAGGACACACTGCCATTAAGTTAGGATGGTAGCCTGGATGCAGCGCAGCGAAATCCGGGGTCAGTGCCACTGACCTCCCGGATATCGCTACGCTGCATCCAGGCTACGGTCACGCAGTGTCGAGATGACACGGTGATTATATTTTGCGGTGCACTTTCGCAATAGACATGATTTTAGTTGAGATTTCTTCTATAGAAAAATGAGTAGAATCCAAATAAGGGATTTTTTCATGATGATAAAGTGATTCGGCTTCGCGCACCTCTTGGCGACATTGCTCAAAAGAAGCATACGGTGAATTCGGGCGCCGCTCCGTTCGGATAGATTGGAGGCGCACAGGATCAATGGTCAAACCAAATAATTTTGCGCGACACGGCTGTAGCATGGTGGGCAATTGATGGCGCGCTAACTCATCCAATGTAAACGGATAATTCGCTGCATACAGTCCAAACTGTAATGCCATATAGAGACAGCTCGGCGTTTTGCCACAACGTGATACACCGATTAAAATGATATCGGCTTGTTCATAACCATCAAGCTTCATGCCATCATCATAGGCCAATGCATAATTAACCGCGTCGATGCGCTGATCATAACTCTCAGAATCGGCGGCATGTGCCAAACCAATGGTATCTGAGGCCTTGATCCCTAACTCCGCTTCCAACGGCGATAAAAAAGTTGAAAACAAATCAAACACGCAAGCAGAAGTGGCTTTGATATAAGCACCGATGTCGGGATTAACCAAAGTCATAAATACCAGAGGTCGCAATCCGTTCACAACGAAATACTGTTCCATCTCATCACAAATGGTTTGAATTTTAGGAATCGTATCCACGTATGGAAAGATTTTTTTTTCAAATTGAACCGATGCAAATTGCGACATCAAACTATTACTTAAAGATTCGACCGTGATACCCGTACCATCTGAAATCATATACACCATACGCTTTGCTACATCACTCATGCCACAACTCCATAAATGAGCCAACGGACATGGCAGCTAATTTTTCTAAATCCAACATGGTTTCTAAAATCTCTTCTACCCGAGCAGGCGCATAATGAGTGGCCAAATTATGACGAGCTTTGCTGATCAATAATGGCAACCCTTCTTGCCGCCGACGCGGATGACCTAGCGGATATTCAATGGTAATCGGTGCGGTTTTGCTACCATCTTGAAAGGTGATTTGGACACGATTCGCAATCGATCGCAAATCTGGTGCGTGATAATCTGCTGAAAATTGCCGATCCTCTTGGACCTGCATTTTGGCACGCAACGCATCGATACGCGGATCTGCGGCAACGGCATCCTCATAGTACTCGGCTTTGAGATCACCAAATAAGAGCGCGACAGCCACCATATATTGTAAGCAATGATCACGATCTGCAGGATTATGCAGCTGCCCTTCTTTCGAAATAATTCGAATCGCTGATTCGTGGGTGGTCAACTCAATTTTAGCAATATCTTGCCAACGATCTTTGACGTCTGGATACAAACGAGTCGCGCATTCTACCGCCGTTTGCGCGTGAAATTCAGCAGGATACGCAATCTTAAATAACACATGCTCCATCACATAGGAACCATAGGAACGCTGTAACCGGAAGGACTGCCCACCAAATGATACGGCATAAAAACCCCATTTGGGCGCCGTCAAAGCACTGGGATAACCCATTTCTCCGCGTTGTGATATGAGCGCTAAACGCACCCCTCTTGCTGTCGCGTCGCCAGCCGCCCAAGATTTACGCGAACCGGCATTCGGTGCATGGCGATACGTACGTAAACTTTGTCCGTCTACAAATACTTGAGACAAACAGCGTAAGATCATATCGCGATCCCCGCCCAATAAGACACAAGCCACCGCAGCCGTTGCTAACTTTACTAAGATCACATGATCGAGTCCAACACGGTTAAAACTGTTTTCTAAAGCCAAACAACCTTGAATTTCATGTGCTTTGATCATCAATGTTAAGACTTGATGCATGTTTAAAGGGTCCCGCTCAGCACCTGTCTCTTGACGTGCCATGTAATCAGCAAGGGCCAAAATACCTCCTAGATTATCTGAGGGATGCCCCCATTCTGCAGCCAACCAGGTATCATTGAAATCTAGCCAACGAATCATCGTACCGATATTGAATGCCGCTTGCACGGGATCTAATTCATAAGAGGTGCCAGGCACGCGCGCGCCCCCCGCTAATTCCGCGCCAGGCACAATGGGCCCTAGTAATTTCTTGCACTCTGGAAAACTTAACGCCAAAATGCCACAACCCAACGTATCCAATAAACACCAGCGCGCGGTCTCATACGCCAATTGACTAGGCACCTCCGGAGATAAAACATAGTCTGCAATGGCAACCAAGATCTCGTCGTAATCTGGTTTGATATTCGATTCAACTGTATGCGTCATCTTAGCGCTCACTTATCGGAACAAAAGGTTTTGGATCCGGACCAATGTACTCAGAAGAGGGTCGGATCAGGCGATTATCCGCCCGTTGTTCAAAAACATGTGCAGACCATCCCGCAATGCGGGCGAACACAAAAATTGGCGTAAAAAATGGAGTAGGAATCCCACAATAATGATAAGCCGATGCACTATAAAAATCTAAATTTGGAAACATATGTTTTTCGCGCCGCATCACTTGCTCAATCCGCTCAGATACGTGATATAACGTCAGATCGTGCGCCGCTTCACCCAAACGTTTTGACCAGCGCTGAATAATATCTGAACGTGGATCACAATCCTTATAAACCCGATGACCAAACCCCATAATAATTTCTTTGGTTTGTAGCATATGGAGCAGTTGATTTTCTGCCGCATCACGGGTTTTAAATTGCTCAATCAATGCCATCGCTGCTTCATTCGCGCCTCCATGCAAGGGCCCTCGTAAGGTACCAATCGCAGAAGTGATACAAGAATAAAAATCAGACAACGTTGCCGCGGTCACCCTTGCCGCAAACGTTGAGGCATTAAACTCGTGTTCTGCATAGAGAATCAAAGACACATTCATCATGTCCCGGTGCAGATCGCTAGGCGTTTTATCATGTAATAATCCTAAAAAATGGCCCCCAATCGTCGTTTCTTCTGTCAAACCACTGATCTCTTTGCCATTTTCATGGTAATGATACCAAAAACACAACATACCAGGAGATAAAGCCAACAAGCGATCCGCAACCTCATGTTCATGCGTCATCGTTGTTTCGGGCTCAAGCGTGCCTAACATGGAACAACCCGTGCGTAACACATCCATCGGATGCGCGGTATCAGGTATCAATTTGAGTACCGCTTTCAATGCATCAGGCAGCACGCGTAAGGACATGAGTTTTTCAGTATAATGCACCAACTCTTGCTGCGTCGGCAAATGTCCGTACATCAGCAAATAAGCGACTTCTTCAAAACTGGCATGCTCGGTCAAATCTTCAATACTATAACCTCGATATGTTAAGCCTTTCCCTGCCTGACCAACCGTGCATATCGCTGATTTCCCGGCGATCATCCCAGCCAACCCTGCTGCCTTATCTCCCATTTTTTCTCTCCAAATCAATATTATCCAAACTTTCTTCGTACGCACGATAACCTAATACATCGTATAATGCTTCGCGCGTTTGCATTTTATCCACCAACGTAGCTTGTGTGCCTTCTTGTAAAATGGTTTGATACATCTCGGAGGCCGCCTGAGACATGGCACGAAACGCGCTTAAGGGATATAACGCCATGCTCACACCGACGCTTTGTAAATCTGCTCGCGTAAACAAAGGCGTACGACCAAATTCCGTGATATTTGCCAAAATGGGGACACCTAGTGCCGCAAAAGCTTGATAATATTCTAAATGTGTCAAGGCTTCTGGAAATAGCATATCAGCCCCTTGTTCCACATAATAAGCCGCTCTATCTAATGTCGCGTTTAAGCCCTCATTGGCATAAGCATCCGTACGCGCCATGATCACAAACGACTCATCTTGGCGCGCGTCCACCGCTGCTTTCAAACGATCCCCCATTTCTTGCATCGCAACAATCGCCTTATTCGGCCGGTGCCCACAGCGTTTCGCTCCGACTTGATCTTCGATATGCACCGCAGCAACGCCCGCGCTTTCCATCAAACGAATCGCACGAGCAATTTGAAAAGCATGGCCCCATCCCGTATCGATATCCACCAGCATAGGCAAAGCACACGCCCCGCGTATGCGCCGCACATCTTCCAACACTTCCGTTAAGCTGGTCATCCCTAAATCGGGCAAACCATACGAAGCATTCGCAACCCCTGCTCCAGACAAATACAAAGCTTGCCCGCCGGCACGTTCCACCAACATGGCAGCATAAGCATTAATGGCACCCATGATTGGCAAAGGTGCAGCGTGTTTCACCAAATGGCGGAATTGTTTCCCTGTTGTATGGTTCATTATTCTCCTAGCACTAGGTTTTAGCCATGAAAGTTCAGAATCACAGATCCTCGCACTTCAACACATAATAAGCGGGGGTCTCATAAGGATGCGCTTGCTTTAGCGCAGCTACTGCTTCTTTAAGGTGGGTAGAGTCGCATACCATTTCTACTTTATACTCTGGCACCCTTTCCAGTACATTGACGTCACCAATAAAAGCATGGCTACCCGTTAAGGGCAAAAATTGCCCTTCGCCTAAGGTTTGCCATGCACAATGCGAATAATGACCTATGGTTCCTGCACCGACCGCAAAAATAGCATTTTTCACACTTTCAAGGTGGGTTTCAGGCACTAGAAAAGACAGGACATATAACATTACTGAAGTACCTTATAAAAATCATGCCCAATAAACCACGCACCTGAGCCGTCTCATGACAAGCATCGATCTGATAAAACAGCTTAAGTAATACTGCAACTTAGCTAAAAACTCAATAGATTTTATTGTTGCAGCAGTAATGAGAGCATTTTGAACCCAAAAAAAGCAAGACCTGACATGATGTAGTCCTACCAAAAGTATTCTGAGTTTTTAATCACTTTAAATTGCTCTCGAAACAAGCTGTTTTCACTGTTTTATGCAAACCATTTGCTGATAATAAAACACATTGATCCCTCAACGTCACGCCGATAAAACGTAAGAAGTGCTTCTCCCAATATTGGGAGAAGGTGCCCGATAGGGCGGATGAGGGTAGATCAAATATCTATGCACTGGCGTATTTGCTCTAGAAGCACTTCAAACTGACAAAAAACATCTGAATTCCAAAATCTTAAAACTCTAAAACCAAAGTGTTCTAAGTAATCGGTACGCTTATTATCACAATCAAGCTGTTCGGCATGTTGCCCACCATCTAACTCAATAACCAATTTGTGGCTCAAGCAAACAAAATCCACAACGTATGGACCTACAGGAAATTGTCTTCTAAATTTTAACCCCATAAATCGTCTATTCCGTAAATATTGCCAAAGCTTAACTTCCGGAGTTGTACTGGTTTGACGCAGCTTCCGTGCTACACCGATGCCCATGAATGCTCTACCCTCATCCGCCCTATCGGGCACCTTCTCCCATCAATGGTAGAAGGCGTTCTTACTGAACTATTGCACATAATTTACGAAATCTTTTTTTCTAAAGCACCTAAAACTCTTTGTTTTGCTAGAGATTTTTTAATGGCGGGAATCGTTGAGTATATTTCCCGACGTCACTCAGCCATCTACTCCGAACAATAAGCATCACAATCTTGATAACCGATCAATCTAGAGTTTTTATACTTTTCTAAACAAATAGGCATACAAGCGACTTTGGCTTCGAAAAAACACTCTTGCTTACTATTCGTTTTAAAGTCTTTGGTAATCGGACGGATGCAGTCCTCGGAAAAAGAACTCAGTCGACTATTCGCATAATAATCCATGCAAGTTTTGAGGCCTACCTTATAAGAGTCCACCGCGTTTTTACAAGTCCGTGCCTCATACTGACTCGTTGTGCCGTTCGCATTCGCAGCACATTGATAATATTGTCCATCAATGTACACCCAAATGTCATTGGGTTGCGCATAAACCGTCGCCGCATTGGCAGCAAAAAAGCCGCACAAAAGCCCTGCCCCCAAACAAATAGACCCTATTTTACCCATATTGATACGCTCCACTTTGTTTTTAAGAGTGGCATTTTATATTGTTTATCGGCAGAGTTCCATTCAAAACGGGGTATCCGAGCTGCGCCCTCACGGTCTCAGATCGGATAGTATGATCATCTGGGATGATACCATTCTACCATCGGTAGTATGTTAGAAATGAGACCAAAAAATTGCAACACATAAATAACCAAAACAACTGCCACCACGATGTTCAACAAACTCTTAATAAAGGGTTCCATTGGCAAAAAACGATTAATCACACCAAGTACCAACCCAGACAACAGGATGACCAACAACAAATTTAATAATGCGTGAGACATCTTTCCTCTCCTGATAGTAGTAAGCATTGCTCAAATACTTTGTAATCAAGGAGTCTTTCCAGTATAAAAGGATGTGTGATTAAAAAATAGCATGTAGGGTGTGCAAAGCGCAGCGTGCACACCAACGTAGCTGAGTTTGGTGGACACGTCGCTCCCGCTCCTTTGTCCACCCTACACGTTTTATTCGATAGGATAACAGACAAAGATACCTATTCTATTTTAGTCACACATGCTTTTGCCCCGGAGTCTTTCAATCCCGATTGACATTTTTATTGTTTTTTACTAGGTGCAGCAGTACCTGGTGCTGTAGGTGCTGTACAAGAAATAGACCAACTAAAATTCGCATTACCAGAAGAAGTTGCCCCAGTTCCTTCAGTTGCTGGAGGAACTGCAGGTTCTGCGCCAGTTTCATTATAAGAACTTCCATCAGTCGATATCTTGCAGGTCAGAACCTCTCCACCATTCTGCTTACAAAAATCCTGGCATCTTTGTTTAAAAGGAGGCTCCCAATTTGAGTCTGGTTCGTTCGCTGCAAATCCATTTGCCGATGCCAAAAAACCTATTGCCAATAGCGTATATTTCATTCCATTTCTCCTATTGATGAACAATACCCACTTTCAATATAGCACTCTATACAGCGATGAACCATATCGTGATAAAACTATTTGGAGCCACCTACACAGGCAGGCAAGAGCATGAACGCTGGAGACCGGGCTTTCAAAATCGCAAATACCAGCTATACTGATACATTAAGACCATTTGAATTGATGTTATTATGATGAAGTACGTGTTTGCACTAACCAGCATTGCTTTCTCCCTCAATATACAAGCGGCGAGTTCTTTTTATTGTCCACAACACGCTAGTTATATCAATGTAGGAATGGCTTCAACCCAGGTACTCCAAGCCTGCGGTGAGCCTGCTTCGCGCCAAACCGGTAACAACGCTATCACCAAGCAGGTCCCTGTCACTCAATTAATCTACACCACGCTCAATCAAGGTCCTGTGGATTATGAGCAAGGCCTTACG
This sequence comes from Legionella genomosp. 1, assembly GCA_945878975.1. Lineage (GTDB taxonomy): Bacteria > Pseudomonadota > Gammaproteobacteria > Legionellales > Legionellaceae. Next base: position 44,044 of record CAMCUM010000007.1, read on the forward strand.
CCTCTCTACCAAATGTGGAACTTGCCTAGCGGTTCCACAGGTGTGAATCTTCAAGTAAATATCATTGATGGACGCGTTGCAGGGATTACTCTGAATCAACAACAAACCAATGGGCTCAGTACCTGTGCTAATGGCAGTTTTCAAATTGGAGACCCCATCGCGAAGGTATATCAAGCCTGTGGCGCTCCAGGACTCCTCAACAATACTTATATCAACCAAGCGGTCCCCTCAGACCAAAAACCCGAAATATGGGTCTATCAATTACCTTATCAACCGTCCATTTCCTTGACTTTTGTGGGTGGGATATTACAATCCATTAACTAACCCTTCATGGTAGTGTTCAGCACCTTTTAATGTAACGTATAACGCCCCAGGTACATCATCCGGAGCTGCGCTCGGGATGACGTGCTGGGAAGTTAAAGAAACATTAGAAATTGTGATGAATAATTACCCTTCATGTAAGAACCCATCCAATGAATGAAAACATAGACGATTTAACCATTGCGTTTACAGAAGATCAAACCGAGAAAGTCCGTGAACTAGATAAACACATTTTATCTAAAGGCGCTTGGTCCACCATTATTTTCCGCTACCAAGAATGGAATGCAACCAAGGAGGAATTTGGTCCCGTCAAATACTCGATTCGCCGATATCAAAAACGTAATAATCAATATTGGCAAAAATCAAAATTCAATATTTCTAGTGATGAACAAGCCAAAAAGATCATTGCGATTTTAACTGAGTGGGTAGATGCTGAGGTGTGAGGCTACGATCCGAATAGCAACGACGAGCATATAAAAAAATCGTCTGTGGAATCAAAAACCGCTGTTCATTTGATTCCACTAGACGACTACTTTAAGCACCTTTTTTTATTTCTTAACCCGCTGTCCCAATCCAGCACCCAAAACAGGAGCAGAAGGACCTACAAAATCACCACCACCCCCAAACATACCAAACTCACCAGGGGCATGTAATGGCTCTTGTACGGCACTCTCTGCAAAAAATGTTTCTAATTTAGACGCTTCTTCATCAGGTAACGTATCCGCGTAAGTACGGACATCCTGCATTATTCCAGCGAAGATATCAGCATTTCCTTCGTCATTTCTACGATCTATCTGTATATAAGTACGCTCGTCTCCGTCTTCATCCTGCAACAATGGCTCCAATAAAGCATCAACCATACTAGTTTGAAACTCCTGCAGTTTCATAACGACCTCACATACTTTCTCCTGATTAGTCATGGCGCTAGGATCGAGGTATGGATCGCTACCTGACTTAGATGTAAGCTTAGTCTCCACAGACTGTTGAGGAACGAGTACATTAAACGCAGCATCCGGACAACCCCCAATCCTATCCAATAGTAACTGAAGTTCTGCTTGTCTTTCCTTCAGAGGCCCCTCGACAAAAGTATCCAAACTATCAGCAAATGTAGCCTGATCAATCTTATCAAGTCGATTTTGAAACTCTGTTAATTTTGCTCGAATTTTATTATGAAACTCCATCAAGCGATGAATTTCTGCTCTAACAGAAACAACTGAGTTTAAAACTTCGGCGGCTTTTAGGGATGGTTGCCTTGTTGTTTTATTCAAATCATCGGTTAATGTGTTACCAATGCCCACATAAAGGCGTCTCTGTGCTTCTGGTACACGCTTACGGGTATCTTCACCAAAATGTCGATGATTGAGGATTTTATTTATCGAGTTTTGAAGAAGAATACAATCTGCTTGAACAAAACTACTGGTTTTATCAGCTGCTATTTTTTCTTGTAGACGAATAATACAGTCCTCTATATGAGCGATAACCGTTTTTTTATCTGGAGGAGTCTCCTCTGCTGACAGAATATCTGGCGGGAGAACTATTTCTGGTAAATCAAGTCTATTATCAGTTTGAAAATCACGAATATGTTGTAACATCTTGTCCAAAGTTTCTGTCATAGCTGCTTTTGTAACTTTGCACTCTTTCCAAACCTCGTTCACCGCGCGCTCAGAACCCTCAAAATCAGTGATATGGGAATCAAACTCGTGTTCTCTGTTACCGGCTTCATCTTCACGCCCCCTGTATTGTGCTAAAGCGGCCTCTAACGCTTGATTTTGTCGCTGTAAGTCACTTAAGTCTCCGCGTAACTGGGCTACGCTTGGTTCTTTTTCCCCAGCGATTGTGTCTCGCGTTGCAATCAGATGTGCAAGAGCCTTTTCAAAAAATGGACTAGAACGCATGCCCATAATGGCCTTGTAAGTTTTGTCTGCCTCACTTGCAAAAAACCAACTTGCAATCCAACTTAGCCAACCTTTATCGTAGGTTCGGATAGCGCCGTCTAATCCATCAGCATTTCCAGTCTCAAGAAAGCTCTTAATATTCTCCATGACGATTTTTTTAGCTTCATTCGTATGCTTTTTTTCATCCTCCAAATAAGCCGTAATTCTTTCCTGCATCCTCTCTACAAGATCCGCTACAATTTCGTTTGCATCTCTATGATCCGTATGTTCCTGTTTTACACGTGCCGCACGACGATCTGTGAGACTTACTAGCCTAGTAAACAAAGAAATAAAGGAAGTTTCTACTGGTATGTGAAACACTGCTTTTCGATTAACGCTCCGAGCAAGCGCAATTAAACTCACGAATGTCTCTGCTTTTAATGGTGCCCTTTTTTGAAAAAGCTCTATCGGAAGAACGGGCTGGACAAACAAAGCAGGTAAAATCTCTTGGACGCGAGGCATCTTAGAGTTACTAAAGTTACAAACCGCATGAGAGTCCGCTCCATCAAAATATCGTAAATCGCCATTTTCTGTATTTAACAAATAACATGGTGTTGATAGATTGTTACCGGGTCTATCTTCATAGATGCTCAAATCAGAGTCAAAATACTCTAAAACGTTGTCTTGTAAATCATCCCAAGCATCATTGGGTCTCTCAGCGATGCGATTTAAGTTCTGTACTAAAGCGTTGTATTCTTTGTCAGCATCATTACCCGTCCCAACAGGCTTCTCAATCCTACGTATGTCTCTCTCAAGAGCAGCACTTTCGCTGATATTACCAGCTAGCTCAATATCACGTTTCAATGGATAGTCATCCCAGAAAACCCGATATAAATAATCACGAATACCCCAATCTCCAAATCTGCTATCTATATAGGTATCCAATGCTCCAACAGCCCCTTTCTTCTTAGCCATCATATTCTCCTAAAATAAATATCCACTATATAAAGGTATAGACCATGTTCTTTAATTAATCAAATAAAAGGCGATATTTTTATCTTTGAGTTCAATTTTCACCACAATACCGTCATCCCGAGCATAGCTAGGGAGCTCCTAAACAGGCTACGGTCATTAACTTCATAACGTACGATTAGTGATTATTACCAAACAATCTCATTCCGCTCGCAACTTCTGCTGCTCCAGGTCCTTTTTTAGCCACTACTGGGGCATCCTGCTGCAACAATTTACTCACCTCTCGATCTAATTGCACGTTACTTAGCTGAACAGAATAGGTCTCTGCTACAGTTTTTAAGAGAGCAAGACTCAGGTGATGCAGCCCTTGAATGGTGGTAAAGAAATGATCACGACGGTCTAGTGGCATCTTAGAAAAAAGGGTATGCCAAGCCAAATAATCGTCTCCTATTATAGAACTAGCAAAAGAGTCTTTGCTTGCAATAAGGTCATGTGCAAACAAAAATTCGTTAAAGGCAGTTCCTGCAGAGGTCATCCGATTGATACGTTTTTGGAGAGCGGAGCTGCCATTATCAAAGCCATGCCTGCCAGGCAGATCGCTTAAATCCGACAGCACGCTTCTCACGCTGATATACGGCGGTATCGCAGATAAAAATGTCAAGAACTGCAACTGATGTTCTTCTCCAATTCTCGCTACTTTTGCGTGTATATCTTGATAATCTTTGGCTGTAAAACCAGGCCTTTGACTGAGAAAATCCAGTAATGCCGACGTCTTTTCGCTATAGTTTAATTCTTCAAAAACCGTAGGCTCGGTATTTTGAAGTTGCAGCGCAATGAGTGGCCTAATCATACAAGTCGTTTCTTTCAATTGTTGATGATGATCAGCAAGGTAGTCGATGCAGCGTGTGGCATCTGCTTTAGACGACAGACTTAATGCATTCAAAAAAAACACGACATCTTCTGGCGCCATACTGTTTTTACATAAATCAACAATTTTTCTAGGAAATTGATTCACCATCTCTAAAAGATCAGGGTGCGCCCCTACCGGATAGTTATCTTGGATGATCTCTCTCAAAAATTGAATATCAGGCGCCCCAGCAACCATCGCGAGAAAAGATTTTTTGAATGCTGCGACTTCCTCTGCATTTTCCGGCGCCGGCCTACGTTCATTTTGAGCAAAAAACATATTGAGTCGATCTACATACGTTTCGGCGATATCTCGATCCGTCTCTAACCATTCAATGGTTGTCACCCATGCTTCACAAGGAACATTATGACAATTTGGATAGGCTGCTGCTAATGCGGTAAAGATTGCTAATTGCTCGGCAGTGAGCGTTTGAAACGCGCCATACATAGCATCTAGCTGATCTCCATTTTCCCCATATAATGCTGTAACAACGCTTGGATCAGGAACGTGGCCAAGTGTCGCCGCATGGCTATGCATGCTCTTAAGCCAGTTTTGGTGAAATGCAATCAGCTCTCTAGGCGAAGCACCGACATTGCGTACGCGCTGAAGGCGTTCAGGCACCCTTTCAGCCTTCTGCGCAGCATGTGGTGGTCGAATCCTATTTTGGAGATAAAACTCATCTAACCTAGCACGCGATGCTGTACCATACAGATCTTCCGCCCATCCTGTTTCAATAGCTTTTTTACATGCTTTCCATGCTGCCTTGAACCTTTTTTTATCTGAACGTGGTAAGCCACGGACATGTTCCATCGCTTGGCCGGATCCTTCTACGATCAAAGCCTCTTTATCACGCATCCGTTGCTTACTTGCTTCTTGAATTTGATGCTTCCAACGCTGTAAGGTCCGTATGAGTAAATACTTGTTTTTCAGAGTGAGATTTTGCTTAATCGCAAACCATATCTCTTTATCTTGGTTGGTATGTTTTGCTAATTTTACATCTAAATGCGCTCTTTCAATCTCAAGCAAATGCGTAAAGCGCTCATCCCCTATATGGGTCGCCAACTCTCGCTCAATCGCACCATAATTGACAATATCCTGACAGGCACCGCCTGCACCATTCCGGCCTTGCCGACCTTGCTCTTGCTTCACAATTTCAGGTGTAGCAGGATAAGTTCGTATCACTTTTAAGCCTAGTTCAAGATCAAAAGGCTTGATATCTGTGCCGCGTCCCATCCGGGAGCTGATAGTAATCGCCCCTTCTTTGCCGGCATCCTTGCTGATCTCCGCCTCGCTCAATCCTGTCGCATTGGTATCAATCACAATCTTGCGTCGACCCAAAGCCTGTTGAATTAATTTCCCAAGGCGTGCTACCGCTTTATCATCTTCACAGGTAATGAGTATCGGCTGCGCAGGTTTGTCTTGGATAGCGGCGACAATTGCAGCCACATGCGCCGCTTCATCTAGCATTATTTGTTCTTCTTCATCCTCGACACCAGCACCTTGACAGTAAGTGGGCGGTAAAAATGTCGTTTTAATATCAAGATGCGTAGGCAATTTAATGACACGATCAATATCAAATTCGTCTTCATAATATGCCAAAGCTTCTTCATTACCAGGTGTACCGGTACAAGCCTCAATATGTTTAAAGTATTTTTTTAAGATATAACTCGCATTTAAAGATAAAGCGATTTCACTTTCGGGTTCAATAAAGAAATTCGGCGTTTCACCTTTGAGAACGGCTTCTCGATTCAACCGAACATGCAAAAATTGTTGAACCAACTCACTGAAAGTTGACCCATGCGCCACTTGATTGTTGATCATGACTTTGGCAAAACGCGTGTCGAGCGTTGCCGTCTCAGATAGTTTCTTTTGATCATTCATCACACAAAAATGGACACCATCTTCCAAGCCCTGTGCCATATGCGCTGCCGTTAATAAACTCAGTAATTTCTGATTACGTAATGTTGTATCGCCAGAGCCAAGATATTTTTGAAAATAGCTGGATTTATCAGGAGCGATTGCCAGGGAAGCCGCTTGCAATCTCTGATACAGTGCTTGTAAATGGCTTACTTCATTAACTTCGAATGCCAGGTCTATTATTTCGGCTTGATGTTCTAAATAAAAATCAGAAGCGACCTGATACACCCAAGCATCATAATTATAAGCAGAACCTGCCTCAGCTTGATCAGAGAAATTAAAGAGCGTGTTTTCAAACCGCATGATGTGATCGCCCTCATCCGCATAGGCGAACAGATTCTCTGCATGCAGATCAATAGGGTCTTGCGCATCTTTGTTTTCCCAACACGTTCCAGATAAAAATAAACCAAAATTGCCAATGGTGGCATAATGCAACGCACCAATGCCATATTCATTGACTGCGGTTTGAAACAAAGCGGGATCTGAATTAGCACCGAGGTGAGTATGACGGATCTTGAATGCATCCAGTACAGGTGAAAATTCTTGGTGATCACGAACAGACAAACTATCCTTCGAACTAAACACAACACCCGATTGACCATTGAGCGCACGATATGCCACGCGCATAATAGTGATAATACTCTTTCCTTCCCCCATGCGAACTTGATGTAACAAATTATCATCATTGTGATTCACAGCATAAATCAAATCGAGCATCTGGGTGTGTTTCACCCATTTACCCGTTTTACGTAATACGATTTCACGCATACAAGCCAATACCCGGGCTTTTGCTTCATCGGTGCCAATCACCTTATTCGTTTGAATCAATTCAAAGAGCTCGTCATTATTTTTATCTGCGAGTTTCTGTACCTCACTGTAGCTATTGATGTAATAGAGGGAATGTAGGAGCCCTGCTTTTTCATCATGATCAATCGTTTTCTTTTTTAATTTCAACCCATTAATAACGCGTTCAATATTCTCTGCATCTTTCTCAGTGAGACTATAAGTACGCTTACCTTCGGCTTGGACCACTCTTTCAAAATGATCAAGTAACCCGGCAACAGGCTGTTGGATAGCGAGCAAAGTATTCAATTGTTGTAAAGTTGGCTTAGGATCAGTTTGGTAATAAGTCGCTAATTGCAGCAAATCTTCAGGGCGTAACAATTGTGACATGAGCTGTGATCTGACCATCTTGATGAGCATACTCAGATTGGTATCTGTTTCGCTGAGTGCTGCAATCAAAATCGTCCGAACCACTTCATCAGCTGTACTCACTAAAAGAGTGACCGTGTCATCAACGATCGCTCCTGTCTCTAAGCCCTCCAACAATTTGATTTGATTTTGTTCCCACAATTGTTTTAAATTTTCATCTGGAACGGAACAAGGCGATGCCAAACGCTCAAGCATATCCATATGGCCCAATAATGCCCCTGGCGCACTCTCTAATTGCTTCGTAATGAAAGCACACAACGACGCCATCACTTGAGGCGCCTCTTTCAATTGAACCATTACGGCATCAAACCGAGAAAATATCTCTGTCAGGTTAGCCTCATCGCTATCCTTAAACTTAATAACACATTTGACCAAAGTCTTTTTTGCAAGCGCAGGCAAATTTGATACATTAATCTGCCCCATGATGACTTGCAGCGCTTTCAGCCTTTCTTCTTCGGTTTTGAGTTGGTGTAAATCTGGACTGATCAGACTTGAGTGTCCGCTCTGCAATGCATCCGAGAGGAGTTCATTGATAAAAGCAACAGGATAAGGTTTGGTCTTAAAAGCATTTGCATCGAATACGGTATTGATCCAAATGGTTAATTGCTCAAGAGAATAGACCTGATTATCTCGAGATTTCTCCACGAGCAAGCCCAGTAATTGCCCCAATTCATCATAATAGTTTTTTCTATCTAAGTTCGAGAAGCAACTCAGTAATTTTTTGATTTTTTCAGGCGTATTCCCTTCTTCTTTTACCGCCAAATGCTCAAACAATTTTTCCAATAAATGGCGATTTTGCCTGCCAAATGTTTTAGATAGAAAAAGCTCGTCCATCAATCGTTTATCATCTGCATTTAGAAAACGAAACGCAGCATCTTGATCAGTGATAAAACATTTTTTCCTTATCAAATCACTGACAACCGCGTGCCTACTCTCGGCGGTGTGGATTTTGCCTAATGCCGCAGTTAAATCAGCTTTATCTGGCAATTTCAATTCTGCGCTTGCAAAATCAATCGATCTTAATTGTTTGTAAAATATCTGACATTCTTCCGAATTGGGAAGCGCATCGATAGGATCAGCCACTAACCAGGGATAAGCGGTAATCAAAGGATGATCAAAACCATTTGCTATGCCATAAATGATTAATTGTTTAAGCTGGTCTTTTTTACGGCCAGAAAAACTTTGCAGAGCACGACCCAATGCGTTAAGCGTCTCTAAATCTAAGGGGACATCTGCACCCATCTCCGTAAATACTTCTACTAATACAGGAAGATCGCTGGTCCGTAGATGATAGGAGCGACTAAGCTGCTCTCTCGGATCTAAGAGGATGCATTGATTGATCTGCTGTAAAATAGGTTGATACCTGCTATCACTTAAGGTCCGCCAAACACCATCTCCCAAGGTATCAATGGTATCAACACTATCAAGACCTATTGCAATGGATGCTGTTATCAGACGAAAAAGCGCTGAGTTTTCCGGATACGACCGCGCAATTTGGATGAGCTTCATTTTATATTGATCAAAATCTGCTTTGGGTAATTGCAAACGTTGCGCAGCAAAACGTAACGTAAAACCCAGTACGTCAGAAATAACAAGACCCGGTTCATCCCACATGACAGCATAAGTGGAGGCTTGAAGATTATCCAATCGTTGCAGATTTCGAAGGCCTAACGCAGGATCCCAATAGCGATACCCTTCATGAACACAAGCGTAATAAAATCCATTTTCATGCCAATCAATGTCACTAAGATAAGATAAAATTTCTTGTTGAATGGGGTTGCTATCATACCGATTGCCGGTTTGTTGCAGGACCTCGTATAAACGTCTTAAAAATTGGTTTGCATTAAATTCGCCTCTATATTGAGCAATAGCATCGACAAATTGTTTTTCATCAATGATCAAATTATTGGCATCAATATAATCAATCACCCTATCATAAGCAGTCCAAACTTCAGAAAAGCGCATCGGAGTGCGCCGATCACCCTGCGCAGCAATCACGGTCCCACCATGCGTATCAATCAACATCCCTAAAATGTTTTGATAGGCTGGATGATGCTCCAGTTTTTGCATGCTGGCGGTTAAGGCGTCGACTTCTTCTTTTTCTAGAAATTCGGACCAATCAGACAAAGGAGCTAATAAGCGCTGTTTCAAGATCGCAAAATTGCTTGGCAAGGCAGGAGCGCCCTCACTGCGTGGGATATTGGGATATTTTTGATAGAGTTTATAAGCCAAATGCAACCAATTTTCAGTCCCTTTTGCGCCATAATGGTAAAACAACTGACCGAATGCCCGTAGGTTGTCAGGCGTCATATCATCAAACATGGCTGATAAAAAGCTGTCATCAAAGCCTTCATCAGACATAAAATCTGCTACATTAAGCGGAGAATCCGCAGGACTGAGCGTCGCTCTGGACCATTCCTTCATCATGGCAATCATGGCTGACAGGTCTAAAGCATGCTTGATGTCAGAGTGCACATTATCATACTGCAAAGTCTCTGAAGTCACTGGGTTGCAATGATTTTGGCGCAACCATGATTGGATTGCTTCAGACAACGTTTCCGTTGCCAAATGGTTCCAAGGCGTGAGTTCATTCTCTTGTCCTTTGAAGGCAAGGGTGTGCATTTGCCGATAATCGCCACAAAATGCGGTTGCTTCTTTGCGATACTTCATTTGGATAGCAAAGGGATCGGGTTGTTGCTCTAGATCGAGTACTTCATCCGCATCTGTGTAAGTTAAAATCAATTCCCGGTTGGAATTAGGTAAATAGCTTAGCCGAAAGCCTGGCGTATTTTTCCAATCAACACCGAATTGAAATAAAGAAGGAAACGCTTGGATTTTTCTAAAAGCGGCAGCATCCATCCCCTGAATCACAAACTGAGCATCCGTCCTGCTACCGACCCATAATGAAAAATCTTGCTCCGTTGCGCCTTTTTGTCCCACATTCTGACGTGTAATTAAATCATTTACCCTACCTTTATACTCTAGAATCTCGCGCGCAGGCGCAGATTTGGGTTGAGATTGTTGTTCTGCTTCCTGTTCAGCCTGTTGAGCAACTTCTTGTTGTGCTTGTTGCTGCACGCCAACCGATCCTGTGGAAGTTAATGAATAAGAGACCTCTGCATGCCAGGAATGATCGTCTTCTATCACTTGCGTACGTTTCAAATGCCTCACCGGCAAAGGGGTGTCAATTGAAAGCGTATTCTCAATAAGTACCGTTTCCCGCTCTTGACGAATATTCCCTAATATTGTGTTTTGTAAGTTACGATAAGACGCTTTATAACTACCTTTCACGGTCTCAACAATATCCGCTGCATCCCATTCAGGGATCTTGATTTGAAGTAGCATGCTTGGATTTTGCTGCGCCAAATCATTTAATTTTTTGATACATGCTCGATTGAGGCCCCTTGGATTAAGGAAATTCACCTCAGTCATTTCACCACGTTCATTTAAAGCTGAGACCAAAGCAACCAGCGCTACTTGAGTCGCCTCAGTGAGCTGCATTGGTAAAACAAGATCCAGTTTGGTTAACAATGGTTTTCTTGCCAAACGAATTTTATGAGTCAAATGATCAATATATTCGTTGGTATCTATGGTTTTTCCACTATCTAAATTCAGGGTGCAGGATAAGGATGGCCTTGGTAATGTAGCTAAATAAGTAAAGAAAACATCGAGGCCTTCTTTGCCCATTTCTGCTATGTGTTTCAATTGCATTGGATCTGGATTGAGATTATTGTTTAAAAACTGATAGATGTAACGCCCCGTATTATCCCAAGCTTGATGACCTGCTTCAATGATATTTGGACTTCTCGAGACATAATCTGTGCTTGCAAAAAAACGGTTACGTGCGGCACAAGCATAGATGTATGCAGTGTCTGGATGGATGGGTAGCTCAATGGTGGTTAATTCAAGATTGTATTCGAACCAACGCCTCAAACTCTGAGGAGGTAACTCGGCAATCACTAATGTCGTTACGTGTTGATAGTAAACTAACTTCATCCCTTCTAAGCATTGATCCGGATCCATAATCATCAATTGATTATGATGAGGATCATAGACAATAGTCCCTACATCCAATGCATTCATAACAAGATTGGCCGGCGTTTCAGGTGGTATACCTGGCAAGAGATAAGGCGTTTCTAGTTGAACACTCTGTAATTCTGCAGCATACCAATCTCTTGCATGCGGCAACGACAAAGGATACCGTTTGGAAAACGCTTTGTTGGAAGCATGCGCTGCCTTGTTTTGTGCAGGCAAACAGCTTGCTTCCAAAGCGTTCTGGTGTAATAAGGCAATAGGAATCGTTGATCGATAATCCTCTAATGGGCGCTCCGCTCTTCCTACATCCGGGAGTCGACACCAAGGCAACACACGTGATAACAGCACCGCATGCCAGGCATCGATCTCAGAATAATTTGCGTCACTCGTATGCGTGACAGGTGCGTTGATACCAAACTGTGCCAAATCTACCAGCCCTCGACATTTTCCTTCCAAGAAAGGTGGCACATAAACGGTCCAAAGACCTTGTTTTTTATCTAATAACACCCATTCTGGTTTTTTTTCTGTACCAATATTAAGTAAAATGGTTTCAAAATGCGCCCATTCTGATGGGCTTAATTTGCTTAATTCCTTAATATGTAAAGGTGCCATAGCAGTACATGAGATATCGTTTTCCAATTTTCTTGACTTAAAACTATCTGGATAAGTCTTTTTTAGCAGACGATAAAGATCATAACGTGTTGGGGATTCATTAAACGGTGCTGCTAGACTACTTGGTAAGGGGCGATCGTTATAAAAATCTGGATTAGACAGAGGATACCCTTCGATTTGATATGCTAACAATTCGCGGTCAATCTCTTTCCAAGTAAACAGCACATCGGACCTAATAAGAATCTCTTCCCATTTTTTAGTCGTTAGAGGTTTTTCTAGCAAATCAAACAAAAGACCCCGTATTGTTTTAAGTAGAAACATATCTTTCAGTGAATCTTGGGAGGATTCTGTCTCATCATTGAGCCAAGGATGCCTCCTGAGCAGTTGGTCTTCTACCGCCAAGTAAAATCCATTATACTGACGAATAAGATTTTCGAGCTGAGCAGCCCAACTAGCCTCAAATATACGACCGGAAGCCTCCTCCAACTCCTTTCTTTTTCGGTTTCTTTTTGCGCCTGCTGCTCCCTTTCCTTCAGTATCCTGGATTAAATATACTTCCTCATTGATGAGCTTTCTTTTAGAGTTGTCCCAAGCAACGCGTAATCCTTTTTTAATCTCGGCCAACAACAAATCTCTGGACTTAGTCATGATTGATCTTTGTTTATCAGTATGAATATATTTTAGACCATATTTTGCCAAATTCCATTTAATGGACTCATCCCTCTCGACGTACGACTGGTCAATCATGCCGACGTCCCGCACTTTATGCGCGGGATCCAGAAATCTGGCATCATCGCTGGATCCCGTGGACAAGCCACGGCACGTTGGCTGGGAGGTGGAACGAACAGTTACAACACTTTACATGACAGCTTATAGCTCATTGCCCAGGTGAGACAATGGGTTACCAACTGTTATCACTTCCTTTTTATTTCATGATCCAACGTACATTTTTATCTAACACAGCCATTTTGACTTGAGAGAATTTCACATAGACCCGGTTGCACCTGTTGTGCCTGTGCTGCCGGTGTAACCCGTTGCTCCGGTGCTACCTGTGACGCCAGTTTCCCCTGTGACACCTGTATTGCCAGTTAAACCCGTTTCTCCAGTCGCACCTGTGCCACCTGTAGACCCAGTTGCGCCGGTAAAGCCAATACCGGCTGGGCCAGTGGAGCCAGTTGGCCCCACACTACCCGCAGATCCTGTTGGACCTGTGGGGCCTATGACCCCGGTAACACTAAGACCTGTTGGGCCAGTAGGGCCTGTAGAACCTGTGGGCCCGGTTATGCCCATATTGGCGATCAAGCATGCTAATGCTATTCGCGCACTGTCACCACTAACAGGGTTTTTACCATATGGGAGACTATTAAGACAGTCAGAAGGATTTGCGGCATACAGCATCTCTGTTGTGGCCACTAACCCTAGGGAAATTGTTAACAATTTTTTAATAAAAGAAATATTCATAGTTTTACAAATCATGTTCAAACGTGAGCAAAACAGCACGCCATGGTGCGTTACCCTTGATCTGATAGATGCCATCAGTGGGATTTATGAACGATATCGTAGGTTTTGTACCAAAAAACTGCTGATAACCCAATGTAAACCGACTACGCTTATAAACGTTAATGCCAAAGCCCTACCTGCACTTCCGGTAACCAATTCACGCCTGTTTGTAGATCTGCCCCCGTAGCCGTTGAGCTAATAAAGACCAAACCTCCTTTTAATTGAAAAAATAGAGGCTTATATATTTGATATCTGCCAATCGCTAAAAAATCTATCGGAGTTTTGATCGTTTCAAACACAGGAACAGCGAACTTCCCATACCCAAATTAATACCCCCATTTAAACGAAATTGCGTGCTCGTTTGAAATCCTACTTGCCCACCTAAAACCAAAGAAGGGTGAACCGGTATCAAAGAACCAAACACCAATCGAATGCTCCCAGACGTACCTGTATTTTGGTAAGCATCATCAATCTCTCCATACCCTCCTGAAAAGGCTGCAAAAATATGCCAATTAGAAGGAACAGCGAATATATACTGAGAAAAAATAGCAATACCAGTAGAAAAAACGATTTACGCAACTTTCCATCCATGGCACATTGTCCCTAAAGAGTACTAGCGCTCCTTCATCCACCGTACCCATTCACAGGTAGCAATTTCAGCCTAACAAAATATATTAGACAATTCAATCTAGGGTCTGTTAACAAATCATCTCTAGAAACCCTACGTCCAGTGGCTAGAACCGGTGAAATTTCTGATGGGTGAATGACAACAACAATGTGGTTTATATAAATATATAAGCGCTATATGGAATTAACCCCTTGATGGCTTTTGGGCAGGCGTCCCCATCAATCCAGATCTTCCTAATTTAACGCCCTCTTTTTTCTGAGTTTTTGTGTTTTCGGAGGTTTTGGTGGGTTGAGACGTCCGTTTTTATATAGGCCAACCTTGTTTCTGAGTTTTTTGTGTTTTCAGAGGTTTTGGTGGGTTGAGACGTTCGGGTTTATATAGGCCAACCTTGTTGAGGTGATCTGCCTGTCGGAGGTGAGCTGCCTGTCGACTGAATACACGAATTTTCATGGCTTCAGAAAGGGGGCCTACCATACAGCCTAGCGGCATTCCTTCATGATTATTGGACGTATAATATTTCAACATAATCGTATATTTTTTATTTAGATCTTTGATGGATTTCCAAAGCAAGCTAAAACACTCATAAAATCGATGTGCATCGGTTTCTCCATGCACATGATTGTCTATCAAAAAACTGGCATTTGTTGCCCAGATACTTCTTCGGGCATGTTCTATAAATTTCGGATCGCGCTGGGAGATGAGTAACCAATGTAATTGATCAATAAAGGTTTGACGCCAATCGATTAAAAGTTTCATGTCAATCTGTTCAAGCGTACTAGCCAAATAACGTATCGCTTCTGACAGTTCTGGAGATACGTCTAAGCGAAGAGGTAAGTGCGCTGCCGCAAATAGGATAAGTGTATCAGGTGCTATATAGGTAAAGGGATTGATCGACAACTCGTTAGAGGTGTCTTCGGGTAAACCATAAGCAAGTATATCCATTAAGGTTAGTCCGCCCATATAGAGTAAACAGAGATAGTCCACTTCTTCTTTTGAGCTCAGTTTTGTATGGACGCGCTTTTCTACTGGGAGTTTTTCCTGGGTAGGATAAGTACATTTGGGAACATTGCATTGCACTTGTGTATTAAAGTAAGTCCCTGATGATTGAATGACATAGACAGATCCTTGCATTTCATGGTACTTCGGCGAGTCGTTATAAGGAGAATCGGCATACAGAACGATAGGTAAATGAATGTTCCGCTTTTCGAGTGTCCATCTTAATCCTGCAAAAAGCATACAACAGTGTTCACAACATGAGCTACTCGTGATGATCTCTAATCTTGGTGTTTGAATGAGCTGCTCATAGGGAAATTCGTCGTTTAATATAGGAAGGTTGGAAAAATGAGCATCATCCTTAAGATAGTCTAATAATTCCTCAGAGTGTTCAACACACCAAATAAGCTCAGCATGCGGTTTACCCAAGGGTAGATCGGTCAGCGAGAAACCAACATGAGCCATACTTTCTTTAATCCAGGCAATTTCGCCTATACGTGTTTTAATGCTTTGCGCTAGTTGCGAACGTCTTGTTTCCCCTCCAACCGCACTCTGTGTTTGATTGGTTTGTATCAGTTGAACGACACCCTCTTCATCTTGCAACACAAGTCGTACTTCGAGTTTTACGCCAGAAAATGACGCAGAAAAAGGATACCCCCCTACGATGGGTAATTTTCTTTGCGTAAAGACGATATCATTTTTTATAAAAAAGAGCATTTCTTGATAAAGAGCGTCAAGGCTTTCCGGCGTGCTATGCTGTTTGATGTAATGAGTCGGGTTATCTTGCCAGTCACGCAATGTCTGCGAAGCGATCGTAAAAACCCTTGAAGAAATTAAGTTTTTTATATGCAGTTTTTCGAGTGTTCCCTGAAGAGACTGAAGCCATTCAGGTAACCAAATGACAATTTCATCTGAACGAATGGGTAGAGGAACATTCCTGAGGGTTAAATAGTGGGTGAAGGCTAACATCGTGAAGTTTGGGTCTCAAAGAGAGAAAGAGGCTATTTTATAGTATATAGAGGTCCTAGAGAATCAATAGGACGAAATATAATACCCTTTACGGATGAATTTTAGGTGTTTTAGGCGACTTGATTTTTGCTTGTGCGTTTTGATTAAAAGCGAGTAATAGCAAGCTCTATTGCGAGTTTTTAATCAAAACGCACAAGCAAAAAGCGATAGCATAAAAACCTAACACTCATTCGTGAAGGGTATATTACCGACCCTAGCGCCTCATTAACATTATAAATGCACACCTGGTCTCTGTTCCCAAGGATTCAAGACGATGATACTTGCGGATCCAACCGGCTTATCCAGCTCACCCTCTTTGAGCATGGACCACCCACCCCCTAGTGCTTGAAATAATGCAACGGTATCTGAAAAACGCATGCTTTGACTTTGGACCAAACTCAATAAAGCAGCGAGATAGGCCCTTTCTGAGAACAATAATTGCAAATAAGATGCCGAACCCAATTGATGTTTGTGTTTGACCGCGTTGAATAATGTTTCAGCCGCATCCACCTGATCTTTAGTATGTTGGAGGACCTCAGCATCCAATTGCAAAGCCTTCAAACTGTCTGCCACTGATTGGAATGCATTTAAGACGACTCGTTTATATTGATCCACCGATAAATTATAAGCCGCTTCGGCAGATCGTTGTTGGAAATACAGGGATCCCGCATCAAAAAGAGTGCCCAGTAAATTAGCCCCTAAATTCCAAAATAAAGAAGGTCCCGTGGGAAGCGGTGCTAAGAAATACGGAATACTATTTAAAGATTGGGTGACAGGCAAATAACCACCATTGGCTGAAATAGAGATACTAGGTAAACGATTCGCTATCGCCACACCAATTTGTGCACTCGCAGCATGCATATTGGCTTCCGCAGCCCGAATATCAGGTCGGTTGTCAATCAATTGAGAGGGCAAAGACAATGGCAAGTCACGTGGCAACACAAAATCACGTAAAGTAAAGGCTACATCCAAATGTTCGCTGGAATATTGTCCTGATAAACTCGCCAACAAATGCCGATTTTGCGCCAGTTGCAAACGTAAGGTTGACAGAGACGCTTCTGCTTGTGCCAAAAATACCTCTTGCTCTGCAACAGCTTCTACGCCCAAATCTCCTAAATTTTTTTGCTTGATGAGCACCTGCAATAATTCTCGTAATATTTTAATAATACGTTCTGTCGTTGCAACCTGCCCACGCAAAGATGCTTCATTAATAGCAGACAACACAACATTGGAACTTAATGTCAAATAAACAGCCTCATATTGATAGAGAGCAGACTCTTCTAGTGCAGCAGCTGACTCCACCCGCCGGCGCGTGATGCCAAATACATCGGGTAAGTAACCCACACTCAGACTTTGAGTGGTCAACGTATAAAGATACGCATTGGAAGACAAATTACTCGCCAATGTTCCTGCCGTCTGCTGGCGCACAGGGCTATAATTACCCGTTAGCAAAGGAAAAAAAGCGGTGCGCGCAACTTTGGTTGCTTCATGTGCCATCTGTAAACTGGCAGCCGCCGCACGCATATCTGGATTCGCCTGTAACGACTCATTAATAAGACGTTCCAATGCAGGAGAACGGAATACTGTCCACCATTGTTTGGCAATTTTTTGGTTAATTTTAAAATGCTGTGATGCCCCACCAATCGTAGGCGTCGTCACCGTAGATGCTGGTATGGGCCGCTCTGCATAATGCTGAATATTAGGCGCCGTAGGACGATGAAAATTAGGCCCTACCGCACAAGCTGTCGGCAGCAATCCCAGACTCACACAACATAACCATCTTATTTGGGTTGGGCAAGATCTCATCCGTTTTATCATCATGATGGATCTCTATCTGGCAATTTAGCAAATTTTTGCCGCACAATGACATTCTTTTCCTCAATCCAGTGATACAATGCGGGAAGTAATAACAAAGTCAGGGCTGTCGCAGAAATCAAGCCTCCTACAATAACCGTTGCCAAAGGTCGTTGCACATCCGAGCCCAAACCATGCTTCATTGCCGCAGGAATCATCCCTATCGCTGCCACCGTCGCGGTCATCAAGACAGGCCGCAACCGTTCTTGAGCCCCCCCGATAATGCTATCTTTCAACGGAGCAGGATTTTTCTTGCGTTGCCATCGATTTAAATTTGCGATCATAATAATCGCATTTAAAATCACTACTCCAAATAACGCTATGAATCCCACGGCACTCGACACATTCAAAGTCATACCACGCATGAGTAACGCACACAAGCCACCAAACATGGCCAAAGGCACGGTCAACAATATCAATCCAGGTTGACGAAAATTACCAAATTGCGCAAACAATAAGATAAACATAAGACCCAATAACAGAGGAATAATCACTCTAAACCTCGCTTGTGCGCGCTGTTGATTTTCTAGTTGCCCACCCATGATGACTTGATATTCCGTGTGATTATAAGGCACTTTTTCGGCAATTTGTTGTTTAGCATCCTGAGTAAAAGACAGCAGATCACGTTCGCGCAAATTCAGACGTACAATCAATTGCCGGCGCATCATTTCATGCGTAACGGTCGTTTGCCCCGAGTCATAATATATTTTTGCTAATTTTGACAAGGACACCAACGCACCCGTAGAACTGGATAACAATAAGCGCCCTATTTCCTCTGGACTAGACCGAAACGCTTTCGCAAAACGCACTGTCAAATCATAAAAACGCTCTTGGATATAAATTTGTGAAATCGCTTCTCCCCCAATACCGGTTTGAATCAAGTCCATCACATCTGAAATATTAATTCCCAATCTAGCAATAGCATGCCGATTCACTTCCACTCGTAGCTCTGTCATAGGCGGTTCTTGATCGATGATCACATCTTGGGCTCCGCGGATTTGTTTTAATACTTGTACAATACTCGTAGCAATTTTGCGCATTTCCACCATGTCGTCGCCGTAAATCTTTACCACCAAATCACTGTGCGCGCCAGCAACTTTGTCCAAAACGCCATCAATCATCGGCTGCGTAAAGGCCACATGTGTCCCTGCCAATTTACGATAGCGTTCGGCCAAAATAGCAATCAACTTTTGTTTATTCATGCCAGCAGGCCATGCTGCATAGGGAAGTAAGGTCACTGCACACTCAATATGCGCGGGCGTAAAAGGGTCGGTTCCATCATCATTACGCCCAAGTTGCGACACAATATGAGTGACTTCTGGCGACTTCAGCGTTGCAGCACGTAAATCATCCGCCATGGCACTCGCTTTATCCAAAGAAATCCCTGGCGGCAAGGTGACCTGCAACCATAAGGAGCCTTCATCCAAATAGGGTAAGAAATCTCGACCAATATAAGATCCTAAGATCCCCACTAATACTAATGTTGAGAAATACAAGACGAACACCAATTTGGTTCTACCCATCAAATACTCTAAAGCCGCTCCATAACGGGGTTTTAACCAAACAAGAAAAGGATTCACATAAATACGCACAGGATTATGGTATGCTCGGAATGCCAAACCTGGTAACAAAAACAGTGCTGCCAGCAAAGCACCTAACAAAGCAAACCCCACCGCAAAGGCCATGGGTGCGAACAATTTATACTCAATATCCTGAAAAGAAAATAAAACAGAATAAGCAGTAATAATCACCAAAATACCAAAAAATATAGGTTGCGTGACTTGTAATGTGGCAGTGAGTACTTCTGACTCCAGCATGGTAGCTTGTTTTTTTTCTTCGCGTCGGCGTAAAATATTTTCCGTAACCACAATGGCACCATCCACAATAATCCCAAAATCGATGGCGCCCAAAGATAAGAGATTGGCTGGGATATCAAAATTGTACATACATATAAATGCCGTGACCAAAGCGATAGGAATGGTAATCGCTACAATCAACGCCGCTCGAACACTCCCTAAGAAAAACAACAATACCAAGGTCACCAACCCCATCCCATAGAGCAACGTATCACCAACCGTATGCACGGTCGCATGGACCAGTTCTGAGCGGTCAATATAAGGAACAATTTTGACGCCGTTGGGTAAAATATTATGATTTAAATCATCCACTGCAGCATGGATCCCTCGAATCACTTGAGAAGGATTTTCTCCTTTCAGCATTTGCACAATCCCTTCAATAACATCGGGCTGCGCATCTTTTCCGACGATGCCTCGGCGTTGCTTATGACCCAAGCGCACAACACCCAAATCTTTCACATAAACCGGAATTCCACCCACTTGCATCACCATAATATTGCCAAAATCTTTCAAATTATGGACCAATCCTACACCCCGAATCACAATACCCTGTTCTCCACGGGTTAAAATAGAACCACCCGCATTTGCATTATTCGCAATAATAGCGGCCTTGATAGTTGCTAAAGATACATGATATTTACTGAGTTTTAAGGGATCGAGTTCTAACAAAAACTGAGTGGTCATCCCTCCAAAATTAGTAATATCCACCACCCCCGGCACTTGCTTTAAACGTGGAATGACCTTCCAAAACTGAAGTTCTGATAATTCACGCGTATTATAAATTTCAGAATTCAACGTATAGCGATAAATTTCCCCAATAGGTGATGTCAAAGGATCTAAACCGGGACTTGCATTATAAGGCAAAGACACTTGAGCGATTTTTTCTAATAAACGCTCACGCGACCAATAGTTATCGGTCCCTTCCCGGAACACTACCGTTATCAAAGATAATCCAAATGTAGAGCGCGAGCGAATCACCGTCACGCCTGGCGTTGCTAACAAGGCTCGCTCTAAAGGAATGGTAATTTGTTGTTCAACTTCTGCAGCAGCTAAACCATTCACTTGCGTAATCACTTGTGACGTAACGGGTGCAATATCAGGATAGGCTTCCAGCGGAATTTTGGTCCAACAATACCACCCATAGACCAATAGCAATGCGAATACCAACAGCATAACGCCGCGCCGTTTAAAACATTGCGTGACAAACTGTTCAATCATTGAGAATAATTCCTCCAGTCATAGCAACGCGTTCTTGATCAGCTAAACCAGATTCAATTTCGATATTATCATTCAATTGCAAACCCACATTCACAATACGTGGTTCAAACTGCCAAGGCGCTACTTCCACAAACACAATGCTATCAAATCCACGTTGAACGACAGCCGTCATCGGTAATACAATACGCTGGCGTCCACGTCTGTGAAATTTCAATTGTGCAAACATATTGGGTCGCATTTCGTTATTGGGATTATCAACAGCCAACCCGACACTCACTGTGCGAGTATTCGGATCGAGGATGGGATTGATAAAATCTACATTCGAAACAAACGCTTTATTCAAACGTTCAAACACCACTTGTACTTCTTGCCCTAAGAAAAAATCTGGTAAATCATGCTCTTGTGCACTCGCTACGAGGTAGATCCGCGATAAATCCGCAATCGTCATGACCGGCTGCGTCAGATCCGACCAATAACTCCCGACGCCACCACTGACTGCTGTCACCACACCATTAATAGGCGAACGAATCATCAAATGACCTTGCGTATCTTGATCGTCATCATTAATATGCAAAGCTTTCAAACGCGCCACACAACGGTACAATTCCGCTGCAGCCTGAATCATCCCGCTTTCAGCTTGTTCTAAATCACGCACCGAATTGATTTGATAATGGGCTAATTCACGCTGACGCTTTAAATGTTTTTTAGCAAGATCGTAAGTGGCTTCTGCCGTCGTTCGTTCAGAAATAGCTTGCGCTAAATCAGGAGAAACCAAAGCGTATAAAGGCTCGCCCACCTTCACAGTCTGACCTAAGGTTTTAAATATTTTGGCAATTTGCCCACTGAGCGGTGGAAAGACCGCAACTGTTTTAGCGGGAATAGAGATAACCGTTGCTGGCACAACCACGGTAGAAACCACTGCTTGGGGATGCACTGCCTCAACATGCACGACGGAGCGCAAGGCAGAGTTTTCAGGAACAATCAAGCGCGGACCTTGATAAATAATCGGGGCCACAGCAACCTTAAACGGTTTGGGACTTCTGGCACAATGCACGACCAGGCTCAGTAACGTGACACCCACGACCATCCACAACGCCCATTGATACCGCCATGCTCTGATATACTGCCACCACAATACCAACATCCTTTTGACCATTGTCGGTTCTCATCATATCTTAGGCAAGATTCATGGTAGCAAGTTTCATTCTGAACGACAAATGTTCGATGCAGGGATTTCCTATCCGAGGCCAAGAGCATGAATATTTATAAAGCACCCTAATCACCGACGTCCCACGCTTTATGGGGCTGGATCCAGAGATCTTGCTAAATGATCGGTTTGCAAAAACAGATAGGAAGGCTTATGCTGAAAATGATGAATCATAAACATAGCACCCGCTTTCGCTGGGTTATCGTCGCTTTGCTGTTTTTTATCACGATCATCAATTATGTTGATCGCTCGTCCATTGCCTACGCCCTCGATAATATCGCGCAAGAATTTCATCTTTCTCATGAACAATGCGGATTTATCTTGGGTTCTTTTGGGATTGGGTATTTTTTAACTACTTTTTTAGGGGGCATTGCGGCCGATCATTACGGCGCACACAAGACCCTGACCGACGCAACCATTTTGTGGGGTGTTGCAACACTATTAACTGGATTTGCTAGTAGTTTTTATATCGTTTTTATCGCAAGAATTCTATTAGGCGTTGCAGAAGGCCCCAGCTTCCCATGTTTGGCCAAAGCAACCAGTGATTGGTTACCCGAACAAGAACGCAATCGTGCATTATCCGCTTCATTAATCGCCGTACCTTTGGCATTAGCCTTCGGTGGATTGATTTCCTCGCATTTAATTCTATTGTTTAACTGGCGCGGGATGTACTTTGTCCTCACGGTTGCAACATTGGTTTGGATTCCAATCTGGTGGATTATTTTTCGCGACAAACCCAGCGCTTCCAAACATGTGAACGCACAAGAGCGCCAATACATTCAACAAGCCCCCAAAATAAAATCTCACATCACGCACGCCACACATCCTTGGCGTATCCTGCTGCGGAATAAAACATTAGTCAGTAACAATTACCTAACGTAATCGCCGAAAGGACATTAAATTTTTTAGACGAATTAGCGTGATAATCAACATGTTTTTTCTTTTTGATTGCCGAACAGGCAATAACCCAACAATAAATGGAAGCGAGCATATTAATGATTAAAAGAACATTTATTCGGGCGTGT